>NZ_NEGD01000002.1:0-330820 GCF_002135245.1 Acinetobacter sp. ANC 4218 | reverse complement strand
TCTTAAGCTTTGCCGACAAGAAAGTTGGGACATCAATATGGCAACAAACTGATCCCAGCGGGTGGCTGATCTTAATTTTTGCCCAGAGTGGTGCAGTTTAGCCAGACGTTCAAAATCTTGTCTTAAAATGGGTTTGAGTAATTGATGAAATACGGTATTCTGATGTGACAAAACCTGAGTCCTTTATAGTTAAAGTGTTTGTTTGCACTCATATTTTAACTATTTAGACTCAGGTTTTTTTATTTAAAGCAAACTATGGGACAGCAGTGCCCATTAGGGTGCTTTTTTTATATTAAGACGATTACCACGTCAGTGGATTCCAAATCTTAAACGGTTGGGTCAGTTGCACATCTTCCGCTGGATCATATTTTGCAGGTTTCAGTTTTTGTGCTTTCTTGCGCTGCTTCCCGGTATTTTGATCTAGCGCAACAAAGTTATAACTTTCTGACTTCAGCTGAGTATAGGCGATTTCATTTAAGCCCGTTTTTTCCGGCATCAAGATTAAAGGCCCTGAAACTTCACGACGGGTAGTTAAGTTTTCTTCATCATACTTAATAAAATAAGACTGTCCTGCCTGTACGGTAAAATCCAGATATTTGGGCTTTTGGAAATGCTGCACACCCACGGGGCGGCTGGTGGAGATGCGATAAGTTCCGGCAGGCAGTTCAACCCAGTAATAATGATTGTTTAATAAACTTGGAATACGTTCACTATTGATAAACAAGCTGGATGCCACAATTTCCTGACGGTTCCACTTACTATCAGGACGGTATAAATAAACAATGGCTGCCTGATCGTTCTGTGCCTGAACTGGCTGAAAGCGCTGTCCTATCTTTTGATTAACCCAAGCACCAATGCTAAACATGCCAAAACGGTACTGTTCCAACAATCCCGGTTCATGTTCAGTATTGACAGGTTTTAAGGTCGATGTCGCTTGAGTGTGCTCCATAGCAGATTTGCCATGGCATCCCAATAAAATAAAGCTTGCACAGACTGCAATACAGACTCCACGCATGATTTTCCCTCACCGCGTATTTTTTTATTTTTGTACTAAACTGAATTAAGCACTTCATTGTTTGCTATATATTGATTTTATTTCGACGTCCACGCCGAGTTCTTGAGATTAACATTAGGTTTTATTTTTGGAAATAAAAAACGCGCGAAAACACAAGTTTTCCGCGCGTTTCTGACGAATAGCGAATTAAGCAGATTTAGAATTTATCACTTTTAAATCTACTTTAGCCGCATTTTCAGTTTCTGATTTAGGCTGACGTTCTGCTTTTAACACCGGTTTTGCTTCACCTGCAATCACTGCATCATTCACAATCACAGTCCCGACATCGGTACGGCTTGGTAAATCATACATGGTTTCAAGTAATGCATTTTCCAGAATTGAACGCAGACCACGCGCACCGGTATTACGTTCCAAAGCTTTTTTCGCTACGGCACGTAATGCTGAATCTTCAAATACCAGATCCACATGCTCCATATCAAACAAATATTGATATTGACGGGTTAAGGCATTTTTTGGCTCAGTCAGAATCTGCATCAAGGCTTCTTCATCCAGCTCATCCAGAGTTGCGATGACCGGCAAACGGCCAATAAATTCTGGAATCAAGCCAAATTTCACCAAGTCTGTTGCTTCAACCTGACGGAACAAATCAGACAACTTTCGGGTTTCATTTTTGTTCTTCACTTCAGCAGTGAAACCGATCCCGCCTTTTTCCTGACGCTGTTGCACGATTTTCTCTAGACCAGAGAAGGCACCGCCACAGATAAACAGGATATTTGAGGTATCAATCTGAATGAACTCTTGCTGCGGATGCTTACGACCACCTTGTGGCGGGATTGAGGCAACCGTACCTTCGATCATTTTCAACAACGCCTGCTGGACACCTTCACCAGATACATCACGGGTAATCGACGGGTTTTCAGATTTACGGGTAATCTTGTCAATCTCGTCGATATAGATAATACCCTTTTGCGCTTTTTCTACATCATAGTCGGCTTTTTGCAACAGCTTCTGTACGATGTTTTCCACATCTTCACCGACATAACCCGCTTCGGTCAAAGTGGTCGCATCGGCCATGGCAAATGGAACATCAAGCAAACGCGCTAAAGTTTGTGCCAGCAAAGTTTTACCTGAACCTGTTGGTCCAACCAGTAAAATATTACTTTTTGCCAGTTCAACCGCATCATCATGCTTATGGCCGCTATGGGTCACTTTTAGACGCTTGTAATGGTTATACACTGCAACTGAAAGCGTTTTCTTGGCAACATCCTGACCAATGACATATTGATCAAGTGCGGCACGAATTTCGTGTGGCTTAGGCAACGGTTTGCTCGCCCAATCGCCCGATTCAACTTGCTGGCTGGTTTGGACTAAATCTAGGCATACGTCCACACACTCATTACAGATGTAAGCGTCCTCACCTGCAATCAGTTTCCCGACTTCAGACTGCGTTTTACCGCAAAATGAACAATGCTTTTGTCCTTGAGGATGATCGGACATATTCACTCCAATATAAAAATCTGAAAATTATGGACGTTTAGTAAGTACTTCATCCACGAGACCGTATTCTTTAGCAGCCTGTGCTGTCATAAAGTTATCACGGTCAGTATCTCTGGCAACAGTTTCATAGTCTTGACCACTATGCTCTGCCATTAAACGGTTTAAACGTTCTTTAATAAATAGAATTTCACGCGCGTGAATTTCAATATCCGATGCCTGACCACGGAAACCACCTAGTGGCTGGTGAATCATCACACGGGCATTTTCCAGGCAATAACGTTTACCCTTAGCACCTGCATTAAGCAGGAATGCACCCATAGAGGCTGCCTGTCCCATACAATATGTCACGACATCCGGTTTAATGAATTGCATGGTATCGTAAATGGCCATACCTGCAGTCACTGAACCTCCTGGTGAATTAATATAGAGGTGTATATCTTTATCTGGGTTCTCTGCTTCTAAAAACAACATTTGAGCAACAATTAAATTTGCCATGTTGTCTTCAACTTCACCGGTTAAGAAGATGACGCGTTCACGCAAAAGACGTGAGAAAATATCGAAAGAACGCTCACCACGAGAAGACTGTTCAACCACCACTGGCACTAAAGCGTTATCAATTGTTGGAACATACATACGTTATTTATTCCTAAATTTTTTGTTACTCAACTCATAGTCACAATATGAGGGATAATTGCCGAAAATGCAAAATATTCCCAATTAAATAACAGATATTTTTTATATAAGCATTGTGAATTCAGGACAGGTCACGATAAGCCTGTACATAAAAAAAGGCGCATGATGCGCCTTTTTTCGGTCAGCTAAGCTTAGCCTTGTTGACGAGCTTGTTGCTCTTTCAATAAGTCTTCATAGCTTACTTTTTTGTCAGTCACTTTAGCAGATGCCAAGATGTGATCAACTACTTGATCTTCTAATACAACAGCTTCGATTTGAGCACGTTGCTGTTTGTCATTTTTGAAGTATTCAATCACTTCAGTTGGGTCTTCGTAAGAAGAAGCCATGTCTTCGATGTAAGCTTCAACGCGAGCAGCATCAACTTCAATTTTAGCGTCCGCTAAAACCTTGCTCACCAACACGCCAAGTTTTACAGATTTTTCAGCTTGTTCTTTGAACAACTCATCTGGAAGCATGCTGCTGTCAAATGCTTTTGCACCTTGAGCACCAAACTGTTGAGTGAACTGTTGAATCATTTGTTGACGTTGACGGTCAATTTCTTGAGACAACATAGAAGCAGGAACTTCAACTTCGTTTGCAGCTACAAGTGCATCGAAAGTCGCGCCTTTTACCTGATTACGAAGACCATTTTTCACTTCACGTTCCATGTTTTTACGAACGTCAGCTTTTAATTTTTCAACGCCTTCTTCTTCAGTTAGACCGAAGATTTTCAAGAATTCAGCATCAACTTCTGGAAGTTTTTGTTTTTCAACTAGCTTCACAGTGATTTTGAATTGAGCAGCTTTACCCGCAAGGTTTTCAGCCTGGTAGTCTTCAGGGAAAGTAACATCAATTACTTTCTCTTCGCCTTTCTTCATACCAACGATACCGTCTTCGAAGCCAGGGATCATACGACCAGAACCTAGAACCAGTTTAAAGTCTTCAGCAGCACCGCCTTCGAATTTTTCACCGTCTACAGTACCTTCAAAGTCGAAAGTAACTTGCATGTCTTTTTTAGCCATGCCTTTGGTTTCAGTCCAGCTTGCACGTTGCTTTTGAAGGTTTTCGATCATTTGATCGACGTCTTTGTCGTTGACTTCAGTTGCTTTACGTTCAACTTCCAAGCCGTCAAATTTCACTTCAACTTCTGGATAAACTTCTACAGTTGCTTCATAAACAAGAGCGTCTTCTTTGTTTTCAACTTTTTCAATGTTTGGCATGCCAACAGCATTGATTTTCTCTTGTTGAATCGCTTCGAATACTGTGTCACGAATTACATCGTTCACAACTTCTTGATAAATACCTGCGCCATATTCACGACGTACTACATTTAAAGGCACTTTACCTGGACGGAAGCCGTTGATCTTCACAGTTTTAGCAGTGCGTTTTAAACGAGCTTCAAATTGCTCGTTCACACGGCTCGTCGGTACAGATACATTTAAACGACGGGCAACGCCCGAAACCGCTTCAGAAGTTACTTGCATGGCTTCCTCGATATAGAAATAGTAATTGCAATTTTGAAAGTGCCACATTATATGACAACATTGAAAGATATACAAAACCGGATGTTTTAACCATTAAATTTTAAGTATTCTGATCATAAAAGTCTGGCTTAATTACAACTTTGAACATCTGTAGTGCATAAACATCGCCATTTTCTATATTTTTTTACCGCTTTCGCCTATTTTTCGCTGTTTGATACTTTTTATTTCAGTATTTTTTCTGGCTATCTTTTGTGGTTCTCATTCAGCCCTGTTTTAGCCACAGTTCATAATTTTTGTCTAAATCCCCTGTTCCTCCTGCAAAAAGCTCTTTTGAGTAGAAATTTCATGATCGCATTCCCTGTTTTTATTTTTTACGAAAAAGATTATTTACTTAAAATCAGGAATAGCCTTTAAAAGTAGAATTACACGCTTGGACTCAGCATAAACATTGAATACAAAATGAAATTTTTGTTGGTAATTGGCTATATCACTGTTAAAAAAATTAACATCAATATTCCCAATTAAAAATAGAAAAACCATTAAAATATAAGATACATATATAAATCAATAAATTAACTTTAAATAGCCACATTATTTGATTCAAAAAACAAATTGATAACTTAAAAATGATTACCAATTACAATTATAACTCATAGTGATAAAAAATAAGAATCATTATTATTCTCATACATTTTCACAGTACCCTTTTGAGTTCGAAATGGCCTTCATTAAAACACGCAAAAAAATCGTATCTTCTGCGATTGTTTCCTCACTTTCAGTGATGTCAGCGAATACATTTGCACAAGATCAAGTTGCTCAACTTGAAACTATTCATACTCAGGCGGAAGCAGAAACAGCTCAAGGTTTAAAAGTAGACCAATCTGCCAACTCCAAGTTTGTTGCTCCTTTGCTGGATACGCCTAAATCAGTTTCTGTAATTTCAAAGCAATTGATTGAAGATACTCAAGTGACAACTTTAAGCGATGCTTTGCGTACAGTGCCCGGTATTACTTTAGGGGCTGGTGAAGGGGGTAACCCGAATGGTGACCGTCCATTTATTCGCGGTTATAACTCAGAAAGTTCCATGTATGTCGATGGTGTGCGCAACGCGACTTCACAAAACCGTGAAATGTTTGCTGTAGAACAGGTTGAAGTCACTAAAGGTTCAGCTTCTGCTTTAAGTGGTGCGGGTGCTGCGGGTGGTAGCGTTAACATGATTTCTAAAGTCGCAAAAAAAGGTGACTTTTTGGAAGGCTCTGTTGGTGCAGGTACCGATAATTACCAGCGTATTACCCTAGATGGCAACAAAGATTTTGGTAATGGTATTGCAGCGCGTGTTGCAGTATTAGGACACCACAATGAAAAAGCAGGTCAAGCCGATGGGACTGAATACAAACGTGCCGGGATCGCTCCAAGTATTACTTTTGGTTTAGACACCCCTACCCGTGCAACTTTAAATTATTACTACCTAAAAACAGATGATACCCCTGATTCAGGTGTACCCTACAACAACCCAACTGGATATTCCCAATATTCAGGAAAACCAATTGATGTCAAACAAGGCATTTACTACGGTTGGGAAGACCGTGATTTCCAGAAACAGGAAAATCAGGTGGGTACAATCAAGTTAGAACATGACCTGACTGACAATCTAACCATTTCAAATACAGCTGTTTATAACAACTCTAAAAATGATTATCTGTGGACCAACCCAGATGATTCTCAAGGGAACATTTATAAAACCGGTAATGTATGGGCACGTGTAAACTCTCGTGTTGCCGATACAGATACCTTTACCGACCAATTAGCATTAACCGGTAAATTCAATACTGGTGCCTTAAAGCATAGCTTTAACTTAGGCGCAGAGTATTCAGATCAAGAAACAGATCGTACCCAATATATTATTAATGGCTTGTCTGCCACAGGTGCAGAATACAACAAATGTAGCCCTGCCGATATTGCTTCGGGCTGGTGTACTGCTGTTCAAAACCCTAATCGGGGACCATGGACAGGAAGTATCAGTACTGAAGGTGCAGACCAATACAATACACAAACCAAGTCCACTTCTGTTTACTTCCTGGACAGCATTGAGTTCCATCCACAATGGATTTTAGATTTGGGCGTGCGTTGGGATAAGTTTGATACAGAGCAAACCATGACCTATGGTGCACGAAATAGTGCTGTGACTGCAACAACCCCTACAGCTCAAGCTGGCGACAAAGTAACAACAGAAAGTGATACTGACTTCTTTACTTATCAAGCAGGCCTTACTTTTAAACCGGTTGAAAACGCTTCAATCTATGCCAGCTATGCAACATCTGCAAACCCTGTGGGTGTAGATGCTGGTGACGGTTCTGAAGGTATTGGTGCAAATTATAGCAACTTGGATCCTGAAGAAAGCCAGACTTTCGAAATTGGGACCAAATGGGACCTTTTACAAGATCGCTTGAATTTAACTGCCGCTATTTTCCGTACTGAAAAGCAGAATGCGCGTATCCAGTTGAGTCCTACTACTTATAGTAATATTGGCGAAAGCAAAGTTGACGGTATCGAGCTGGGCTTGAACGGTAAAATTACAGATCAATGGGAGATCAGTGCAGGCTATACCTATCTTGATAGTGAAGCGACCAAGAATGGCGTCAGCTGTCGCGGTACAACCTGTACTGACCAAACGGTATTTAACGGCAACCAAATGCCGAATGTTCCTAAAAACAGCGCTACACTTTGGACAACCTATCAGGTTCTGCCACAACTGCAACTTGGTGCTGGTGCAACTGCTATGGACAAAGTCTATGGTGATTTGGCCAATACCAAATACGTTCCAGGTTATGTACGTTACGATGCCATGGCACGTTACAACGTTAACGAAAATGTTGACCTGCAATTGAATGTCAATAACCTGTCTGATGAACGCTATTTCACTAAAGCATATGCATCTCACTACGCCACTGAAGCAGAAGGTCGTAGCGCAGTATTGTCACTAAATTTCAAATACTAAGCTCAATTAAAACCATAAATTAATTATGGATTTAATCTAAAATAGCCTCATAATAATGAGGCTATTTTTATAGCTAAAAGAATTCATTCTTCCAAAGGTGTATTGTCGTGATCCATCATATTCCTAACGTCCTGAGTAAAGAACAAGTTCAATATTTCCGTGAAGAAATGGCAAAAATTGAATGGGTCAATGGTAAAGTCACTGCCGGTACACTGTCTGCCACAGTCAAACAAAACCAGCAACTGCCTGAAGATCATCCCCTGACTCATCACTTAAGTACCATCATTTTAGAATCATTGGGTCAGCATCCCTTGTTTTTATCTGCGGCCATTCCTCTCGACATTATTCCGCCACTGTTTAACCGTTATGAAAACAATGAAGCTTTTGGTTTTCATGTCGACAATTCCATCCGCCGTATCCGTGGCAGCAATGACCGCTTACGAACGGATTTATCCTGCACGGTTTTTTTAAGCGACCCGGAAGAATATGAAGGTGGCGACCTGGTGGTTGAAGACACCTATGGCTATCATGAGGTTAAACTACCCGCGGGCGATATGATCCTCTACCCTTCCACCAGTGTGCATGAAGTCACGCCAGTAACCTCCGGCTGCCGTCTCGCGTCTTTCTTTTGGGTACAAAGCATGATCCGTGATGATGCGGAACGCCACATGCTGTTTAATCTGGATCAGTCCATTCAGAACTTGCGTATGCAGTTGGGTGACAAGCACGAAGAGGTCATTAAACTCACCAATCTCTATCATAATTTAATGCGTAAATGGGCTGAACTCTAAGCTTAAAATCATGAAAAGCGCATGATTCAAGTGCTGCATGAATGTTGAGGATGATTTTAATTTTCCTAAAACTGAGCAGCAGAGTTAAGCATTTCATTGTAAGTCAGTATAAAAATCCCAGCCTAATCATCATTCTTTTTCATTAGCGCAATGGATTGAGCACATCCACTGCGCTTTTTTAAACCACATTTTAAATAAAAACGAATAATCTTCTATAAATTTATTGCAAATAATAATAATTATCATTAATATTTGCACCATTGTTACAATCCATAACAATCTATCCACTTTTAGTTCCAGATTACTGACCACAAAAGTTGCAAAACAGTATTGGAATTCTGTCTTATACGAAACTAGGGATGACTGACCATGGCACAAATCAAAAGCCGTAAACACCACAGAAATGCTCAACTGGTTGCCTTAGCAGCCTCGTTCCCGCTCATGACTCATGCAGCAGCAAGCAATGGTGTCACCCAGCTGCCAACCATTACCGTGGAATCTAAAGCGGAAAATAAATATAAAGCCGATAGCGTCAGTTCCCCAAAATATACCCAGCCACTGGTCGATACCCCGCAAACCGTTTCCGTGATTAAAAAAGAACTATTAAAAGAACAAGGTGCGACGTCTTTGGTTGAAGCCTTAAGAAACACACCGGGAATTACCCTGCAACTGGGTGAAAATGGCAATACCAGTGCCGGCGATGCCTTTCAAATGCGCGGTTTTTCGACTCAAACCTCTACCTATGTCGATGGTATTCGCGATTTGGGTGCAGTCACCCGCGATGTCTTTAACCTGGAACAGATTGAAGTGGTCAAAGGCCCTTCTGGTGCGGAAGCTGGTCGTGGTGCAGCATCAGGGTATATCAACCTGGTCAGCAAACTACCACAGACTGAAAATAGCCGTGAAGTTTCTGCCACTTACAATACTGCAGAACATGCCCGCCTGACTGCTGATATCAATCAGGTAATTAATGATGGCATTGCAGTTCGTTTAAATGCCATGGGACAGGACGGCGGCGTTGAAGGCCGCGACTTTATTGAAAACAACGGCTGGGCCATTGCACCCTCGATTGCTTTTGGCCTGGATAGCGATACCCGCCTGTATCTCTATTCACAGCATATTCGTCAACGCAATATTCCGGATGGCGGTATCCCAACTATTGGCATGAAGGGTTTCTACAATGCCGATTCTGCTTTAGCTTCAGCACCTAAAGTGAATCGCGAAAACTTTTATGGTCACGTCGATGACCATGAAGATGTCGATGCAGATATGTATACGGCAAAGATCGAAAGTGATCTGGCTGAAAAGGTCAAACTGACCAACATCACCCGTTTGGGTAAAACCAGTATGAACCGTGTTTTAACCGGGATAAATACCGGTTCAGCCGGTTTAAGAACCAATGGTTCAAATGATCCAAAAGACTGGGAAGTTAACCGTTCACGTCAGGGTGTCGATCAGGAAAATAAGATTCTTGCTAACCAGAGTACTTTGAACCTGAATTTAACAACCGGTGCCATTGAGCATGATGTACTTGCAGGTTTGGAATTTTTAAAAGAACAGCAACATACGAAAACTATGGCTACGCAAATGCCGGGTCAAGCGACAGTAGCCACATCTTGGGCCAATCTTTATGATCCAGATCGCAATGAAGCAATGCCCGGCCTGATGTATAATGGGGGCTATACCCATGGTGAAACTGATACAGCTGCCGCCTATTTATTCGACACGCTTAAATTTGGCGAGCGCTTCCAGCTGAATGGTGGAGTACGGGTCGACTATTACGACACCGAATATGATGCTTTGACCTTGCCATCGGGTAGCAGCAGCTTGGTCCCTGCTAGTTTTGGTGCACATGACACCTTGGTCAGCTGGAAACTGGGAGGCCTATTTAAACCTACGGCTAAAAGTAGCGTATATGCTTCTTATGCCAAATCCCTGACTCCTCCGGGAAGCGCCAACTTTAGCCTTTCAGCAACCGGAATTAACAGTGCTGCTGCCAAACCGCAAGAAACCCATCACTATGAAATTGGCACCAAGTGGGATTTGCTCAATGATCAACTGGCACTCAATGCTGCTGCCTATTACACTGAAAATGAAAACCAGTTTACTCAGGATGCCATTACCCAAGAATCCATTCAACAAGGTAAAACGACCGTGAAAGGGGTTGAACTGAGTGCTGTGGGCAAAATCACGGATGCATGGAATGTATCTGCCGGCGTGGCTCATATGAAAACTGAACAAGAAGATCAGCTCAGCGTGAATGCAACCACAGGAGCAATTACCCGAACCAACAATGTGCGCTGGTCACCGGAATGGACTGCAAGCTTATGGTCTACTTATGATGTTTCCGGCTTTAAACTGGGCTTGGGTGCGCGCTATGTAGACGAACAAAAACGTGTCATTACCGACAGCACGGCAGCGGCGAATATGCCTAACATTCCAGGCTATGTGGTATTTGATGCCATGGCGGGCTACAGCTTGAATAAGAACGCTTCGGTCAACTTGAATGTCTATAATCTGGCAGACAAGGAATACATCAGTACCCTCAATAATGGCGGTGGCCGTGTGATATTAGGACAACCGCGTTCTGCAGCTTTAACCTTTAACTATAAGTTTTAAGCCATTCGCCAAGTCTTAGCAGATTGAGTATAAATATAGTGTGTTAGATTTAGTGACTGTTGACTCCTCGTGTATGAAATAGCAACTGTACCTAATGCACTACATGATTTATTTTTGAATCCAATTAATGTTAGGGATGCAGATCAAGCTGATGATGTTACATATTCCTGAAATTCTAAGCAAACAGCAGGTTGTCGAGCTACGACAACAATTAGATAACAGTCAGGCCTGGATTCAGGGTCAGCACAGTGCCGGCTTTCAGGCACAAAAAATAAAAAATAATCTACAGATTGATCCCAACAGCATTGCTTATCAATCCTTTGCGGCCAAAATTCTTCAGGCCTTACAACACAACCTCCTGCTCAAATCTGCGGCATTGCCCAAGCATATTCTTCCGCCTTTATTTAACTGCTATCAGGATCAGGGGCATTATGGCAATCATGTCGATAATGCCGTGCAATATTCCAGCAGCATTGGACAAGCCATTCGGACTGACGTTTCCATCACCGTATTTTTATCTGAACTGGATGAATATGCAGGCGGTGAACTGATTGTGGAAGACAATTATGGCAGTCATGAAGTAAAGCTCGATGCGGGAGATGCCATACTCTACCCGGCCACTAGTTTACATCGGGTGGAAGCGGTGACCCAAGGCAAACGGATTGCGGCATGTACCTGGATACAAAGCATGGTCAAAGATGACTGGCAGCGCAGCATGCTGTTTAACCTGGATATGAACATTATTCAATTACGCCAGCAGATTGGCGATAGCGAAGAAATTCTAGGTTTGACCAGTCACTATCATAATTTATTACGCCAATGGGGAGATCTATGAAAACCGTTGCTCCCCTCTCGCAGATTCCGGCCTATTTACAAACTATTGCCGATTATGAAATTCAGGCACAAAAGCATCTGTCTGATATGGTGTGGCAGTACTTGCAAGGCGGCTCTATGGATGAGGTCAGTGTTCGCGACAATCTGGATCAGTTTCAACAGATTCATCTACTACCCCGCATGCTCAAAGACCTGACCCAAGGTCATACCCGCTGTAAAATTTTAGGGCAGGAATATCCGCACCCGATTTTTCTGGCCCCGATTGGACACCAACAACAGTTCCATCCTGAAGCTGAAGCAGCAACCGCACTGGCGGCAGAAGTGCTGGGCAGCAACATGGTACTCAGTACCTTTAGCAATACTGACATGCGCCAACTGAAACAGGACAATCCATACAAGTGGTTTCAGCTGTACTGGCAAGGTGACCGGGAAAAATCGCTGGCGCTGGTGAAACTGGCAGAACAACAGAATTTTAAAGCCTTGGTGATTACCGTGGATTCACCGCATACTGGCATCCGTGACCGTGAACGCCGGGTATTTTTCCATTTGCCGGAAGGCATGCAGCATCCGCATACAGCGGCGCATATTCCCTTGCCTGAACTGCATGAGGGAGATCATCCCGTATTTAATGGTTTGATGAAAATTGCACCCACCTGGGAGGATATTGCCTGGATGGTTCAACAGACCTCATTACCCGTTATTTTAAAAGGAATCGTCAATCCGCACGATGCCCGGCTGGCCATACAGCACGGCGTACAAGGCCTGATTGTGTCCAATCATGGCGGTCGTGTATTAGATACTTGCATTCCTCCACTGACTGCATTGCAGTTGATTAAAAAAGTGCTGCCGGCCGATTTTCCGCTGCTATACGATGGCGGGATTCGCCGTGGTTCAGATGTGTTTAAAGCCATTGCCCTGGGCGCTGCGGCGGTTTTCATCGGGCGTCCTTATATTTATGGACTGGCAACTGCGGGAGCATTGGGTGTGGCGCATGTGATTAAAATACTGAAGGAAGAATTTGAGATTACCATAGCATTAATGGGAACAGCCACGCTAAATGACATCACTGATGAGTATATTTTCCATAAATAGTGCTGTTTATGGAAAATATTTCCCACACTCCAGTTTTATATGCAAAAAAAGAAAAATATTTCCAGAATAAATCCAGTAAGATTAAGTTATAGCTTTGCAAAAGCTGCGATAAAGCCAAGTAATAGGAATTGATGGTTTTTTTATAACTTTCGACCCATCCTTTTAGGTACCCAGCTTGCAAATTAATAGAATAGACACAATCTATATTCGTAGTACGTTGCCGTGATCTACCACTGAAAGCAACCCATGCTACTCAAGGAGTTACCTCATGATGTTGGCTGATCCAAGTAAAAAATATCGTCGCATGTACCAGCGTGTAGACTTGCCAGACCGTCAATGGCCAAATAACGAAATTACCAAAGCGCCAATTTGGATGAGTACCGACTTACGTGATGGTAACCAAGCCATTTTTGAACCGATGGATATGGATCAAAAATTCAAAATGTTCCAGATGTTGGTGAAAATTGGTTTCAAACATATTGAAATTGGCTTCCCGTCTGCATCGCAAATTGACTTTGACTTCACCCGTAAATTGATTGAAGAAGGTCATATTCCGGATGATGTGTACATTGAAGTTTTAGTGCAGGCGCGTGATCATTTAATTCAGCGTACTTTCGAATCCTTGGTCGGTGCAAAACGTGCCATCGTGCATATCTACAACTCGAACTCTCCGACTTTCCGTCAAAAAGTCTTGAACGTGGATGTAGAAGGTGCACGTCAGTTAGCAATTAATGCTGCTCAAAAAGTGAAACAATACGCAGCACAATATCCTGAAACTGAATTTGTATTCCAGTACAGTCCAGAATGTTTCTCTGCAACCGAATTGGAAGTGGCGAAAGCAGCCTGTGATGCCGTGACTGAAATCTGGGAAGCATCACCTGAAAATAAAGTCATTTTAAACTTACCTGCAACCGTAGAGGTATCTAGCCCGAATATCTATGCCGACCAGGTCGAGTGGATGCACCGCAATATCGAGCGTCGTGATGGTGTGATTATTTCCGTACACTGCCACAATGACCGTGGTTGTGGTATCGCAGCGACTGAATTGGCGATTATGGCGGGTGCAGACCGCGTCGAAGGTTGTGTCTTTGGCAACGGCGAACGTACCGGTAACGTCGATGTGGCAGCTGTGGCCTTGAACATGTATACCCAAGGTGTTGCACCGCACCTAGATTTCTCCAACATTAACGAAATTATTGCTACTGTGGAAGAATGCACCGGCTTGCCAGTCCACCCTCGCCATCCATATGCAGGCGACTTGGTCTTCACCGCATTCTCCGGTTCACATCAGGATGCCATCAAGAAAGGTTTTGAATTCCAGAAAAATGAAGAAATCTGGGATATGCCTTACTTGCCAATCGATCCTAAAGACTTGGGCCGTGATTACGATGCCGTGATTCGTGTGAATTCACAGTCGGGTAAAGGTGGTATTGCCTACTTGTTAGAATCCAATTACAACGTGGTGTTGCCGCGTCGTTTACAGATTGAATTTTCGCAAGTGGTTCAACAGGTGACTGACGAGCAAGCCAAAGAAGTTTCTGCACAAGACATCTGGGCATTGTTTAAAGATACTTATGTGGCCGTGAAAGATTCCCATTACTCTGCCAAAAACTATAAATTGTCCGATGAAAATGGCAATCAAGTCATTGAGTTAGATATTGAAGTAAACGGCGAAGTTCAGCACTTGCGTGGTGAAGGGAATGGACCGATCTCAGCCATCTTGAACGCATTACAGTTGCCAATTGATGTGTTGAACTATGAAGAACGCAGTATCGGTTCTGGTGCAAATGCCAAAGCCTTGGCCTTGGTTGAGCTTCAGGTCAAAGGTGCCGGTAAATCAGCCTTTGGTGCTGGAGTGCATGACAACATCGTGACCTCATCTATCGAAGCGATTATTGCCTGCACCAACCGCTTGATTGATCAGGGTGTATTAAGTACAGATCAGGTCATTGCTGCTGCAGTATAAGCTTTATCAAATAAAAAACTTTAGAAAGGATACCCGCAAGTGGTATCCTTTTGTTATTCATCCTAAAGATTTAAGGCGAAAATTTCCTGTGTCTTTTCCAGCTGACTCAGTGGGCTTAGTTACCCCGCAAAAGTTTATTTTCGAAGAGCCGTTAGAGCTCGAATGTGACCGAATTCTTCCACGTTTTGAGCTCATGGTCGAAACTTATGGCGAACTCAATGCCGACAAATCCAATGCCATTCTGATTTGTCATGCCTTGTCTGGCCATCACCATGCGGCAGGTTATCATCATGAAGATGACCGCAAACCGGGTTGGTGGGATGCATGTATTGGACCAGGTAAAGCCATTGATACCTCTAAATTCTTTGTCGTCGCCCTGAATAATATTGGCGGCTGCAGCGGTTCGACCGGCCCGATTTCTCCCAATCCGGAAAATGACAACCGTCCTTATGGACCGGATTTTCCTCTGGTCACCGTGCGTGACTGGGTCAAAACCCAGGCCCTGCTCTCTGACCGTATGGGCATTGATGTCTGGTATGCCATTATTGGCGGTTCTCTGGGCGGCATGCAGGCTTTGCAATGGTCGGTGGATTATCCAGAGCGTTTAAAAAAATGCGTGATCATTGCCAGTGCTCCAAAACTATCGGCACAGAATATTGCCTTTAACGAAGTGGCACGTCAGTCGATTCTGTCTGATCCCGACTTCCATAATGGCCGTTATCTGGAAAATGACAGCTATCCTAAACGCGGGCTGATTCTGGCACGTATGGTCGGTCATATTACCTATCTGTCTGAAGAAGCCATGAAACAAAAATTTGGCCGTGACCTGAAGTCAGGCAAATTTATGTATGGTTTTGACGTCGAATTTCAGGTGGAAAGTTATTTGCGTTATCAGGGCGAGCAGTTCAGTCGTAACTTTGATGCCAACACTTACCTGATTATGACCAAAGCGCTGGACTACTTTGACCCATCACGCGAGTACGAGCAGTCCTTGAAAAAAGCCATGGCCAATACCAAGTGTAAGTTTCTGGTGGTGTCCTTTACCACAGACTGGCGTTTTACCCCGCAGCGTTCACAAGAAATTGTCGATGCCCTGATTAGCAACCATAAACCTGTCAGCTATGTCGATATTGATGCAGAACAGGGTCACGACTCGTTCCTGTTTCCGATTCCGCTTTACGTTAAATCATTACGTGCATTTTTAGGTGGTGCAGAACACCTCGAAGCCACACCTAAGGAGACTGTGTAATGCGTATCGATCATCAACTGGCAGAAAAATGGATTAAGCCCGATTCCAGCGTGCTGGATTTAGGCTGTGGCGATGGCGAACTGCTGGCCCATATGAGCAAAAAGCACAATATTCGTGCATATGGCCTAGAAATTGATCAGGAAAAGATTGCAATTGCGGTAAGTCGGGGGTTAAATATTATCCAACAAGACTTAAACCTCGGTTTAAGCCGCTTTGCAGACCAGTCCTTTGACTATGTGGTGATGGCACAGGCCTTGCAAGCTGTAGATGCACCAGACGTATTATTGCGTGATATGGTGCGTGTGGGGAAACAGGCGATTATCACCTTTCCTAACTTTGCCCACTGGAAGACCCGGTCTTTCTTGGCATTAAAAGGAAGGATGCCGGTTTCGGAAGCTTTACCGTATATGTGGTATAACACGCCAAATATTCATTTATGTACTTTCCGTGATTTTGAAGCACTGTGTGCGGAAAATGATATCCGGATTATTAATCGACTTGCCGTGAATGGGGATCAGCAAGGTAGTTTACTCAGTAAACATATCCCGAATCTGTTTGGTGAAGTCGCTATTTATCGAGTGAGCGCACTATGAAAAAAATATTATTAAGCACACTATTGGCTGGACTGTTTAGCATTCAAGCCCATGCAGAATATGTTGCACCTACGGCATCGGTTTCGAGCCAGGCTGCGCAGTATTCTGTTATGGATATTAACAACCTGACCAAAGCTGCCAAAGCCGGTCAACCCGCTGCACAATTTTATCTCGGTACCCGATATCAGCAAGGCAGAGAGGTCCAGAAGGATGAGCAGCAAGCTTTTTCCTGGTACAAAGCTGCTGCCGATCAAGGTCTGACTGCTGCACAATTGAATGTCGGTCGTATGCTGGCTGATGGTATTGGCACCAAAAAAGATGAAGCTTTAGCACGTAAATATTTTGAAAAAGCAGCAAGCCGTGGCGATAACCGTGCCAGCTTTAACTTGGCGATGATGGAAGAACAAAAGAAAAACTATGTTGGCGCATATCAGTGGTATGAATTGTCTACCCGTGACGGTATGCTCGACAATAAAGTGATTTCACTGTCTGAAGGTAAGAAAACCGCTTTGGCTGCCAACTTGAGCCAGGAACAGATTCGTCAGGCACGTGACCGTGCGGACAAGTGGATTCAGGCACAGTAATTCTGCATAATTCTATAAAGCACCTTCGGGTGCTTTTTTATTGGCTGATTGTTAGTCCCCATTTCAGGTAAAATTGAACTTATTTTAAAGATTAGAGCTTTTATAGAATGTCTGCACAAGATTGGTTATCGCAAGGAACACTGGTACTGGCAAGCAACAACAAAGGAAAGATTGCTGAATTTGAAAAAATGTTTGCCGAGCTAAATTTACCTGTTGAGGTAATCCCTCAAGGCAAACTGAATATTGAAGATGCGATTGAAGATGGTTTGAGCTTTGTTGAAAATGCCATTATTAAAGCCCGTCATGCATCTAAAATTTCAGGCAAACCGGCGCTTGCCGATGATTCCGGGATTTGTGTTCCTGTACTGGGTGGTGCGCCAGGTATTTATTCTGCTCGCTTTGCCGGCGAACATGGCAATGATGCAGCCAATAATGAAAAATTGTTAACCCGACTTAAACCGCTGCGTAAAGAAGGTGAAAGTATTGAGGGCATGTTTGTTTGCGTACTTGCACTGGTTCAGCATGCTGAAGATCCGCTGCCTCAAATTTTTCAGGGCATCTGGACAGGTGAAGTGCTAGAAGCACCCCGAGGCGAAAATGGTTTTGGTTATGACCCGCTATTCTGGTTGCCTGAACTGGGTATTTCTAGTGCAGAAATGAGTAAGGAAGATAAAAATAAAATCAGCCATCGCGGTCAGGCAATGCAGTTGTTTAAAGCGAGCCTAGAGAAGTAATTTCCGCCTCTTATTACCCCCTCTCCCTTTGGGAGAGGGCTGGGGTGAGGGATTTTTAAAATACATCTCTCCCTAAACCTCTCCTAGTAGGATAGAAAAAAATTATCTTTCTCTAAAGCTTTTAGACCCTCTCTCTAACTCTCTCCCACAGTCCCACAGGGAGAGAGGACTTTTTTATATTTTTATAAACCCGGCACCAACGCATGCAACACTCCACCATAAACCCCAATCAATATCGCACTGGCCACAGTACCCGACGCAATATATTTTGCTGAATAACCCGTCCCCTGATAATGCGTTTCTAGCGCTACAATATTGGCCGCCGGCGGCAGTAGAAAGAACATCAACATCACGGCATAGGTCAGTATTTGATGCGGAATAGGCAAAAACAGATAAGCTGCTGCGCACAATAAAACCGCCAATAGCATACGGCTACTGATGATCAATAAGCTACGCTTCAAATCACTCCAGCCAATCCTGACCTTACTCAGCCACATACCCAAAACACACATACCGGCAAAGGTCACCAAGACTTTATTGGCCTGGTAAATCAGCTGTATTACGGGATGAGATTCATAGCTGCTAAAGTCCCAGAATGACAAAACAGCAGCCGTGGTCAAAGCAATAACAGGGGGCGAAAGCATTACATTTTTAATAATAAATCCCCTATCCTGCGGGGTTTCACTCACCGCCATCACTGCACAGATATTGCCAAATAAAGAACCGCCGATATACAAGGCCACAATGGTGCTGCTGGCTTCCGGTCCAAAGACGGCTAAAGCAAAAGGAAGGCCTAACCACGCACCATTCAAGTAACTAAAACACAGGGCACGTAATTTGTCTTTTTGAAAATAATAAAAACCACTAAAGAAAATAATCGAACTGAACAAGCTGAAACCGATCAGCCACAAACTGCCTTCTTTATAAAACACCATATTGTAAATGATCAGCAGGGGTATAAAGAGACGGGCCAGCAAAGCTGCCAATAATGGCCGGATCGACTTTAAAACATGCACTCCCCAATATCCGGCAAGAAAAGAAATAAGAGGAAGAATCAGTGCCATGAGGGTGCAAACTTGGTTTTTTACTGAAGAAGTCCATCCTAGCACAGCTGATATTCAAACATGATCTTGCAGGGCTCATTTTTCATATTCATCTAGCCATGAATCGCTTTGTCTTAAAACCGAAACAGAAACGTCACGGCAATGTCATACAGACCTGTTGAGATAGTTCTCAATAAAAATGAGGATATTTTCATGGCAGGATTATCAATTTGGCACGTTGTCATTTTTGCAATTGTAGTGATTTTATTGTTTGGCACATCCAAACTGAAAAATCTGGGTAAAGATGTCGGTGGTGCCGTTAAGGATTTTAAAAAATCGATCAAAGATGATGAAGTCACTACTTCTGCATTAAATGAACCGCGTACCATTGAACATCAAGGCAATCCTGCAGATGTTAATTCCACAGCAAAAACACATTCAGGCTAAAACGTTATGCTCAATATCGGTATGACTGAACTGCTGGCTTTTGGCATCATTAGTTTATTGGTGCTTGGACCGGATAAGCTGCCGGAAGCTGCTCGTTTTGTTGGCAAATGGTACGCCAAAATCAAGCGCACCATCAGCAATGTGCAAAACGATATTGACCGAGAGTTACGGGTGTCCGAATTACGTGAACAGATGCAACAGGAAATGCAGCGTATTCAAGCTCTCGAACAGAAAATGCAAGCTCAAATGCAGCAACTACAACAATCTCAGCCTGCTAAAGAAAATATCTTACAAAATGCAGTGCCACATAATAAAAATGCTTCTACTGTTTATATTTTTATTCAATCACAACAGTCTTGTCATATTTATCTAAAAATACCGGATTGTGCCAAGCAGACAATGGTTCAACCCGCACCATTAAATAACATGCCTGCAAGTACACAGTTCAATCCGTTAAAGGTGGCCGTATGAGTACTCCCCTAGAGCACCAGTTACCCGCTCCCCTAGCAACGCAACAGCAACCACCACTTGAAGAAATGCCTATTACCAAACATTTAATGGTATTGCGTAAACATCTTTTTAAAATGATGGCCTTACTGATTGGCTTATTTTTTTGTTTATTGCCTTTGGCCAATAAAACCTACCAAGTTTTGTCAGAACCATTACGCGCACAGTTGCCTAGTACCTCGACCATGATTGCTACCGATGTCACGGCAACATTTATGGCCCCATTTAAACTGAACTTTTTTGTGGCCTTGTTATTGGCCATGCCTTATATCCTGTATCAACTGTGGGCATTTGTAAAACCGGCCTTATATGAAAAAGAAAAGAATCTGGCTTTACCCTTACTGATCGGCAGTATCTGTCTATTTTATATAGGGATCAGCTTTGCCTATTTTGTTGCTCTGCCTTCTATTTTGCATTTTTTCATCAGTGTTTCACCCGAAACCGTTGCCCCAATGACAGATATTAATAGCTATCTGGCCTTTTGTTTAAAGCTGTTCTTGGTATTCGGATTTACTTTTGAAATTCCGGTGATTACCTTGTTATTGATTTTAATCGGGCTGGTCAATACCGAACAATTGGTAGAAAAACGACGCTTTATTGTGGTGGGTTGCTTCTTTGTGGCGATGTTTGTTACTCCGCCGGATGCTCTGTCAATGATTATGCTGGCTGTTCCAATGTGGCTGTTGTTTGAAATGGGTTTATGGCTAGGCAAGCTGCTGGAAAACCGGCGTACCGTTTAAATTCAACCGCGATGTTGCTGAGCAGACTGAGGTCTGCTTTTTTCATGAAAACGACTTATTTTCTTCACCAGACTGTCATTCAAACGTCAGGACGCTGTCATATTTTTCACCTAAGTTTAAAACAACTTTACAACAACCATACATTTGGAAAATTATCATGACAGACTTTACGCCATATCATGAAGATCAAGAATTAGACAATAATACTTCTGAGAATATCCATTTCCGTGACATTTTAGAGCAGGCGATTACACGCCGCAGCCTCATCAGCAAAACTGCGAGCGGTGCAGTTGCCTTGACTTTGGCTTCAACTTTGACTGCTTGTGGCAGCGATAGTGACAGTACCCCAAGTGCAACAACTCCATCTATTGATCCAACCAAATTACCGACAAAGTTAAGCTTTACCCCAGTGGCAAAGAACCTGAATGATATCGTCACGGTGCCAGAAGGTTATGAAGCCAAAGTACTGTATGCAATGGGTGATTCCATCAACCCATACTATGAAGCATGGGATGACAGCAAGATTCCTTCAGGTGCAAGCTTTCAGTTCCGTTCTGGTGACTGTCATGATGGCATGAGCTTTTTCGGTTTAAATACTTCGACAGGCCGTTACGATAACACCAAATCAGATCACGGCTTACTGGTGCTGAACCACGAATATATTAACCAGACTTTCTTACACCAGACAGGTCCGACCAATAAGGGAACGGGTCCTCGCCCTGAAGATGAAGTGATCCGTGAAGTCAATGCACATGGCGTATCCATTATTCATCTGAAAAAAGACAATAAAACCCAAGCCGTTGAAATTTTGAAAAATTCAATTTTTAACCGCCGTATCACAGCTTCTACACCCATGACTTTTACCGGCGTTGCTGCTGGTTCAGCTTTACTTTCAACCCGCTTCTCTCCATCTGGTGTAAAAACCCGTGGTACTCAAAATAACTGCGGTAATGGTTATACACCTTGGGGCACCTACCTGACTGCTGAAGAAAACTTTATCGGTTACTTTGTGCGTAATGCAGCAGATGATAGCTCGCGCACTGCCAATGAAATTGTGGCATTAAACCGTTACGGTTTAAAACAAGGTGCTAAATCGCGTTATCAATGGGAAACTGCAACAGGCAGCCTGGAACAGCAGGACATGTATGATCGCTGGAATGCATCTGTTGTAGGTGCATCTGCATCTGTCGACTATCGCAATATTGCGAATACTTTTGGCTGGATTGTAGAAATTGATCCATTCGATAGCCGTCAGGACCCTGTAAAACGTACCTCACTGGGCCGTTTTGCACACGAAGACTGTCGTACCAGCCGTGCCATTGAAGGCCAGAACCTGGCATTTTATATGGGTGATGACTCACGTGGTGAATACATCTATAAATTCGTTTCTGATGCGAAATGGGATGCAAAAGATGTCAACGGTGGCTATGCAGCCGGTGATAAATATATGAATAGCGGTAAACTGTATGTTGCCAAATTCAATAGCGATGGTACAGGTCAGTGGATTGAGCTATCGATTAGCAACCCGGCAATTTCTGCTTACACGACTTATAAATTTGCAGACCAAGCGGATGTCGTAACGCATGCACGTATCGCTGCAGATGCTGTTGGCGCAACCAAAATGGACCGTCCTGAATGGGTTGCAGTCAATCCGAACAATGGTGAAGTATATGTCACTCTCACCAATAACAGTAACCGTGGTACCAGCTATGTAACTGATGCCGCCAACCCACGTAACTATACAGATCCTGAAGGCGGTAAAGGTAACGTGAATGGTCACATTATCCGCTTCCGTGAAGATGCCGACAAGACAACAGCTACCACATTCAAATGGGATATTTACCTGTTTGGTGCTGAAGCAAAAATGCTTGAAAATATTAACCTGTCTGGCCTAACTGACAATAATGACTTTTCTAGCCCGGATGGTATGTGGTTTGACCCACGCGGTGTACTCTGGATTCAAACCGATGATGGTGCCTATACGGACATAACCAACTGCATGATGCTGGCTGCATTGCCAGGTACAATGGGTGATGGTGGCACAGCAACTGCACTTTCAGGTGCTGGTACACAAGACACCTTTATGGGTGCTAAAGTGACCGATGAAAATTTACGTCGCTTCCTGACTGGTCCAAAAGAGTGTGAAATCACCGGCGTAACCATGACACCAGATTACAAAGCCATCTTCATTAACATTCAGCATCCAGGTGAAGATTCGGCTGCTTATAATAACGCAACCAGCCACTGGCCTGCGACACAAACAGATCCAAGCAATACCACTGCACGTCCGCGTTCAGCAACGGTAGTGATTACCCGTAAAGATGGTGGAGTAATTGCTGGATAAGTTTCCAACGTTTTTAAAATGCCGACCTCGTGTCGGCATTTTTTTATTTACTTAAAGGTAAATTTATCTGGATAATATTGCCCTGGGTTGTCCCTTGCTGGGATTTTTCCTGCCATTGCCATTGCTGATTTTTCATCCGTAGAAAATTGGAACAGCGTGTACCATACACCGGGCTTTGAATAAAGGTCGAAGAGAGTAATTCCTCCATCTCCAGACTAATGCCGGTTTGGGGCAAAAGCTCGGGAATAATTTTCCGTTCATCTTCCAGAATATCCCATACCGCAAATTCCAGATCTGCTTCGGGTGTCGCTGCCTGCTGGAGCATCGGTAAAAATTCCTGGGTAAAACGTTTACGTAAATGTCGGGTCTTTTCCCAATGCTCGGTCATTAAACCATTGGACACCACATACACACCTTGCGCTAAAACCTGCGGTGCCTCACCACGGTTACTCATATAAACCGCCTGATTTGAATCACCTAAAAACAAGTTAAATCCTGCATAATCACACTGGCGTTTTTCCAATGCTTGCGCAAAGCGGATCGGGGTTAAATCGGATTCCAGAAAAGTCTGAATCAGATGACCACGAGAAGTCGGATACTGTGTTTTATCGCTCGCATCCCTGAAATTGGTCAGTACAGCCCAGCGGCCTGATGCAGTAATGCCCATCCATGTGCCGCCTGACTGCAAGTCTTTTCCGGCAATAATCCGACTGTTTTCCCAGCAATGCAATGCTGCACTCGGCCGCTGATAAAACTCATCCCGATTGGAAATCAGACATAGTGGAGTATCCGGCAAAACTTGCCAGGCTAAAGCGACAATACACATAATTCATGCTCTTCATCTTTACACATTGAATGTACAACATTTTTCCCAGGTTTCAGCTAAAATCTGTGCAAAACATAATGACAAGGAACAGGAATGCTGACCTATCCAAATATAGACCCGGTTGCGGTATCGCTGGGACCATTACAAGTCCACTGGTATGGATTGATGTATTTACTGGCATTTTTATTTGCCTGGGGACTTGCCACCTATAGAACCAAACAACGTGATGGCTGGACACCTGACATGGTCTCTGACCTGATCTTCTATGGTGCCTTAGGGGTTGTGGTGGGTGGTCGTGTAGGCTACGTATTCTTTTATGGCTTTGAACAATTCATGGCCAATCCACTGTGGTTATTTCAGGTCTGGACCGGCGGCATGAGCTTCCATGGCGGATTCCTGGGTGTGATGCTTGCCATGCTGTTCTGGTGCAAAAAATACCAGAAAACCTGGTTTCAAACGCTGGATTTTATTGCCCCTTGTGTCCCGACTGGCCTAATGTTCGGTCGTATTGGCAACTTCATTGGTGGTGAGCTTTATGGCCGCCCGGTTTCTGATCCGAACTTTGCACTGGGGATGATCTTCCCTACCGATCCCTTGCAATTGGTCCGTCATCCCTCACAGCTTTATCAGGCTTTGGGCGAAGGTTTAATCCTGTTTATTGTATTGTGGTGGTTCAGCTCCAAGCCGCGTCCACGTATGGCAGCTTCTGCCCTGTTCCTGATCGGTTATGGTATTGCCCGTTTTGTGGTGGAATTCTTCCGTGAACCCGACAATGGCCAGCTATTTATTGGCTGGATGAGTAAGGGCCAGTTCCTGACTGTACCGATGATTTTGATTGGCCTCTGGATGATGTGGTATGCCTATCAAAAGAAAATCTATGATTGGGGTCCACAGAAAAATAGCTAAATAAAATTCCTTCTCCCTTTGGGAGAAGGTTAGGATGAGGGAGACAAAAAATGTCTCCTTTTTTTATCTCTCTGGTTATGTGCTCTTAAGAAAGAGATTTAAAATAATCTACAAGTAGGTTGAATCTGTGCTTCCCTCTCACTCGTATGCTAAAGTGCCCTTAGTTCTTATTCATCCAATAGAAAAACATGCTCGAATTTTGGTTCAATCCTAAAGCTTCCATTCTTCATAAACTGCTGATCTTTGTGGTCATCGCAATTGCCACGGGCGGACTGTACTGGATGGAACCTTTAAAACCGGATGCTATCCTGATGTTCATGGGTACAGGTATTATTTTCCTGATTTGCCGTTACTGTAAAATTCATTTTGCTGCTAAAAATCCGACCGGCCTGTTCTATCGACTCTTGGTCTGGATTCCGCTTGCCTTGCTGCTGGCCCTGATTTTCATGCATATGCAGAATGGTGAAATTCTCATCCCCGGTGCCCAAGGCATCGGTTTTATGGCTTTGGCCATTTGCCTATTTTCACCCTTGTCTTTATTGAATAAAAATGCCCCCTTGGATGAGCAAAAATAATGCTGGAGTTCTGGTATTCCGACAGAAGTAGCCGCGAGCTGAAACTGATGGTCTGTATTGCAACCTGTGTGATCATTTATCTCTGCTCTACGGTACAGCGACTTTCCCCCATCTTGACAGGAATAAGTGTAGGTATCGGTCTGAGCATACATGTATTAAGAGCATTAAGCTTAAAAATTGCAGCAAATAACCCTTATAAGAAAGGTTTTGAGATTCTTGTGTTCATCATGCCGCTGATGGCATTCATTACCTTAATTTCTGCATTGCCTACCCAGCATAAGCTGATGCTCGCCATTCAGGCGATTGGCTTTGCTGCTATTGGCCTATTTATATTATCGGGCTTTCCAAAGCGCAAGTTTGATTAGATTGAACTGAATTAGCTTCTCGTGTATTTCACACCCTTAAATAAGCCGAAATCCATATTGGATGTATTTTAAAAAGCCAAAATAAAAAAGACCGCTAAAAAGCGGTCTTTTTCAATCATCGAGAGATGATTAAGCAGCTAATGCGCCTTTAGCTTTTTCAGCTAAAGCAGCAAATGCAACTGCGTCATGCATAGCGATGTCAGCAAGTACGCGACGGTCGATGATCACTTGAGCTTTTTTCAAGCCATCGATCATACGGCTGTACGACAAACCATTTTGACGAGCACCAGCGTTGATACGTGCAATCCACAAAGCGCGGAATTGACGTTTCTTTTGACGACGGTCACGGTAAGCGTATTGACCTGCTTTGATTACTGCTTGGAACGCAACGCGGTAAACGCGTGAGCGAGCGCCATAGTAACCTTTAGCACGAGCAAGAATTTTTTTATGACGGCGATGAGCCTGTACACCACGTTTTACACGAGCCATTTATAAATCTCCTTAGATGTATGGGCACATAGCACGAACTGAAGCAACGTCACTTACGTGAACCATCACACAGCCGCGCAATTGACGGATACGTTTAGCAGATTTTTTGGTCAAAATGTGGCGTTTGAACGCTTGTTTACGCTTGAAACCGTTAGCAGTCGCTTTGAAACGTTTAGCTGCACCACGGCGAGTTTTTAACTTAGCCATAACAACCTCTTTAAACACCTGTTCAGCACGTCTGCACCATTGCAAAAACGACCTGCAGGTAAGGGAGGGAATATTCTAAAGCATCTTTGCTCAAAACAAAAGCAGAGATACTGAAAATTGCACACCAATGATCAGATTCTCTTAGTCTTATTTTCACTATCAAAAGCGGGATGTTTTTATTAATAAATCCACTATTCAGCATTATAATTATCAGCCCATAAGAATACTGGACTGCTATGAACCCTGCACAGGATGCTTTTGCCGCCCTGCGTTATCGTGACTTTTCCATTGTCACGATGAACCAGTTCTGCCTGACGCTCGCCATTTTAATTCAAGAAATTATTGTCGCGTATTCACTGTATCAGATTACCAAAGATCCTTTAACACTGGGTTTAATTGGTCTGGCCGAAGCCATCCCTTTTATTGCCTTGTCCTTGTGGGGCGGTTATTTTGCCGACCGCTTTAACAAACAGACCATCATGAAAATCTGCCTGTTTTTTGCCGTGCCCTTGCCTGTGGTTCTATGGTGGCTATTCCATGCCTATGGCCTAGGACAGATCGACGTGACTACACTGTCCTGGGGCATATACGCGGTTATTTTTGGTTTGGGTACAATTCGCGGTTTTTATAATCCCTCCGCCACATCATTAAAACCTTTCCTGATTCCACGCGAGCTCTATGCCAATGGTGCCACCTGGACCACCATCGGCTGGCAAAGTGGCGTGATTATTGGTCCCATGCTGGGCGGTTTTATGCTGGCTTTTTTAGGTCGTGAAAACAGTTTATGGGCGGTAACCGGATTATTGTCCGTCTGCTTTATCCTGATTAACCTGCTAAAAAAGCGGAGTTTTCCCAAAATTGAAACTAACAACCTGCTGGAAAGTTTGGGAGATGGTTTCCGCTTTATCTGGAAAACCAAAATCGTACTCTGGGCGATTTCGCTGGATCTGGTTTCGGTGCTGTTTGGCGGGGTCATTGCCTTACTGCCGATCTTTGCTGAAGATATTTTAAAAGTCGGGCCTGAAGGTTTGGGTTACTTGCGTGCAGCGCCATCGATTGGTGCTCTCATCACCATGATTGCCTTAACCAAATTTCCACCAACCCAAAATGCCTGGCGTAATATGTTGCTCGCCGTTGCCGGATTTGGCCTATTTACCCTGCTGTTTGCCTTCTCGAATAACCTGTGGCTATCGCTGTTCGCTTTGGCCATGACTGGTGCCTGTGACAGTATTTCAGTGGTCATTCGCCAGACCATTCTGCAAATTTATCCGCCAGAAAATATGCGTGGCCGTGTCGCCGCGGTGAATGGCATGTTTGTCTCATCCAGTAATGAACTTGGCGCTTTTGAATCCGGCTTAGCCGCCAAATATATGGGCACCATCATTGCAACCGTCTTTGGAGGCTGTATGACCATGGTAGTAGTAGCGTTGAGCTGGGCAAAAACCCATGATTTATTTGGCGTCGACATTACCAAAGTGCATGATCATGAACATTAATTTAGTTTTTAGACTTGCCAGTATTTCCAATTCAGGAAATACTGCGCACTCATAATACTCCGCTACCACTGCAACATCTGGTTTGACTAAGAAATAAATATTTATGAAGCAAATACTGTGTTTTTCTCTACTCATGTGTGTACCCTTCAGTACTGTTTACAGTGCTGAATCTAAAGCAACCAAACAGCTTGCCGTTCAGAAAAGCGCAGCCCTTCCCGCGCATTTGACCACACGCATTCAGTGGACCAAATTCCCGCGTCCAGACTATAAAAATGAAGATTTAAAAGAGCAAAACCGCAGTGCCATTATTCGCATTTATGCAGATGAAACCGGTAATGTCATCAAGGCCAGCGTACAGGAAAGTACCGGCTTAAGCCATCTGGATAACCTGTTGGTTCAAGCCGTGCGTGAAGCACATGTCAAACCCCATATCGAAAATGACACGGCAACACCTCTCATTGGCTATCAAACCTTTAGTTTAAAGTTAGACCAAGAGGATGTTGACGCCTGTCCCTATCAGTTTGAATCGAAAAATTGGCAAGCTCAACAGCAGAATAGAAAAACACCTTTTTCATACCGTACCCAGCCACAGCTAGACATCGATTCTGAATTGCTCAACGGCCACAATCGCGCGGTTAAATTTAACTTTAAAGTGAATAAACACGGTGAGGTGAAAAAGGTCAAAGTTACTCAGGGCTCGGGGATTTATGCTTTAGACCAGAAAGTTGTTCAAGCCGTATCAAATAGCCAAATTAATGTAAAGCGCACGGCCAGCACTTTATGGATGTATAAAAAATCCAGCTTTAAAGATGAAATTAAGTTCAACCTAAATCACTGTGAATAAGCAAAATTAAAAACGAGATGCAAAAGCATCTCGTTTTTTTAAAACAGGCTAAAAGCCAGATAGATAAACAAGTAGCGCCCTATTTTAGCAATTGCAACCATCAATAAAAATCGGGCAAAATTTTCTTTTAGCAGACCGGCAATAAGGGTAATGGGATCGCCAATGATGGGCACCCAACTCAACAATAATGACCAGTAGCCATATTTGTGATACTTCGCCTGTGCTTTCACCATTTGCTGCTGTGAAACAGGAAACCATTTTTTGTCTTTGTAACGTTCAATCTTAAAACCGAGCCACCAGTTCACGCAGGATCCCAAAATATTTCCCAAGCTTGCAACAAACAGTAGCCAAGGAACTGAATGACTGCCCTCCGCCAAAAAAGCCAATAAAACCGCTTCGGATTGCAAAGGCAATAAAGTTGCCGCACCAAAGGCAGAAATAAACAGTAACAGGTAAGCCGGCATCAGGCTGCTACCGTTTTAAAGCCCGAGTTTTTTCTTGGTTGAGGTGTATTCATAAACTGTCCAAAGCAAAGCCAGAACAAGAATCAGATAACGGCTATAGCTATAACGCTGCGTCAAAGGCTGGATGGCTGCGTATAAAGCATTCTGGTCCTGCGTATTTAAAGTCGCCATAAAATTCTGGATGTGCACGGCTTCGGCAATAAAAAGAATCAAACAAGCCGCTATACCAAAGATAATGCTCCAATAGATTTTGGCATTGTGTTCCAGAATACGCGTTGAATTTAAAAAGAATGCTTTCATAAGATGCTGATCCAGTAAAAAACCACCGCATGGGTGGTTTATTTAACAATTGATACCACTATAACTTACTTCCGCTTGATTATGAAACGAGGAGGCTTTTGTTCGTAATAACGAGTAAATTTGATTACTTCCATGATAAAACTTCTTGCTCTTAAAGCAAAATCAACTATTTCTAAAAATTCGTTATCTATTGCATAGTATCTAGATTTAGCAAAATTAGGAAAACCAATAATATATTTTTTTAAAGAATCTTTTTGTTTTTCATCAGCAAAAGGTAAAAGTTGAATAAGCTTTTTTAGATTATGGCCTGCTCTATCTTTATCACTGAGTATTTTTTCCTCTATACCATTATGTAGCAAAACCGCCTTAATTGTTAATTCAGCCAACAAATGTATGTTTTGAAATATCGTATTATTTTCAAAATTATTTATAAGACCATATGTCACAAGCTCAAGATGATTTCTAGCCTCACTCCATAATGTACCTTCTAATCCACTTGCTTTTTTCCCCTGCAATGAAATCAATCCAAAATAGATAAAGTGATCAACACTCAAAATTATTTCTTCATAAATTTCATCATCTCGGAAATAAAAAGCCTCAAATTCAGAGATATCTTTAAATTTCAATAATTCTTCAGGATCTATGACAGGGAATCCGTCAAATGCATAAAATTCGAATTTTTTAACGCGATCTAAACTAGCAACAAAACCAGTAATTTTAGGTTTCCACCCCAAAGCGCCCTGTGGAAATTTTTCTCTATAGTATACTTGCAAGGCCAAATACTGCGGATCACCTAATGAATCAATACATTTTCGCTTATATAATTTCGGATAGATTGCTGTTGCAAATCTATCCGCTCTATTATGAAAAGATACTTTCTGTTTGATTAATTTCTTTTCAATTTCAAAAAGCTCATTTATATCAATGTTCATTGTACTTTAATCGACAATGCTTTCTGAATAGCAGGACGTGCAGTCAGGTGATCTACATATTCTTTCACATAAGGATAATCTTCAAGCTGAATTTGCTGCCATTCATGGCGTAGTATCCACGGTAAAATCGCCATATCGGCAATCGAATACTCGCCCGCCACATACTTTTGCCCCATCAGCTGCTTATTCAGCACACCATACAGACGCTTGGTTTCATTGACATAACGGTCTATGGCATAGGGAATTTTTTCCGGTGCAAAGCGGCCAAAATGATGGTTTTGCCCCAGCATCGGCCCGAAACCACCCATTTGCCACATCAGCCATTGCTCGACTTCAACGCGCTGTTGCTCATCTACTGGATAATACAATCCGGTTTTACGGCCCAAATACTGCAAAATTGCCCCAGACTCAAATACTGAAATGGCTTCACCACGCGGTCCGTCCTGATCCACAATCGCGGGAATTTTATTGTTAGGTGAAATACGTAAAAAGTCAGGCTGAAACTGATCATTTTCTAAAATATTGATGGGGAAAATTTGGTATTCCAAACCCATTTCTTCTAATGCTATTGTAATTTTATGACCATTGGGTGTTCCCCAATAATAGAGATCAATCATGTTTCCTACCTTTTGCCTTTTTCGTTTTACATGACATGCTTAAAATTTATTCCAGTTATAGCATGATTTAGTACCATACATCCGCATATTTAATTATAGATTCATCAGTAAAACCACTAAATATAAAGCATTATTTTCAGGCAAAAATCAGCCCCGGATGTTGTTACATATTGATGCTTGAAAAGCCTCCACCCAATCTTATATTAGACATGAAGCAATCATCCATTCAGGATATTGCTTCACATTACTTATGCCATCCATTACAGAATTATCATCATGCTTCTATAACTGTTCTGAGAACCGGAGGTTCTATCCATGAGCAATTCCAGTCTTACCCCACTGTTCCGACGTAGCATCGGTTTTGACCGTTTTAATGACCTGTTTGACTACGCAATGCAAAGTGAAACACCGAATTATCCACATTACAATATTGAAAAAACCGGCGATAATAATTACCGCATTGTCGTCTCTGCAGCTGGATTTAACGAAGACCAACTCGAGATCAACCTGGAAAATCAAGTTCTGACCATTAGCGGCAAAGCGGTTGAAGAAAAATCGGATACTACGGTAGAATTTTTACACAAAGGTATCGCCCACCGTTCCTTTAAACTGTCTTTACGTCTGGATGAACATGTAGAAGTACAACAAGCTGACTTTGCAAACGGTTTGTTAAAAATCGACTTACAGCGCAATGTTCCAGAAGAAAAATTACCTCGCCAGATTCCGATTGGCAGCAAAACCACGGAAAAACTTGCGTCACCTCAACAGGAAACAACAAAATAACACCCCCAAAAGACTGGTCAATGACTGGTCTTTTAAATAATTGAAACGATCTCTTAAAAAACCGATTCAAAAAATCATCGCTATAAAAAAGCCCTGCTTTTGCAGGGCTTTCTTCATCAATAGAGGCTTACTTTTTCTTTTTAGGACCAAGTAGCATACCCATTTGACGACCTTCCATTTTTGGTGCTTGTTCAACTACACCGAATTCAGCCACATCTGCTTCAACTTTTTGCAATTGAGCCAGACCCAACTGTTGGTGAGCCATTTCACGACCACGGAAGCGTAAAGTGATTTTTACCTTGTTGCCTTCTTCAAGGAACTTGATAATGGCACGTAATTTTACGTTGTAATCACCAACATCAGTCGCAGGGCGGAGCTTGATTTCTTTCACCTGTACTTGATGCTGTTTTTTCTTCGCTTCTTTCTGCTTTTGTTTCAGATCAAACAAATGCTTGTTGAAGTCCATGATTTTACACACGGGTGGCTCAGCATTTGCAACAATCTCAACCAGGTCAAGATCGACAGCTTCAGCTGCACGTAAAGCATCATTTAAGCTTACGATGCCTTTTTGCTCGCCATTTTCGTCTACAAGACGGACTTCTTTTGCACGAATTTCATCATTCAAAGCAGGACGGTTTGATTTGTTACCGCCCTGTTGATTACGGTCAGGCTGTTTAATCGCTTTTACTCCACAATATACCGGCCGCGTTCGGCAACGGCTGCTTTTACTAGGTCAACGAAAGCATCGATTGACATAGTACCCAAATTTTTTCCTGAGCGGGTACGCACATTCACTGTACCTTCCTCTACTTCACGGTCGCCAAGTACCAGTAAGTAAGGAATACGCTCTAAAGTACGTTCACGAATCTTAAAGCCGATTTTCTCATTTCTCAAGTCGGAAATGGCACGAATACCGTTTTCTTTAAGTTTAGCGACGACTGACTCACATGCTTCCGCTTGAGAATCGGTAATGTTCATCACGCACGCTTGTGTAGGTGCCAACCAAGGTGGCATAAAGCCTGCGTAGTGTTCAATCAGTATACCAATAAAACGCTCGAAACTACCAAGAATTGCACGATGTAACATAACAGGCTGATCACGGTCGTTATCTTCTGTTACGTAAGATGCATCCAGACGCTCTGGCAGGTTGAAGTCACACTGAATGGTACCGCACTGCCATACACGACCTAGGCAGTCTTTCAATGAGAATTCGATCTTAGGACCGTAGAATGCGCCTTCACCCGGTTGCAGTTCCCATTCCAGACCAGCAGCATCTAAAGCATCAGCCAAAGATTTTTCCGCCATGTCCCAAAGTTTGTCATCACCGACACGTTTTTCCGGACGTGTAGAGAGTTTCATTTGAACGTCTTCAAAACCGAAGTCTTTGTACACATCTAAAGTCAATTTAATGAAATCTGCAACTTCAGTTCCAATCTGTTCTTTGGTACAGAAAATGTGTGCATCATCTTGGGTAAAGCCACGAACACGCATAATGCCGTGTAATGAACCTGATGGCTCGTTACGGTGACACGAACCAAACTCAGCCAGACGGATCGGAAGATCACGGTAAGATTTCAACCCCTGGTTGAATACCTGTACGTGACATGGACAGTTCATTGGTTTAACCGCATAGTTACGGTTCTCTGAATGAGTCGTAAACATGTTGTCTGCATAGTTTGCCGCATGACCCGATTTTTCCCAAAGCGTGAAGTCCACCACTTGCGGGGTACGAATCTCAAGATAACCATTATCTTGCTGAACTTTACGCATGTACTGTTCCAGTACCTGGTAAATGGTCCAGCCATTCGGATGCCAGAACACCATACCCGGTGCTTCTTCCTGCATATGGAACAAGTCTAAAGCTTTACCGATTTTCCGGTGATCGCGTTTTTCTGCTTCTTCAATACGTTTTACATAAGCCGCAAGCTGTTTTTTATCCGCCCATGCTGTACCGTAAATACGTTGCAGCTGTTCATTCTTCGCATCACCGCGCCAGTAAGCACCAGAGATTTTAGTCAGCTTGAACGATTTTAAGAATTTGGTATTCGGTACGTGCGGACCACGGCACATATCCAGATAGTCTTGATGGTAGTACAAGCCCATTTGCGTTTCTTCAGGCATGTCTTCAATCAAGCGGAGTTTGTATTCTTCGCCACGCACAGTGAATTCTGCAATCACTTCATCGCGTGGGGTCATTTTTTTGATGACATCATAGTCTTGGTCGATGAGCTTTTTCATACGCTCTTCAATCGCCGCCAAGTCATCTAAAGTAAACGGACGTGGCATCCAGATGTCATAGTAGAAACCTTCTTCAATGACCGGGCCAATCACCATCTTTGCTTCGGGGAACAATTGCTTAACTGCATGGCCGACCAGGTGCGCACAAGAGTGACGAATGATGTGAATACCATCTTCATCTTTAGGCGTGATAATTTGTAAGGTTGCATCTTCAGTGATGAGATCAGACGCATCAACCAAACGGTCGTTTACGCGACCCGCAACTGTATTTTTTGCAAGACCCGGACCAATGCTCAGTGCAACGTCCATCACAGATACGGCTTGATCAAACTGTTTTTGATCGCCATTTGGCAAAGTGATAATTGGCATAAAAAATCCTTAAGGAGTGATGCCCCGTACCATAGGGCATGTCACCGCGAGATTATGATCGAGGCAGAACCTCAAAAGATAAAAACGGTGGATAAATAAAAATCGATTCGAATTTTACACGTCTTATCCACAGGATTAAACCTTTTCACCTATAAAATTCGCAATTTGGCACATTTTGAATTTATTTGCCAATGCCTTAGCTCTAGCTCAATCAAGGAATTTTCACTTCCCTTTTTATGCTCTAAAGTTATCCCATGCTTAGAACTTGCACTGAGCATAGGCAGAAAGCGGAGCAAATTGCGGAATCACAGCTTCGCTCTGGGTGGGTCTTAAAAACACATAATCAGCCCGGTCAATCTCACAGGATTTCGGCACCAGCAGCAGTTCCAGATCAGGTAACTGGCTATAGTGCAAAACTTTTAACATGGGTGTAGCTATCCATAAGGCACCTTGCAGTTCAGCCAGACTTTGCTGGTCAATATCCCCCTGATTGGCTAAAGACTGATTGATCGGAACAACATATTTCCCTAAGTCATATAAGCGTGTACCCGCTTAAACTGTGCATTGACTTTTATCTTCATCAAAGGCCAGCACGCCTTTGAACTGATCGAGATTAAGCAAAGTTTCATCCGTCTTGGCCAACACACTAAATGAATGCCTTGCACCAACGACAGGAATATGACCATAGAATTTGACTCATTTTTGTAATTCATTGACATGCTGAGGTTGAAAAATTTATGGATGTGCCTGCTGGCTTCCAGACCAATTACGCCATCCTTTATCCGCCTGTTGTATTTTCATTATTATTCCCTGGCTAATGTTATTTAAATTGCCCATTTAGAGTAAAATACCTAAAAAAGCAAATATGGGAACCCATGCGTTCAAAAAAAATCCACCCCATAAAATAATTTTTTAATTTTCAATATGTTAAAAATTATAAAATAGCACTCGACTAAAGCATAACTGCAAGATTTCTGATAAATGCATATCTTTTTCAAAAGGATATGAAAACAAATATAGAATGGAGTTTTAACATGGTTAGCGCATATGATGAATTACCGCGTACCCCCGCAAATTTTGTAGCGTTGTCACCTTTACGCTATCTGGATCGGGCTGCTTATATTTACCCGAATCAAAATGCAATTATTCATGGTAAACGTCGTATTACCTGGCGTGAAAAATATAATCGTTGCCGCCAGTTTGCCCACCAACTCCAAAAACTCGGGATCGGTAAAAATGATACCGTTTCGGTACTGCTGCCTAATGTGCCGGCAATGATTGAAGCACATTTTGCCATACCAATGGCAGGTGCCGTACTGAATACCTTAAATACCCGTCTGGATGCTAAAACAGTTGCCTTCATGCTGGAACACGCCGAAAGCAAGGTATTGCTGGTTGACCCCGAATTCAGCCAGCTTGCTACAGAAGCCTTGGCGCTGATCCCGCAAGAAATCTATGTCATTGATGTCGCCGATGAAGAATATGAGGGTGAAGATACCCGTATTGGCCAGATTGAATATGAAGACTGGATTGCACAAGGTGATACCAATTTTGAGTGGCATTTACCCACAGATGAATGGGATGCCATCAGCTTAAGCTACACCTCGGGCACCACGGGGAACCCGAAAGGCGTGGTCTATCATCACCGCGGGGCCTACATTAATGCAGCCAGTAACATCATTGCTTGCGGCATGATGCCTCGCGCGACCTATTTATGGACCCTGCCATTGTTTCACTGCAATGGCTGGTGCTTTGCCTGGACCATGGCTGCCAATGGCGGGACCAACGTCTGCTTGCGCAAAGTTGATGCAGAACAGATTTTCAAATTGATTGCCGAACATAAAGTCGACTACTTCTGTGGTGCACCGATTGTCCTGTCGATGCTGATCAATACCCCTGAAGAGAAAAAGACCCAGATTGATCACCGTGTTGAAGTGATGGTGGCCGGTGCCGCGCCTCCTGCGGCGATTATTGAAGGCATGCGTAATATTGGCATTAATGTCACTCACGTCTATGGTTTAACTGAAACTTACGGCCCTTCTGCACTGTGTGCATCACAAGCGGGCTGGAGCGACCTGTCGATTCAGGAACAGGCACACTTGCACTCTCGTCAAGGAGTTCCATATCCACTGCAAGATGGCATGAAAGTACTTGATCCGGAGACCATGCACGAAGTGCCGCATGATGGTAAAACCATGGGCGAGATCATGTTCCGCGGCAATATCGTCATGAAAGGCTATTTAAAGAATCCTGAAGCAACCGCCGAAGCCTTTGCTGGTGGCTGGTTCCATACCGGTGACCTTGCCGTTTGCCAACCGGATGGCTATGCCAAAATTACCGACCGCTCTAAAGATGTGATTATTTCCGGTGGTGAAAATATTTCCTCGCTCGAAGTGGAAGAGGTGCTGTATCAGCACCCAGCAGTCCTGACGGCAGCGGTAGTGGCAAAACCGGATCCACGCTGGCAGGAAGTTCCATGTGCCTTTGTGGAACTCAAACAAGGTAAAACTGCAACAGCTGAAGAACTGATTGAATACTGTAAACAGCATTTGGCCCGTTTTAAAGTACCTAAAGATGTGGTGATTACCGAAATTCCAAAGACATCTACAGGCAAACTGCAAAAATTCATTTTGCGTGACTGGGCCAAAGAACGTGCTACAGGCGAGTTTCAGTAACTCTCCCTCACTAGCCCTCTCTCTAACTCTCTCCCTGAGCAAGCGACAAAGCAGTGCATTGTCGCAAAGCGCAAGAGAGCAATCTTAAGGCATAAAAAAGCGACTTCATGAGTCGCTTTTTTAGTTTGAGTATAGAAATAAGAAAGTCAGTTATCTGAAATCAAAGCCACTTGCTGAATATAGTTGAACAGTTTTAACTTGGATGCAGCCAGCTCTTCTTCCGTCACCTGATTTTTGATATCACGATGGATACGCAAAATATGCTGACGAATCGCATGATGCTCGGCAGCATTATGCGCTTTCATGAATTCTTTAATCACCGGATCACCTTGCGCGATCATACGATCGACCCAACGTTGCAACTGCGCAGTTTTTTTCGCGCCTTGCTGTGGAGTAAGGTAAGACAAAATCATGGTTTCATCTTCATTACGCAATAATTTTCCTACACGCTGAAACTGACGGCGACGTGCTTCATGTGAAGTAATGGTTTGCACATCCAGTAAAGCATCAATCAAACGTTCTTCCACCGGAAGGTTTTTAATTTGTTTGATACTCAACTGAGCCAGTTGCTCACCTAAAGCAGCCATACGCTGAACTGCTTTTTTCTGTTCGGTTTTACTCGCCCGCCCTTCTAAACTTTCAAAGTCATCTTCAGTAAAACGGTTCGGTCGACGTGCCACGATTAATCTGCCTCGTAAAATTTTGCTGCAAATAATGCCTGAATTTCAGATAAAGCCTGTTCTTCATCTGTACCTTCAAGCACTAAACGTAAAGTTGTGCCTTTGCCTGCACCGAGCATCAGCAAAGACATAATATTTTTTGCATCTACTAATTTGTTGCCTTTACCAATTTGAATCGATGAACGAAATTTGGTGGTAACTTCGATTAGCTTTCCAGACGCACGCGCATGTAAACCTAGTTTATTAATTACGTCAACAGTTGTGTCAATCATGACCAGTGCTTCATTTCTCTGTGGAGGACTTGGATAGACCATTTTTCCTCAAGGGCTTTTTTGAGTCTATCTACGATATATACTGAACGATGCTGCCCGCCGGTACAGCCAATGGATACCGTCATATAGTGACGATGCCCTTCTGCAAAGGCAGGCAACCACTTATCTAAAAAATGATAAATGTCTTGGAACATTTCATTGGTTTGTTCACTTTGCAGCAAAAACTGTTGTACAGGCAAATCCAAACCTGAATATTTGCGCAATTCCAGATCCCAATGCGGATTCGGCAAATGACGTACGTCAAAGACATAATCGGCATCAAGCGGAATACCGTGTTTATAACCAAATGATTGTAAAATTAAAATAAGGTTATCTGATTGTCCAAGTTTAGACAACAAGGTATGTTTCAGATCATGTACGCTTTTATCGGTGGTATCAATATGTACCGTTGAACGCAACTGTATCGGAAGCAATAAGGTTTTTTCTTCCTGTATACATTCAATCAGGCTTTTAAAACGACCGGCTAAAGGATGCGGACGCCGCGATGCACTAAAACGCGAAATCAGTTCCTGATCTTGCGTGGTCAAATAAATGATATCCACCGAACCAGATTTCTGCAGTTGTTCAAAAACATGATCAAATTCCTGCAAATCTGCACGCGTACTGCGTACATCTACGCCCAGCGCCAACTGTTCCAGATTATTGTCACGATCCAGCTTTTCCACAATTTCCGGCAGCAATGCCAGCGGTAAATTATCAATACAGTAATAGCCCAAATCTTCAAGCACCTGCAGGGCAGATGATTTTCCCGATCCAGATTGTCCTGTGACGATTAAAATACGCTTCATGGCAAGGCTGTCCTTAATAGTGAAGTCTATGCGGTATGCTTAACCAGCAAGTTATCAATCAGTCTGGTGGTGCCCAATTTAGCGGCAACAAACAGCACCACATCCTGATCAAAGGCTTCTATTTTTTGTAATTCCGGAGTGCGTGCTTCCACATAATCCACAATAAAACCAGCTTGTGTCAACTTTTGCTTTATATTTTCTAGCACGTCCGCAAGGCTGACCCCACTGTGCAATTCCTGCTCGGCAGCAGTTAAACTCTGGTAAATGGTCGGAGCAATGGCACGGTGTTCTGCACTCAAATAACCATTACGTGAACTAAGGGCCAAACCATCTTTGGCACGGGTAATCGGCACGCCAATCACTTCTAGCGGAATATTCAGGTCACGTACAAACTGACGAATCACCGCCAGTTGCTGGTAGTCCTTTTGCCCGAAGAAAGCAAAATTTGGCTGCACAATATTAAACAGTTTAGTAACCACTACCGCCACGCCATCAAAATGACCCGGACGCTGCAACCCGCATAAGTCATTGGTAATCTCAGACACGCTAATGTTGGTTAAACGCGGCTTGTTGCCATACATTTGCTCAACGCTAGGGGCAAAAATAATGTCACAGCCGACATCTGCCAACAAATGACTATCCTGCTCCAAAGTACGCGGATAGCTGTCAAAGTCTTCATTAGGCCCAAATTGAATCGGATTGACAAAAATACTGACCACAACAACATCACAGATTTTTTTTGCTTCACGCACCAGGTTTAAATGCCCTTCATGCAAATTCCCCATGGTCGGAACAAAACCGATAATTTTTCGTGCCGATCGAGCTGGACTCAGTGAAGCGCTTAATCCCTGAATGGTAGTTTCTGTTTTCATGTTTACAGCTCAACTTGAAAAGTTTGTTCTTTAGCAGGAAAAGATTGATCTTGTACCGCTGCATGGTAAGCTTTAAAAGCATCCAGAATTGCAGTTTCCCCTGCCTGTTCTTTCATAAAATTACGGACAAATTTGGCCACATGACCACCGGTCAGTCCAAGCATGTCCTGTACAACCAGCACTTGGCCGTCCGTATCTGCCCCCGCCCCAATGCCAATCACAGGCGTATGTGGAAACAACTCACTAATTTCCTTACCCACCTGCGCCGGAACACATTCCAGTAGCAGTACCGCAGCACCGGCTTCCACCACAGCCTTACAATCGGCAATCAGCTGATCGGCAGCTTCACGGGTACGCGCCTGAACCTTATAGCCACCAAACACATGCACAGATTGTGGAGTTAGGCCCAAATGCACACATACAGGAATACCATTGCGGGTCAAGACCTGAACGGTTTCAGCCAGCCATGCACCGCCTTCAATTTTCACCATGTGCGCACCAGCTTGCATGACTGTTTTTGAACTCGATAATGCCTCATTGAGGGTGGCATAACTCATAAACGGTAAATCAGTCAGAATAAAGGCATGCTGGTTACCACGGCGAACAGCTGCGGTGTGATAAGCCATATCCTGTACCGTCACAGGCAGGGTAGAATCACAGCCCTGAATGGTCATTCCTAAAGAATCACCTACCAGAATCGCATCAATTTCAGCAACTTCCATTGCTTTCGCCATGCTTGCATCATAGCAAGTCAGGCAGGAGAATTTGCGGCCTTGCGCTTTAAATTTTCTTAAGTCACTTAGACTAATCATCCGGATATTCCTCTTATGACGACTTTCTCAAGCGGTCATGCAAAAAATTAAATATTTGCCCAATTTCCCTCATCCAATACGGTAAGCGATGGATGTTGCAATATCGGTAAATCTTTTAATAATTGTCCTTTGAGTTGTAAATTTGCCTCTAAATCGAGCAATGGCATCAGCACGAAATCACGTTCCATAACACCAATATGTGGCACGGTTAAACGCTCATGATGAATCTGTTCTTCGCCATACATGAGGAGATCCAGGTCCAAAGTCCGTTCACCCCAACGGCGCAGTCGCACTCGACCAGATTCTTGCTCAAAACGCTGCAATTCATCCAGCAATGCAAGGGGTTCCAGATCTGTAACCAGCTGTACAGCCGCATTTAAATAATTGGGCTGGTCTTGTGGCCCCATTGGAGGGCTTTGATACAATCTGGATGTTTTCACGGTTCCCAGCGTCGCCAGCTTCTGTACTGCCTCTGCTAAAATTTGCCGCGAATCACCCAGATTACTGCCTAGGCCGATGTAGGTTACTGTGCTCATTGTGTCGGTCCAAAAATAACCTGGCTTAAGTCCCGTTTGACCCGTTTGCGTTTTAAAATCGGATGGTCATAGCCAATTTCCGAGCCATTTGATGAAGTGGACTGAACGGGTCTTTCAGATTTTGTCCGGCTCTTGCGTTCACGGCGACTACGCGGTTCCGGCTCGTTCACCAAAGGTTCAATTTCAGTAATTGCAGCAACCGGTTTGGTTTCCACCACATCGTCTGTAGTTGCCTTACGGCGGCTTTTTGCACGCTGGCGGTTATATTGACTGATGGCACGTTCTTTTTCATCAGTAGACATCTGTTGATACGCATCCCACCATACACCCATGCCTTGAGTGGTATCGTCACCCGATTTCTCGCGCAGTAACAGAAAGTCAAATCCGGCACGGAAACGCGCATGGGTCGATAAAGCCTGAATTTGCTGCGGCTTCGGATTGAGTAAACGCGTTTGCATTTCCCATACTTCACGAATAAAAGTTTCTGCAAAACGTGGAATGATGGTCCGGGTAGCCTGACGTTTTAACACATCCAAACCGGCTTGTGCTCTTGCCTCTGCCGGAACAACGCCTTTACTTAAATAAAATTCACAACGCTCTAAAAAAGGTTTCCATAACAATACCGCATAGAAGAATGCAGGATTGATGGTCTTGCCCATTTGAATGCGCTGATCGGTATTGATCGCAGCACGTTCGATAAAGGTGGAGATATCCGGGCTGATGTCCGCAAACAGCTGATGCCAAATACCGAAATCAATCAGCATTGGCAGCACCCGGTTCAAATGTCCCATGGTAAACAGCTTCTGCGATTCATCATATAAGCGGTGCGGAGAGATATCACGCAACAGCTGGGTCAGCTCTGGGGTAAAAATCTCTAAAATTTCAGGTGCAATACTAAAATTTAATTTTGCAGCAAAACGTAAAGTACGCAGCATACGTACCGGATCTTCTTCGAAACGTAAGGTCGGGTCACCCAACAAGCGCAAGGTTTTATTTTTTATATCATCAATGGCATGACAGAAATCCAGCACAATCCCTTTACGCGGCTGGTAATACATCGCATTAATGGAAAAATCACGACGCACAAAATCCTGTTCAATTGTGCCCCAGTTATTGTCGCGCAGAATCATGCCTGAGGCAGAAGTGACTGCTTTTTTAGGCGGGGCACGAAAAGTGGCCACCTCGACCAGTTCTCGACCGGCATAGACATGAGCAAGCTCAAAACGTCGTCCGATAATACGGCAACGTCGTCCGAATACTTCTTTGACCTGAGCCGGAGTTGCGTTGGTGACCGCATCAAAATCTTTAGGATTCAGCCCTAAAATTAAGTCACGGACGCCGCCACCGACGATATAAGCTTCATAGCCTGCCTTGGTTAAGGCATCAATAACATCTAATATGTAAGAAGGTAATTGAGCGGTTGATAAACCACATTTTGACGCGCGCAAAGTTTGCAAAAGACGCTGTCTCCTACGTCTGAACGTAAAATATCTAAGATGACGCTAATCATATCTCTAACACAATCAAAGGGCAATTTGATTATCTTAATGCATCATACTTTGTTCGATATTCTAAGCGGCTATTGCCATTCCTCTACAAGCCTAAACGGTCTTTATTCTTGCTAAATAGCGCAGGTCCGATCCCCTTGACCTGTTGCAATTCTTCAATATTTTTAAATTTTCCATTTTTTTGTCGATAGGAAATAATGGCTTCAGCTTTCTTCTGTCCTACCCCTGACAGTTCTTGTAGCTGTTCCGCATTGGCCTGATTTAAATTGATCTTGTTGGTCGCTGAAGTAGCAGAGTTTAAAGCAGGCCTAGCCAAATAATAATTCCGTGTTGAGACGCGTGGTATTTTTAACCGTGCATCCTGGGCCTCCTGTTCAACCTTCCATTTTAAATACTGCTGGTCAAACTGTTGAGCATAACTACTGGATACACTCAACAAAGACAGCAGACTAAAAATATAAAAAATCCCCTTCAGGATAGATATTATTTTTTTCATTGGGAAACCTATTATTTTAATTGTTGTTTCGCTTGCTCCCACAGTTGATCCATTTCTTCTAATGATAGGGCTTCAATATTTTTATGTTGTTGCTGAGCCTGATCTTCAATGAAAGCAAAACGTGTTCTAAATTTATGAATGGTACTTAACAGTGCCATTTCACTAGAAAGTCCTAGTTTACGTCCAACATTGATCAGTGAAAATAAACAATCGCCAAATTCGTCGAATATTTCGTCGGAATTTTGCCTTTGCATGGCGTGTTGTAATTCGCCTAATTCCTCGTTCAGTTTGCCATAAGCACCTGCCACATCAGGAAAATCAAAGCCTATTTGGGCAGCATTTTTTTGAATGTCGTGTGCTTGCTGAATGGCAGGTCCATGTTTGATATCATCTAAACGTGATTTTACCTTACCCTGCTTTTCCTGCTGTTTAATTTGCTTCCACAGTACGGATACATCTTCTACACTCAATTGCGAATATTGTTCTGCCTGAAAGACATGAGGATGACGGCGAATCAGTTTTTCACTAATGGCATTGACCACATCATTAAAATCAAAAGCGCCTTGTTCACTGTACATCTGTGACTGAAATACTACTTGTAACAGCAAGTCGCCCAGTTCATCGCGCACTTCATTTGCATTTCCTGCTCTGACTGCCGCTTCGACTTCATAAGCCTCTTCTATAACATATCGGGTTAGGCTTTGCGGTGTTTGCTGCTGATCCCATGGACATTTTTCACGTAGCTCACGCATGACTGCCAATAATTTATCCATGTTTTAAGTACTCCCCGACATGTTCAGATACAAGCATTTTCCTGCTCCATTGTAGTGATATTGAACCCCATTGCACTCAAAAATAAAGTACCCCAATCATAAAAGTGAAAAGAGAACACATACGGGCACTCGATCGGTATGGGTGAGACAACACAAGATAAGATGCGAGGAATTATGCGACTTGCTGTTAATAGGCAGTGGCCTGCGCATAAAAATGGGGAGAGAATAAAGAAAATACCAGCAAAAGAGCCTGATGATCAGGCTCTTCTTTAGTGTTAAATATATTTAATGAACGGTACGAGATTTTAATCAGTCTAAAATCTATATCCCAATCAATATGTTAAATATCATTAAGCACTCTTGGTTTTTCTGCAGAGCTGGTTGGCAGTTTAAATTCAATACCGGCTTTTTTAAACAGCTTGGGATATTCTACCAAAGCCAAGGTTGAGTTTTTTGCAATACCGGTAATATCACCCACTACATTTTTAGCATCAACCAATGACATTCCAGTATTGGTCAAGCTGGCTGGATTTGTGATCAAACTGGTACTCACCTGTTTTGCCCCTACCGCCAATTCACGAGCGGTTAAACTTGCAATCACAAAGTTTGTTGCAGAATCCAACAAGTGTTTCTTTTGGTCTGCATTCAATGATGCAAGTTTTGCGACTGTTGCTGCCTCATCCTTTTGAGAAGCTTCTAAAACAGCATTAGACATCGCCACAATTTCTTTTTGAATAGCTTCTTTTTCTTTCAGATCAGAAGTTGTTTTCAGGCTTTTCTGTTTTGCTTTTAATTCATCCGAATCCTTTTTGCTTGCAAGCAATGAAGCTAAAGCAGTACGGCTCTGAAGAAACATCGCATTCGCGGCTTTGGCTTGAGTAAAGAAACCATTCAGATCCATATTTGACGAAGATACCCCGGTAGCCGATTCAGTGAGTGTCGAAGCCAGGCTACTGAGTGAACCAAAACCAGCATAAACACTTGATGCTCCCATTGATGCACTGATGGCTAAAACAATCGAAATTTTTTTCATACCCTATTACCCTTATTGTGAAGAATCGGCTTTTTGCACGATTTGATTTAAAATTTTTGGCAAAGCATCAAACATCTGAATGTTATACATTTCATGACGATGCTGATGAACAATGCCTTTGAGTTGAATTTCCTGCTGCAAACCATATGCACCGATTTTTTCAGCGTTCTGGTTGAATCTGCGCGCACCACTCGTCATGACCAATGTCGCATCACAACTGGATTGATCACTATTACATTTCACCGAGTTTTCTTTCACCTCGATCTTAAAGACAGGCTGCAAACATTCATCTTTTGGAAGATAGAAATTCACATCCATATTCTTTTTAAAACCGGCATTTTCGGTCATACGAATAACAGCATCTTTTAATAAGGTTTGCCCTTTAAAACCTGCACCAGTGGCATAAAACGGTCGCTTCGACTGGCTGGTAAAAGCGCTATAAAGCAATGGACCAAAACCGTAAAACGGAATTTCCCCCACTTGTTCGGTATGTAAGCCCGGACATAAAACCCGTGCCTGCTTGGAATCACCGATGGGTGCAGAACTGTCCAGCAAAATACTGTCACCAGAACGCACAGGCAAACGATCATTACTGCTGACCGGGAAGTCGAGTTGCGCGGTGACTTTCTTGTCTTGACGTTCCAATATGGTCGCTTCCCATGTAGGAATCAGGATATTGCGTCCTGCTGCCCGATCGGAGTGATAGACATGAACTTTCATGCCTCGACTTAAGCGCTCACCGGCATCATCAATGGTGATGCTTTGCCCGCTTGAACCCGAAACCTTTAAATCAGAGCGGGTGAATTGAATACCCTTCTGAAATTGTTGACCCAGTTTCAACAGCGCATTTTTCAGCACCACCTCTTTACGAGCTTCCAAAGAAAAGCCCATTCCTTCAGAAATCACGTCTTTAATTTCATCTGTTGCATGAGCTGAATAAATCACCCGACCGGAACGATCAATCATTTCGGCAAAGACTTCACTATGAAAGATCTGCTGTTGGGTCATTTTGCCAATCCGCTGCTGATAGGCAATCACAGGAATGACATTAACCCGAATAAAGAATTCTGGCAGCTCGCGCTGATTAATATCGGCACTTTGTGCCAAAGCCGTCTGCTCACTGATACTTTGTGCCATCGCACTATAACGGCGATTGACTGGTGTCAGGGTAAAAGATGCCTGCTCACCGATCGCATCCGAAAAAATCTGTTCAATCAGGTCTTTGGACTCACCTTGATAGGTCAATACATCCACCACCAAGGCTTTAGGCTTATTCATGGCCTGACGTGTATTGGTCGATACTTTGCTAAAGTGCTTGCTATTGCCTTGCATCAGCACCGGTACAGCAACAGCATAATCGCTGTCTGCATGTACCACACGAATCAGGTCACCTTCAGCAGAACTGAGTTCATCCTGTATGGCAATTCCCTGCTTAAATCCTTTATCGAGCACCAGATAGGATTTCCACTGGTCAATCACCTGCGTATCAATTTCAGTCACCTGGAACTTGGTTTTCAAGTCTTGAGTGAGTTGCTGTGTCAAGCTCAACAAGGTACTTTGAAATTTCTGTTTAATCGCTGCTTTGGTTGCTGCCGACTCAAGCTCACTGCTCAGCACTTGGATTGGCTGAGACAAGGTCGCACTGTCGCTATAAATCACTTCGCCCGACAAGACATTCGTGAGCTTCAAACTCAGGGTCACTGGCAGAAAAATTTCAGCCGTTGACTCTTTTTGAACGATATATTCACTGGCACGTAATACGTCCAAGGATGCGACATAGGTGCGGTGCTTGGTCTTTTGCGAAATGCTGTCGACAATTTGTTCGCCCAAGCTCTGCTTTAAACCTTGTACAAACAATTGCTCTGCTTGCTTACGAATCACATCATTATCAATGGCCTGGCTAAAGTCACAGACTATGGATGCACCATTGGCTTCATATTTATTCGGGTCGGCACGACACCCTTGCTCGAGGCCAAAAATCCCTTTTGAGGGATAAATCTGGATATCTGCATGTGCCACTGCCGAAAATAGCATTGGCATCGCCAGACACAGGGCTTTGAATTTTACTTGCATTGTGTACCGCCAATACACAGTGTGATGGTATTGCCCGCCTGTAAGCGTTCAGCATTTGACAGGGTTGGATTGACTTTGCGCAATGCTTTGGCCAACTCTGCACTCATCGGCTTTTCCCCTTTATAGGTCATGGTCATTTCAACCAATTTTCCATCTTGCGTACGAATATCGATATTCTCCGCACCGTCCATTTCATCAAGTGCAATATATAAGTCATCACCTAAACGGCTCGATACATTGCCAGAAATGCTTTTCACAAAAATGGTAATTTCTTTACCATACATAGAACGGTTTTTTGCATAACCCAAAATCTGCGGGCCAATTTGGCTAATCGCCAGCTCGCCTAGTTTGGCCGCTACATTGGTTCGGCAGGTGCCTGTCGTCGCGCCAGTTGATGATTCAGTACGGGTTTGGCCGCCCATTAAGGTCGAGTCATCCACTGAATAAATTTTAAAGCTCACCGCACCATCACAAACGAACTGGCCCGTTACAGGAGAACGGCCACGGTCATAAATATACGAACTGCCAGCCATAAACCAGTCAGCTTTTTCCTTACGTGCAGCGGCCACCAGTTTATTCAGTTCAGCATCACTCGTCAGCTGCTGAATCGTCATACTACGGCCATTCAAATACTGGCTTCTGAAACGGTCAGAATCGAGTAAGCGCAGGTCATAACGAACCGCTGACTCAGCAATTGCATTCAAGGTCTGGTTATCGCGTTCGGCCTTGGTGCTTGGCGTTTGATATTCCACATATTTCACAAAGCTTTGAATATCATTTTGCCGTTCAGACTGGCTATATTTTGCCGATTCACTGGCATTGTAACTGCTTGAAGATGATGATTTACCCGAATTATTGTGGCTCGCCGAGCGCGCAGAACCGCCTGCACCAGCACCATAATAATTACCATAGGCATAGCCTGATGCAGCAGATGAACGGCCTTTAGATGAATAAGAGTCTGAAGCACTGGCTTTAGCACTTTCACTGGCTTTGTAGCTGGCATTTTCGTCATAGCTGTAACTACGATCGGAAAAATAAGAGGTAAATTCTTTGACGGGTTTGGAATTATCTTTGGGAACACCAAAGTATTCATCCATGACAATCATGATCGGGCTGGTTCGGCTATTTTTTTTTGCTAGCCCCAGATCATTTAAAATAGAACGGAACTCTTGATCATCCATTTCAAGACTGACCTGGGTCAGCAATTCATTATTGCCTTGAGTTGAACTGCCACGGTTAATGAGGTAGCTGGAATCGACTTGCTTCACAATTTCATCCAGATACTGCTGAGCCTCTTGCATTGCTTGTGGACCGTTTATTTTTTTAATCATTGCAATGACAGCATCAGTTTTCGCATTCTGGAAAGCCTGGTTACGCGTAGCATTCGGATCTTTTTTGATAATCGGCGCGGTGCCTTCCCCATTCACTTTAATAATTTCTGCATTAACCGCCTGAATACTACCCAGACACAAAAGTGCCAATATGGTCTTTTTCATGATTTACACCCTTTTTCACTAAATTTTTCTGATTTACTAATAAAGAAATTTAGATATTTTTAACGTGATTTTTAAAATACAAAAAACATACAAATCATAACAAAAATTAAGATTAACTCCATCACTAAATTTTACTTTTTATTGATTTTTATACCATTCAATCAACAATATAATTTTATATGTAAAATTAATATTCCCTTAGACACAAATTCATTAATCTATTTTGATGGTTCATTTTGAATAAATATTTCAGCATATTTCAATCAATCTAAAACACAAAAAGAGACATTTAAAACACCATTGTTAAAATTATTTCGTACAGCAGCTCAACAGCCCCAAATCACGGACTACAATCCCCTGCACAGACATAGCCTGAACAGTAAATTCACGTTCATCCATCAACAGCCCAATCACAACATACGGGTCACTTAGGAAACATCTTGAGCAGGATAAATGGAGGACATCCCCCATAAAAAATGGGCAAATACTCATGCATACGCCTGAGAAACCACCGCCAGTGGCAAGGGCTGGATCAAAAGAATACAGACTCCTTTCCTAACAATTGGTAAAACTTTAGCTAAAAAATAGCTGTTGGCAATATCACAACCGGGATTAAAATTATCCCTAGAATCCTTCAACATGAATAAGGCGATAATAATGAAAATGAAAAATGCTCTTGTTATTTTAATCAGCAGCTTAAGTTTAATGGCCTGTTCGACTATGCCTTCCGATAAACAGACTCAAAATAACTCATTAAATTCGGAGCCGAATAGCAATGCCACCAAAGAGGTTTCGATTGATGGCGGCTATACGGGTGAAATTGTTGGCGATTACCAGAATTCTAAATTTTCCCAGTTAAAAATTGGTATGTCTAAAGGTCAGGTAGAAGATTTAGTTGGTGCTTCAACAGATCAAAGAAGCTATCAGACAGCGAAAGCCTGGATTCCAGTCGCAGGTGCTTTTTCCAAGGATCAATTTCGGATTGAAACCTACTATAAAGAGGCTGGACGCTTAATCTACGCCAATAATGGAACCAAATTATATCGAATCGAAGTGGATCAAAGCGAAGATGGCCTTCAATAATCCGTGGATCTTTTCACACACTCGCTAAACATTCATCACTATCGATCATTGAAATAAAAATGCCTGTTTTAATTTTAAAACAGGCTATACAGGTCGCTGTTTTTTATCCTATCGATTTTTATTGATCTGTGTTTATCCAGATGAATCTTGGACTTTAAAGCTGTTATGACCTTATAGGGGCATGAATAAGAACCACATATTTTAAGATGACAAAATTATTTTTATTTCAGGAAAGCTAAACCCCTTACAGGAGGCTTCTGAACGCCAGGCAACCGTAAGCATGACATGCCCCAAATGAAAGTTTTGATAAGCAAATGTTCCAATTAAAGGATGACTACACAATCCGCCATTATGTACTGGATGAACAAAAGTATTTAACTCATTTAAATTTAAGCGCACGCCCAGTCCGGCAGCTTTCAATACTGCTTCTTTGGTGGTCCAGACTTTAAACCAATATTCTGACTCATGTTGCAATTCGTTCCAGTATTTTAATTCATCAGGATGAAATGCATGATTCGCCAATGCTTCAAATCTAACCTTGCGATCTAGATCTTCAATATCCACCCCGATATCAGGCATAGTATGACTGGTGGCTAAAGCATAATTTTTTTGGCTATGACTATGATTAAAATAAAATTCAGGAAAATTAATCAAATATGGTTTTCCATATTCAGTAGTCGTCAACTGCTCATGTTGAATTGTGACCTGCAATTGCTCGGAAAGTAATTGATTACGAAAGTGATGGATTTGCTGTTTTTGCAACTGGATTTTGCTCTTGCGATCAAGTGCATGATCCACATGAACGATCTGCTCCAGTGCATTTACTTCTACCCTTATCCGTCTGCTCACCAAGATCACCTGTCAAAAATAGAAGTATATTTTAAAAGAAAAAAGCCCAAAGATCACTTTGGGCTTTTTGAATACTATTTAAAGCTGGTCTTTAACCACGTTTAAATTTCTTCTCGGCTTTCTTAAACTTCTGAACATAACGACGCTTACGTGCTGCCGTGCGCTCATCAATTTGTGACTTACGCCCTTCAAACGGGTTTTCAGACGTTCTAAATTCGATTTTTACTGGCGTGCCTTCAAGCTTATACACTTTACGGAATACGTTTTCCAAATAACGACGGTAGTCTGCAGGGGTTTTATCCACCTTGTTACCATGAATGACAATCGTTGGTGGATTTTGACCACCAATATGGGCATAACGCATTTTAATACGACGACCTTGTACCATCGGTGGATGGTGCGCATCGGTTGCATCATTCAAAATTTGCGTGATTTTTGCCGGAGATACTTTCAAGTGTGAAGAATCATAGGCACGGTGAATTGACGGATAGAGATCACCTACCCCTGTACCATGTAGTGCAGAGATTAAGTGAATCTTCGCCCAAGGAATAAAGTCAAAGCGACGATCAACATCCAGCTTGCATTGCTTACGATCATACTCAGACATGTTGTCCCATTTGTTGATCGCGATCACCATGGCACGTCCCGCTTCAAGTGCATAGCCAATCAAGTGCAAGTCTTGCTCAACAATCCCGTCACGTGCATCAACCACAATCACCACAACATGAGCATCTTTCATCGCTTGTAAAGTTTTCACGATTGAGAATTTCTCGATCATTTCATCCACTTTACCTTTACGACGTACACCAGCAGTGTCAATCAAGGTGTATTTACGGCCATCACGTTCAAATGGAATATATACTGAATCGCGGGTGGTACCTGGTTGGTCAAATGCTACAACACGGTCTTCACCCAGCAGACGATTGACCAATGTCGATTTACCCACATTGGGACGACCAATAATCGCTAAACGTAAACCAGTGTCTTTATCGTGCTGATCTGGGTTTTCATCTTCAGGAACATCAGCAAGCACATCTTCAAGCATTTGCTGTACGCCACGACCATGGCTGGCAGCAACTTGTAATGGTTCACCCATCCCCAGTTTGTAGAATTCAACTAGTGCGGCTTCAGCATGTACGCCATCTACTTTGTTGGCAACAAGGAATACTTTTTTGCCGAGGGTACGCAGGTCACGTGCAATCTGCTCATCAGATGCCAGTAATCCGGCACGTGCGTCTACCACAAAGATGATCATGTCGGCTTCATGAATGGCTGTTTTGGACTGTTCAGCCATGTAGGAGTCGATTCCACCTTCAGTTTCGCCAATACCGCCAGTATCGACAACGATGAATGATTTATTTTGATATGTCGCATCGCCATACTTGCGGTCACGGGTCAGACCGGCAAAGTCAGCAACAAGCGCATCACGGCTCTTGGTGATCTGGTTAAACAACGTTGATTTTCCGACGTTCGGACGACCAATGAGCGCAATTACGGGTTTCATAGATTAACCTTTATTCAAGATCAGCCAGTAGGTCTGGTCTGAACAATCAGAAACAATAGAAGAAATAATTAGCCAAGAATAAATAAAACACGGGGCATTGAATACTCAATCCCCCGTGTAAAAAAATACGGTTAGCTTAGTTTAACATAAGGCTGAAAAAAATTAACGGTTCTGCCAGATGCTTAAAGCACCCTTACGGGTCGCCACATAAAGTTGGTTATCAATCACACGCAGGGTACGCACTTCACCACTGGTCTTTGAACGACCAATCAGCTGGCCTGTAGCCGGATCAATGAGATGCAATACGCCATCCAGATCACCCACCACCAGATCCTGACCTAGAATTACCGGATTGCTGAGCTGGCGATTCAGTAAACTGTCATTTTGCCATAATTGTTCACCGGTGGTCAGTGAATAAGCGGTAATTTTTCCATCGGCTTGAGCCACATAAACAGTGTTATTAAAGACTTCCGGACGTTGGATACTGCTGGCATCTTCGCTCCACACCACTTGTTGGCTCGCCAGATCCATCACCGTTACCTGGCCCTGGTAGCTGGTTGTTACTAGGAATTGTCCAGCCACAACAGGATCGCCATCCAGATCATTCAGACGCTGAATATCCGAACGTCCATCACTGACAGCAACACGACGCTGCATACGCGGCACACCGCTAATAATATCCAGCGCATAAATATAGGCATTGGATGAAGCAATCAGTACAGTACGCGGATCAAGCGCAACCGGTGTCGCAACACCACGCAAGCTAAACTGTACATTCGGCAGATTATAAGTCCAGACTTGCTGACCAGTAGCCAGATCATGCGCATAGACCGTGTCATCATTGCTAACCGTAATGACACGACCGGACTGAATAAGTGATGCAGATAAAATGGCACCCGATAGCTGGGCTGTCCACTTTTGCTCACCTGTAGCCTGATCCAGAGCAAACAGTTGACCTTTTTTATTACCGACCACCACCAGGCCTTCGGCTGCTTCTATACCCGAGCTTAAGCCCAGCTTAGAGACCTTTTTCTGCCACAAGCGTTGTTTGCCCTGATAGGCAGTCACTTCACCATTTGGATCGACAGCAAAAATCACGCCGTTATCGGCATCCAAGCGTAAACGTAACGGGTCTGCTTTACTGGTCGAAGAAACACTTTGAGAAAATACAGGAACAAGAGTCTTTGCTTGCACCAATTTAGGCAATGGATTCGGTTTAACCTCTTCTACCTTGATTTTATTGGTAGAACAACCAGCAAGTGCAAATGTTAAAATTGTTAGTGCAAACGGTATTTTGTATTTTCTATCCATTACGACTCATCCACTTGTGTTTCTAAAATTGGGCGTTCAACATCAGGATCATCAACTAAAACGCCAACACTTTCGAGTTTAATTTGTAAAATTTGACGTTCTTGCTTACGTTCAAGCAACGCATCCCATGCGCTCATATACGATTTTTTAGCATTTTCGATATCATTTTTAGCCACATAGACATCACCGCGTGCTTCATCAGCAGTTGCCTTAAAGGCAGGATCGGTCACTGCAGCCAATGTTTTAATGGCATCGTCATATTTTTTTTGTGCCAGCTGGGCATAAGCCAAACGCAGCTTAACCACCTGTACCAGACCGACATCATCCAGTTTGGAATTTTCAACTTTTTTCAAGGCACTTTCTGCATGTGCATAATCAGCTTTGTCATAAGCCAGCTTGGCCATTAACAATTGAGTTTGAATGGCCTGCACAGAATCCGGAGCTTCTTTAACAATCTTGTCCGCAGTTGCAGATAAGGCATTAAATGCATTAGCGTCGCCTGAGACACTTTTTGCATCGTCCATCAACTGTTGAACCTTGGCTGTTTCCATTTGTGATTCAGCCAGGTTCTTCTTCTGCCAATATTCCCAGCCGAAAAAGGCAATCAACGCAATTAAAATTCCGCTCATCATGGCAGAACCATATTTTTTAGCGAAAGATTTTAAGCTATCAAGTTGTTCTGCATCACTCAATGCGTTCATGGGATTACCTTTTCCTTATGTTATTCGGCTTATTTTGAAGAAAATTTTTCAATGATAAATGGCACAAAGTCAGTCACTGCAATTTCAGTCTGTTCTGCTGTTGCCAGTTCCTTGACCAGAATATGCTGCGCTTCAGCTTCACGCCCACCAAAGATTAAAGCATAAACAGCACCCGCCTGATCGGCTTTTTTCATCTGACTCTTCATTGAACCTTGTGAACCGGTTTTTAAGCGGATACGGCTCTTGGCTGCTTCAAGCTGGTCACGGATCTGTTCAGCAAGCACCAAGGCTTGACCTTGAGTTGCAGGGTCTGAAACCAGGAACATTTCACAGTCACGGATTGGCGTATTGTCTTCCACCTGTTCAAGTAGCAGCAACAAACGCTCCATACCCATGGCAAAGCCCACCGCAGGCACCGACTGATCAGGCTTGCCTTTAAGCTGACCGACCAGACCGTCATAACGGCCACCGGCACATACGGTACCTTGTGAACCTAAATGCGTGGTGGTCCATTCAAAGACTGTTTTGTTGTAGTAGTCTAGACCACGCACCAGCTTCTGGTTAATGACAAAACTTACGCCAGCATCAGTCAAATATTGCTGAAGCTGAGCAAAATGAGCCAAGGTTTCTTCACCCATAAAGTCATGCAGCTTAGGCGCATTTTCCAGAATCGACTGTGTTTTCGCATCTTTAGAATCAAGAATACGGAGCGGATTCGTGGTTAAACGGCGCTGAGAATCCTCATCCAGATCGGCTTTATGCGATTCCAGGAATTCAACCAGCGCTGCACGATATGCCGCGCGTTCATCCGACTCACCTAAGGTGTTGAGTTCAAGTTGAACTTTGTCCGCCACACCCATACGTTTCCACAAACGTGCCGTCATCAGAATCAATTCAGCATCCTGATCTGGCGTTGCCACACCAAACGTTTCCACACCAAACTGGTGAAACTGGCGGTAACGGCCTTTTTGCGGTTTTTCATAACGGAACATTGGCCCGATATACCACACACGAGGGGTCGCACCGCGAAGCAAGTTATGCTCAAGCATGGCACGTACACAGCCTGCCGTTCCTTCCGGACGCAGCGTCAAAGACTCGGGTGGATTACCTTTGTCCAGAAAAGTGTACATTTCTTTTTCGACGATATCGGTTGCATCACCAATTGAACGCTTGAACAGATTGGTCTGCTCAACCATCGGCAAACGGATTTGCTGGTAACCATAAGCATCCATAAGTGATGCTAAATGTTGCTCAAGACGTCTCCACGCGGGGGTTTGCGTTGGAAGAATGTCATTAAAACCTTTGATTGCGACAATTGAACTCATGATCTACTCAGAAAAACCTGTGCGAATAATCTCTTTAGATTTAGCTTCTTCAAGCTCGGAAACACGTTGACGAACCATAGATTCGATTTCATCAACCAGTTGATTGGTATCGATTAAATGGCTTTTCTCGCCATTACGATACACCAGTGAACGCGGACTTGCACCTACCACGCCAATATCGGCTTCTTTGGCTTCACCCGGACCATTCACTTTACAGCCAATCACAGACACATCCATGGGGGTACGAATATCTTCTAAACGCTCTTCCAGTGCCTGCATCACTTTAATCACGTTAAATTCCTGACGTGAACAGCTTGGGCAGGCAATGAAGTTAATGCCGTTGGAACGAAGACCCAGTGATTTTAAAATATCAAAACCGATCTTGATTTCTTCTTCAGGCTCGGCCGCCAGCGAAATACGCATGGTATCGCCAATGCCTTCCATGAGCAGACCGCCAAGCGCAATCGCCGACTTCACTGAACCTGTACGGTAGATACCTGCTTCGGTCACGCCTAAATGCAGTGGATTATCAATTTGTTGAGATAAAAGACGATATGCATCCATAGTCAGGAATACGTTCGAAGCTTTCACTGACACTTTAAACTCATGGAAGTCTAAGCGGTCTAAAATATCGATATGACGCATGGCCGATTCAAGCAATGCCTGACCAGTTGGTTCGCCATATTTTTTCTGGATATCTTTTTCCAGTGAACCGGCATTCACCCCGATCCGCATAGAAATGTCATGATGTTTCGCCGCAGCCACCACTTCACGAATTTTTGCTTCCGAGCCAATATTGCCCGGATTAATCCGTAAACAGTCTGCACCCGCATCCGCCACCGCTAAAGCAATTTTATAGTCGAAGTGAATGTCAGCCACCAGCGGAACATTCACCTGCTTGCGAATTTCACCGAATGCGGCCGCTGCTTCCATACTGGGTACGGAAACACGCATGATATCGGCACCGGCATCTACACAACGCTGAATTTGTGCAACAGTTGCAGCAACATCACAGGTTTCGGTATTGGTCATACTCTGGATGCTGATCGGGGCATCACCACCTACATACACAGAACCGACACGAATTTTACGAGTGGGACGGCGCTTAATCGGATTTTCAATCATTGCTATCGCTCTATTCTTGACTCATTAACGTGACAAACGGAAATCTGCTTTTCCGTTGACGGTATAAGGTGACAATGCAATATTTTCATTGTTTAACTTCAACGTTACCGATGCTGCATCATCCAGACGAATCTGGAAAGGGGTTTCACCATTCAGCTTCAAGGTAGATGCCTGACGGCCTGTTGCCAACACTTTACCCGTTGAATCTACAATATGCACAGAAGTTGGCTGGCTAAACTCTAACTCAAGCTGGTCGCCCGAAACTACAGTCGAGTTATCCAGATTCAGCACCTGCACATCGGATTCGGCAGGTGCTGCTTCAGGGCTCTGGGCATCTTTGCTGGATGACCAGTTTTGTATCCCCATCACAACAGCAGCGATGACAATCAGTGCCACCAAAGCAAGCAGAATACGTTTTAACCATTTCTTGTTACGATCACGATTAGAACCCGGTAGCTTACCCATGATTTTAATTGGTGAATTGTTTAAGGCATGATTGGGCAACAATCCTGTATCATTTTGATAAATTTCATCAAAACGTTGAATGATAGAACTTGCATCCACCTTCAGGTACTTCGCATAGGTACGATAATAACCCTTAATAAAGGTAGCTTCCGGCAAAGACTTATAATCATCTTGTTCTAAAGCAGTCAAAGTCTTTATAGGGATATTTAAATCTTTGACCACTTCACTTAATTCACGCTTTTGTGCAATTCGAACTTGACGTAAGTACTCGCCTGGACGCTGAACATTTCCTAACGCAGTGGGTACTACGCTTGAACCATTCGATTGCGGTGAATTAGGATTTACTTCCATACGGCCTCAGTACTGTACTGTAATTGCAGATAACGTTGGTATTCCGGACTCTCGGGAAAAAGCGCGCGCAACTGATTGACAAGCACCTGCGTTCCCATTGGGTCGCTATTTGCCCGCGCAATTCGGATACCAATCCAAAGCGCACGCGCACCTTGATTCTTTTGACCAACACTGCGCACAAACTGTTCATACAATTGTGTTGCAGCGGCGGTCTGCTGTTTGAGATAAAAAATTTCTGACAACTCTAACATTGAAACATAAGAGTCACGATTTACTTGCAGAGCCTGTTTGAATGTTTTTTCAGCATTCACCATATCGCCTTGCTTTAAATAAATCCGTCCCGCATTTTCCAATGCTCTGTAGCGTTGTTCATAGCCCAACGTAGTTCCGGCCACATTGAGTTGTTCAAGCGCGTCATTATAACGCTCAATTTGATACAAATAAGTACCGTAGTTGTTACGCGCTTGTGCATTTTTCGGATCAGCAGAAATTGCGCGCTTAAAATAGCTCTCTGCTTTGTCCATGCTGATTTTACTGCCCTCTTGTTGCAGTAAAACCCCCATCATCATATTTGCTGTTGAATCACGTGAATCTACTTCCAGTGCCTGATCCAGAGTACGTTTTGCTGAATCCAGATCACCAGACTTAATATATTCTGCCGCCAATTGAGTGCGAACTTTTACTGCCTTCTCAGGATCTTTTTTCCCGATTGTTGCTGGTGCTTGGCACCCGGCAACAAAAATCGCGGACATACAAATTGTTGTAATAAAAGCTAATTTATATGTGGGCTTTCTCAATTGACATCCCCTTTATTATCCTTGAGTGCGCAGAATCTCATTCTGCTGCGCCACTTTCTTTTTCCACTGTTCCGCACGACGGGTACGGTCAGCAACTTGTCCAACTAACTGTCCACACGCGGCATCAATATCATCACCACGCGTCTGACGAATCGTACACACAAAACCGGCATCAGACAAAGTTTTTTGGAAAGAAATAATCCGGTTACGGCTGGAACGCCCATAGGGTGCATGCGGGAACGGATTAAATGGAATCAGGTTAATTTTACTTGGCAAGTTCTTTAACAGCTTAATCATTTGCTGTGCATGTTCAGGATGGTCATTCACGCCATCCAGCATCACATATTCAATGGTCACGTGCTTACGTGAGCTTTCATTGCCATCTTTGCCAATATAGCGCTGACAAGCCGCAATCAACTGCTCTAAAGGATATTTTTTATTGATCGGCACCAGCTCGTTACGCAGCTCATCATTGGTGGCATGCAATGAAATCGCCAAGGCGACATCAATATCTTGCGCCAACTGGTCAATTTTTGGCACCACGCCCGAAGTCGACAAGGTCACACGGCGTTTAGACATGCCATATGCAAAATCATCGAGCATGATACGCATTGAATTCAGCACGGCATCGTAGTTCAACAATGGCTCACCCATGCCCATCATCACCACATTGGTCACAGAACGCTCACGCTCTGCCACAGGCACATCTTCCATATAGGAATAATTTGCCATCCACAGCTGACCGATAATTTCAGCCTGGCTTAAATCACGCTGGAAACCCTGTTTGCCCGTAGAACAAAATGAACAGTCCAGTGCACAGCCGACCTGTGAAGAAATACACAGGGTTTTACGAGAACCGGTTTTGTCTTCTGCCGGAATCAGCACGGTTTCAACCAGAGAACCATCACCATCGCCGACACGGAACACCCACTTACGGGTACCATCTTTGGAATAGTTTTTATGCACCACTTCCGGGGCTTTAATTTCACAAATCTTTTCTAATTTTTCACGCAGTTTGCCGGAAATATTGGTCATTTCAGCAAAGTCGGTCACGAAGAATTGGTGAATCCATTTCATCACCTGCCCGGCACGAAATTTCTTCTCACCCATATCTTCGAAGAATTTTTCCATTTGCGGACGTGACATGCCAAGTAAGTTCACTTTTTCCACAGAATTTTGCTGCGTCGGAGCGGATGGAGATGGTTGCTGTGCATCAGAAATTGCTGATGTAGCGACTACTTCAGTACTCATGTGTATTACCTAAACCATGCCTAAAGATGAAAGGAGAAGCTCAATATCTGAGCAGAGGATTATTCAGAGAATAAAAAAACCAGATAAGTATAATAACACTTATCTGGCTTGAATACTGCGTATTAACGAGTACGTGGAGCAATCTCAGTTTGCGCGAAGAAATAGTTAATTTCGCGGTCAGCAGATGCTACAGAGTCAGAACCGTGAGCAGCATTTTCGTCGATGCTTACAGCAAAGTCTGCACGGATAGTACCAGGAGCAGCTTCTTTAGGGTTAGTTGCGCCAAGGATTTCACGGTGAGCAAGAACTGCGTTTTCGCCTTCAAGAACTGAAACTACAACTGGACCAGAAGTCATGAACGCAACTAAATCACCAAAGAAACCACGTTCTTTGTGCTCAGCATAGAAGCCTTCAGCTTCAGCTTGAGTCAAGTGTTTCATTTTAGTTGCAACGATTTGAAGACCAGCTTTTTCGAAACGAGCAAAGATGTCGCCGATGTGGTTTTTAGCAACTGCGTCTGGTTTAACGATAGATAAAGTACGTTCAATAGCCATTGATTGGCTCCTTAAATCAATTGTTGACATGAAAATTTGCCGCATTATACCGAATAATGGGCTTTTTTCTGCTTTTGATATGTAAAAAAATTGCTTTTTTCGATGTAGCGCTTAACGCACTTCATCAATCCAAGCCATTTGAATTCCTTCCAGCAAACCTTCAGTCGATTTGGTTGGGTCATCATTAAAGTCTGGTAATGCACATACCCAAGCGTGTAAATCGGTAAAACGAATCCATTGCGGATCTACATCTGGATGTGCTTCAGAAAGCTCAATCGCAATATCAATAGTATCTGTCCAACGCAAACCCATGGCTATTCCTAATATGTTCAAATCAGTGGCAATACTTTAGCAAATTTTGGAAAAATCGCGTGATTTTCCTGATTGATCAGCTGCATTTTTACAACATGATATTAAAAAAAGGCGCACTCTCAATAATGCCACCAGCAATCACGACACCAATCAATGCGCCTACCAGCACGTCACTCGGATAATGTAGCCCCAATACCATCCGTGATATCGCCACCAGAATGGTAAAAGGTAACATCAGAATCAATAGCATGGGCTGAATATAACCCATGACCGTACTGGCCATGACAGCATGCAGGGTATGACCAGAAGGAAAACTGAAATGGTCGAGCGGCGGTTCTTGCAATCGAATCACCTGATGTACTTGATAAGGTCGAGGACGTACCGTTTTTTGTTTTAAGATTTTATAAATTACGGTACCTACCGATCCGCTAACCAGTAGATATAACACTTGTACAATATAAAATACCCCTTCCAGCACCCATAGACTGGCGAGCATAATGAACCAGAACAAACCATTGCCAAAACGGCTGATTATTTTAAAAAAGTGGGCTACCGTATGTGAATGTGAAAAATTATTCAAATACAAGCACCCTTTTAAATCCAGATCCAACATCGTTATTTTTGCTTTTTTTAAATCCATGATGATGCTCCTTTAAGCTGTCGCTTAAAATTTAGGATGTCATTGCTGTCTCCATCGCTACCGTATACAGTGCTTGCTCAAATTGTTGCACTGGATATTGCCAACCTATATGTTGCACGGCCTTTCGAGCTTCCAGTCCCATATGTTTCAATTGCTGATTGCTCGGCAACTGATACATTGACTGCATAAAACCTGTCTTATCACCCAAAGAACTCAGCCAACCTGTCAAGCCGTGTTTAATATGCAAATGTGCACAGGCATAATTATAGGCAATCACTGGCAAACCGCTTGCCATGGCCTCCAGCACCACATTGCCAAAGGTTTCAACCTGACTGGCAAATACAAAAACATTTGCACTTGCATAAGCTTGGGCAAGTTTCTGACCTGATAAATTTCCTGTAAAAATGACATCATGTCCTTGGCATAATGTTTCGAGACGACCACGCTCCGGACCATCACCCACAATCACCAGTTTGATATCCGGGTTATTTTTCTTCATGGAGAGATAGGCTTGAACCAGAACATCTATTTCCTTTTCAGGTGACAACCGTCCCACATAAAGCATGACCTGAGTACTCGGTGTTGCCTGCCATTGCTGACGTAAAACGCTGGAGTAATGTTGGGGTGAAAAATGCGTAACATCCACGCCACGCCCCACCACAACCAAAGGACAACAAATGCCAAATTCTCTTAAAATATATTCAGTATCTTTACTGGGAATACAGGTCAGTTGTGTATTGTTATGAAACCAACGTAAATAACGCTGAATGGGCTTAATTAAAAAGGCTAAATCGAAATAGCGACTAAATTCTTGAAAAGGTGAATGGAAGGCACTTGAAACAGGTATGCCCTTTGTCTTCGCTGCCTGCAAAACGCTTAATCCCAATGGTCCTTCTGTAACAATATGCACAACATTTGGTGCAAACTGATCCAATGCCTGAGAAACTTTTAAAAATTGTGGCCAGCCAAATTGCAAGCTTGGATATTGAGGAATAGCCTGAGCTTTGACTAAACACTGCTGATTTGGCAAAAATTGATCACACAGCTGCTTTTGTTCCGGCCGAATCAGTAAAATTTTATGGCCCTGTTTCTGCAAACCCTTGCAGAGTTGCAATAGAGACAGTGCCACGCCATTAATTTCTGGAGACCAGGTTTCTGTCACAATGGCAATTTTCAGCCGTGGGCGAATTAACCCAGTGAGTATCGCGACATCATCAAAAATGCGGTCTTGCTTATTTTTTTTAAAATAAAATTGGAAATTTTCTGGAAAATTTTGTTGTCTTAGCAGGTTGCTCGCATACAAATTTGCCATACAGCACCTATATCGTTATTTTAGATTTAGCTTAGATGTTAATTCTTTCAGTTTGATGATTCTTAGATGACTGTTTATTGAAACGTTGTATAATGCTAACAGCCAATAAAAACACGCTCCTCTTCCAAAGCTAGCTATTTTAAACAGCTCTTTTCAGTTTTACGTTTACGTTCAATTACAGACCAGTCCTTCACTGGCATACAAAATAATTAAAATAATAGGTTTACGTATATTACATCGCTATATATGCCAACTGGCGTACGTATAGAAGGCTGTTCTTCCAATCGTACCGCAATGACATATTTACTATCTTTTGAATTTCCCGACTGGGAAAGAGGCACATTCCACTGATTTCTCACAGGACCCGAAATATTCATTCGGGTTTTCAAGCGGTAAGTACCATTTGATACATAACTCGAACCATCCGAGCTACGCAAATTTTGACTGCTAAATTTAATTGCATAGGACTGGTCACAAAAGACTTTAAAGGAAGTTGCAGCAAAACTATGATAATAATCTGCCAAATGCATGACCGGTTCGGATATAGCATTTAAATAGCATTGCCCCGCATAAGCGAAAGCACAATTTGCATAGAGTAAAATGACCATGATAATTTTTTTCATTGTAATACCCTCTCTAGCGACAAATAACATCCATAACTGACTGCTCTAGCGCTTTTTGGTTCTGATTTGACACCTCAAAAGTACCCTGACATGTCTCGCCACCCTTGGCTTTCGCTAAAAACCGATATTTATTCGGTTTTAATCCATATAAATACACCCTACCCTGGGCATCCACAGGGAAATACTGGCTCTCTTCACCATTGATATATACTTCGCTTGTACGAGGCATCTGTTGATTATTTTGATCCAATAAACGCAAAATGACTTGTTGGGTATGATATACAGGAAAATCTAGAATATAGCCCCGTTGATTTAAGCCAATCATTTTTTGGCTCGAATAATCAAATGCATCTTCAATTGCTAACTGATTTTGGTCAAACGAAATATCATAGGGCACATAAGGAATAATATTATGTACAAATAAATAGCCATTTTTATTGGTACTTCCTACAGGAGATAATGACCTTGCAACATCAATCTCTGGAGAATCCTGAACTTTAACTAAAGCGAATGCATTATCAACAGATTTTGTTAATGCTACTTTTCCACCCAACCAGACAATAGCCCCGCGATAAATCACCTGATTATTTTCATATTCATCAGATTGGTCCAATTGAACACGTAAATCACCTACATTTGATTTTAATAAACCCGCAGCTTGATAAGCTAAATTTCCACGACGCTGATTTGCCCCCAAAACATAATCAAACCCAGTTTGTGCTGGAGATGCTTTGACAAATTGCACCCTTGTTTCATTATCTGTTGAATGCGAGAAGTAAGCATTCTTGTTATTACCTAAGCTATAGTTTAAAGATAAATATGCACCAGAATTTTTATCACCAGCAAACTCTTTAAAGCCTGAAATACTAAATGAAAGATTTGAACGCAGCATTTTAGAAATACTTAGATTTAATATACGGCTATCTGAAATATTAAAATTATCATTTTCATAATAAATTCGTTCTAAATAATTTAAATTAAAATTATTTATTATTGGCAAATCATACATACTGAAATAAAAAATATAATCATATTTTGGAATAAGTACTTCATTGCTATAGCCCAAAGTTTTATAATTATCAGTGGAATACTGCCCACTAAAACCCAAGTAAATATTATTTACAGTACGACTAATCGAGCCACCTACCGAATAGCCAGATCCATCATTACTATCACTTCCTGCAATAAAAGCGTCTAATAATGCATATTTACTAATCGCTTGAGTCCATAATAAACCCAGATTCTTTACTTCTTCACTATATGTAGCATTAAACCCAAGGGTAGTTAAATTACTTATACCCCGCCTAAAATAGATATTAGAAAAAAATTCCCTATAATCATTACTTTGAAGATCATAGTTATATCTAATCTTACCTAAAGAAATATTATATTCATTTAACCCAGGTTTAAGCAGTTTATTATTAATATATACAGGAAAACTCTGGACTGTTTTATTACCCAAAATATCTTCTACCACTACCTGAGCATCTCCAGATTGTTGAATCAATGCACCAGGCTGTAAAGTATAATTCCCCGGAGTAATTCTTTGTTGAGAAATACTAACCCCATTAATATATAAATCCACAGTTGAGGGTAAAACAGCGCTTCCTTTTAAAGTCGGCATATTCCAATAAATATAGTCAGGCCGATCTGTAAAATTTGTTCCAAAACTTAAACCACCATAACGTACTGAATTAACGAAGGGGTTGGAAATAGTAGTGGTATCACCCACGGTTAAACTTAAAAACTTATCAGGAAAATCTAGATCAAAAGCGGACCTTAGACGAACTATTTTTTCTTGTTTTACCTCTTCTGGTGCCAGAGCCTGTTCATTCTCAGTTAAATTTCGTATAAGCGTAGAATTTTGAAATAACCAATAATCTTTAAACACCCCTAATTCTGCTAATGAATTAAATTGGTCATCCTGTGAAGTCTGCTCATAAAAAAGATCATAATTTAAAAAAGCACCCAAAGCTGCCCTATTAGGCATAATCAATTTTTCTTGATCTATTTCTTTAGCTTGAAAATACTCTGCGGGTACTGTTAGTTTTACTGACTGTACATGTGTATCTATTTCAGCAAGAGCTGGGTTCAGTGAAACCAAGCAAAACTCTTTTTTTATGGGATGGACAGGAAAATAATCTCCTTTCAACTCTAAAGCATTTAAAGATTGGCACTCTATATATATTTTTTTATCTTCTTCAAATACTAATGTTTCTATATTTTTATCTATACCATTTAACCAGACGTTACTAAAAAAAACATTGTTCTCCTCTGCATTTACCCGCTGAATAGGTAGGACTATATTTAAAAATATACATGGCAAAAACAATATGATTTTTTGCATAACCCCTCACCCTGACAAATTAAATTCCATCGGCAATTCACTTCTATCTGTTTCAATAATTAATTTATATTTATTGAAATTCCCCAACTTAATCTCACCAAAATTAAATTTTTGTTGCTGATTATTAAGTAAATATTTCATATCTGTAGTGACTGCAACTTCTTTTTTCTTGTCATCTAGAATGGTTATTTTTTTAATTTGAACATGTGTATTGGTATTATTTTTCACATTTAATGAAAGCTGTGATCCATTATATACCGGGTTAAAATTTAGCTTCACTTTTTCTTGTACCCCTACGAATAGTGGGACAGAAATATTAAACAGGAAATTAACTTTTGACTCTTTTACAGTAGGTGCAATTTCATTAAAAATGATTCGCCAAGTTTCTTCTTTTTTTGGGGCTTGCATTTGAGTAAACCCTACCCGAACAATCTGCTTACTATTGGGTTGTAATACAAAGTTTTTAGGATTAATCACTACGGAATTATCAGGCTCTAAAACATCTTCCCCTTCTGCATTTTGTCCCCATTTAACGGCAGAAACTTCAAATATTTTAGCTTGATCAGATTCACTATAATCTAATGTAACGGTAGCACTACGCTGTTTTTTAACATCCGATATATATAGTTGGATAGGCGTAATTTTTAGTCCTGCATAAATTGTCTGTGAACATGCCAACACAATAGAAATAGCGAACATCGAAAATAACTTATTCATTTTCCCCTACCTATTATTTTTTATTTTTAAATTTTGATCTTTTTATAGTGAAGTTGGCATCACTATAAAGTGATACCAACTTTTTTTATTTCTAATTAAAAATTAGAATGAAACAGCAATTCGCAATTCTTCAGTATAAGTACCTACTGGTTTAGATACACCAACTTGTGGACTTACAACAGTAACATCATAAGGCGTCCACCCTCCTGGCGTAAATGGTTGACCTGCTGTTGTCGCATTCAAAGGAATAGTGGTTGTACCATTACGTTTGGTGGTAATTGTAACAGGAATTTCATTAGCACCCATTTTAAGTTTAGAACCATTTGCAGTTGTTAAACCAATCTTAAACTGTGCATTTGCCCCAACACGGAAACTGCCCTGTGCAGTATCGCCACCCACTTTATCTTGTAAAGTCAAAGTAGGAGTAAGTACTTGTAGTTCACAATGCGGTTCAACTTTAAGTTTAATATCAATTTTACCACTACAATCTACATCACAACCTGAAGGTGGTGGTGGAGTTGGTATCCCTCTTGCCAAATCATCTTCTGCATACACGCCTGTTGCACAAACGCCAAGTACTAATGCCGCTAATGCAGCTTGGGTCATTTTATTCATGATTTTCTCCATTTCTTTTTTTAAAAGAATATGTGTGTATAGTTATTTTAACGATTACGATGTAACTCTTTTTATTATGAGTAAGGTTACGTAACCGTTGACCTATCTTATTATCTTTAATTTTAAAAAATGCAAAAATGGTATTATTCACAATACATCAATTTAATGTTTGTTTTTTATTTGCTTTACAACTTTAATTCTATATTTATAATAAGGTTACGATACAAAATAAATTGATACAATTTAGAAATGTTTCCAATTATGTCAAATAAAAAAACAATAAAATAATCTTCAAAACACATAAAAACAACTAAATCACTAATTTTATTATTATTTTTAAAATTATCTCAACTTACACTAGTTTAAAATAAAGTTACATAATTTACAAAAGTTTGTAAATTACAGCTTATTATTTAAAAAATATGTGATTTTATCGATAATTTTACTTTATTTTTCAAACATTAATACTGTTCTTTAGGCACAATAAATTTAATTCCAAATTCCATCAAAAAAAATAAATTCATTTAGAAAATAACCACTTAAACAAAAATAAAACTTATATAAATTATTTTTATAAAAAAGAGAAGGCGAAAAAATTATTTTTAGTCTTGTTTTTATTTAATACCAATGTTTTCTCAACCGTAATGTATCTGACTTTATTTAATACAACATGTAATATTTTATGGTTATAAAAATTTGACATATAACCATTTAGTAAAAAATATTATTCATATAAATATTTAAGGAATTTATAAGATAAACATTCATCCAATTAAATATTTTTCTTTTAATAATAATTAATGCAAATTCATTTTTTATTTATATTTTTTAAAAAAATATTTTATAAAATATTTTTCAATTATTTTCTACCCGATTTAATAAGCCATCTTTTACTTGATAGGCCTGCCCATAACCGAAATCAATTTGTTGTTTTTCTCCCTGAACAGCTGGAAATCCAGTAATATTTTCTAATTGGGGGGAGCGTTGAAATTGATGGGTTTTAGGGTTATACATCCAGTAGATAAAGCGCTTATCTTCAATTTTTCGTTCATTGGAAGTATCTGAAAGCACGATGTCATAATAGCCATCAAGATTAATATCCATATAGCCAATACTCTTGGGATAAGCAGTAAACCCTGACAAACTTTGAACGACTGTATTGGTCGTTTTATTCCATACATCCACTTGTTTTAAGGCTCTTCCATAAGGCTGTTGGAGATTTTCAAGACCATAAAATTTAAATATGAACAGCGGCTTTTCTACTGCTGTAAATGCAGGCCCAAATTGAATTGGAATACTTTCGTTATTCTTTGCTGTGATCAAAACTGATGACATCTGTCCTGTATTGGCATTTAAATTTCCATTCAACTGATATTGTTCAGATGCTGTTGCCTCCCCCTCTACACTTACCGATTTAAGATTAAGCTGATCTCCTTTTTGCAAACCTTTAAAAGCAATCGCTTTTTGCTCGTTCAAATCATGGAATTTGCCGTGTGGATTCCAGATTCCTGCATACAAATCAAGAAAATAGCGTCCATCATCTGAACGCAACATTCGCTGCATAGAGACCCGAACATTTGTGAAAGATTTAAGGTGATCAATCCTGGTTACAGGCACTGTTTCTGCAAAACTTAAACATGCAAAAGATAAAGTGGTAAGACATAGCAGGATTTGAGTTTTCATTACTCAGCCAAACTTAACAATAAATTATGTCTACTCTATCACACTTAAAATTACATTTGATCTATCCTCAGCCGCTGTGTTTTGTTGCGAATTATTAATAGACTGATCTTCATCAAAAAACTAAAAATACTTTAGACAATAAAAAACCCTTGTATCAACAAGGGTTTTTTAAAGATTAAACTAAAAAATTAGTTCTTCTCTTTGTCAACGATTTTGTTCGCTTGAATCCAAGGCATCATTGCACGTAACTTGTTACCTGTTACTTCGATACCATGAGCAGCGTTTTGACGACGACGAGCAGTCATAGATGGGTAGTTCAACGCACCTTCCTGGATGAACATTTTCGCATATTCACCAGATTGGATACGTTTAAGCGCATTACGCATTGCTTCACGAGACTGTTCGTTGATCACTTCAACACCAGTTACGTATTCGCCATATTCAGCATTGTTCGATACTGAATAGTTCATGTCCGCGATACCGCCTTCAAACATCAAGTCAACGATCAATTTAAGTTCGTGTAGACATTCGAAGTAAGCCATTTCAGGCGCATAACCCGCTTCAACAAGAGTTTCGAAGCCCATTTTAACCAGTTCAACAGCACCACCACAAAGAACCGCTTGCTCACCGAACAAGTCAGTTTCAGTTTCTTCACGGAATGAAGTTTCGATGATACCGGTACGGCCGCCACCTACGCCTGAAGCGTAAGAAAGTGCTACATTACGCGCGTTACCAGAAGCATCTTGGTGAATCGCGATTAAATCAGGAACACCTGAACCACGTTGGAATTCAGAACGTACAGTGTGACCTGGTGCTTTAGGCGCAATCATGATTACGTCTAAGTCAGCACGTGGCACAACTTGGTTGTAAAGAACAGAGAAACCGTGAGCAAATGCTAGAGTCGCGCCTTGTTTGATGTTTGGCTCGATCACGTCACGGTAAAGTTGAGATTGGAACTCATCTGGAGTCAAAATCATGACTAAGTCAGCTTGAGCAACAGCAGCAGGAACTTCTGAAACTTTAAGACCAGCATTTTCAGCTTTTTTCCAAGAAGTCGAACCAGCACGTAAACCTACAGTTACGTCAACGCCAGAGTCTTTAAGGTTAAGCGCATGCGCGTGACCTTGTGAACCATAACCAATGATCGCTACTTTCTTAGATTGGATGATCGATAAGTCTGCGTCTTTATCGTAAAAAATTTGCATTGCTGTCTCCGCTTAAATGCTTATGTTTCCTTTTATCCAGGTCAATGATGTTATTGGTATTCATTGACCTGGATCCTCATCTCCACGATGAGTAGAATGTGTTAAAAAATTAGACTGTTAAAACTTTTTCGCCACGTGCGATGCCCGATACACCTGAACGCACTACTTCAAGAATGGTATTTTCTGCAAGCGCATCAATGAAACCGTCAAGCTTTTCAGTTGTACCGGCAATCTGAATGGTATAAGTCGTCGGGGTTACATCCACAATTTGTGCGCGGAAAATGTCAGCGGTACGCTTGATTTCTGCACGTGCCGATCCAAGTGATTTCACTTTAATCAGCATCAGTTCGCGCTCGATATGCGCACCCTCAGACAAATCAACCACTTTCACTACTTCAACCAGTTTATTCAGCTGTTTGGTGATTTGTTCAATTTTATGATCATCACCATACGTGGTCAGCGTCAAACGTGACATGGTTGGGTCTTCGGTTGGTGCAACATTCAAAGTCTCAATGTTATAACCACGTTGAGAGAATAATCCCACCAGACGTGAAAGTGCACCCGCTTCGTTTTCTACGAGAACAGAGATGATATGTCTCATTGAGTGCGCTCCCCTTTTCCTAACCACATATCTTGCATCGACTGACCCGCAACCAGCATTGGATATACATGCTCGCTACGGTCAACCATAACGTTAATAAATACGCATTTATCGTTGATGGCCATGGCTTCTTCAAGCTTGGATTCAAGTTCATCAGCATGGTTAATCTGGATGCCCACGTGACCATAAGCTTCCATCAACTTAGCAAAGTCAGGCAATGATTCAACATAAGAGCTTGAATGACGACCTTCGTAGTTCATATCCTGCCACTGTTTCACCATACCCAAGGCACGGTTGTTGAGGCAAAGAATTTTCACATTTAGGCCATATTGCTTACATGTTGATAATTCCTGGATACACATCTGAATCGATGCTTCACCGGTAATACATACCACTTGCTGGTCTGGGAATGCCAATTTCGCAGCCATGGCATAAGGCAGGCCTACACCCATGGTTCCCAAACCACCTGAGTTAATCCATTGACGTGGACGCGTGTATTTGTAATACAACGCACCAAACATCTGATGCTGACCAACGTCAGAAGTAATAATCGCCTGGCTATTGGTAATTTTATCTAAAGCGGCAACGACTTGTTGTGGCTTCATCGTACCATCAGTTGGGGCTACAACTTTTAAGCCGTGTGCTGCACGCCACTCATCAATTTGCTTCCACCATGCTGCAATATCTTCAGGGTTCGGTTTTGAAACATTCATTTGTTTCAACTGTACCAGCATCTCTTGAAGTACCGGCTCTACCGCACCCACAATTGGAATATGCGCCATGATGGTTTTAGAAATGGTTGCCGGATCAATATCAATATGAATCACTTTGGCATTTGGACAGAATTTTGCCGGATTATTGGTCACACGGTCATCAAAACGTGCGCCTACACACAGAATCAAGTCTGCATTGTGCATGGTCATGTTAGCTTCATAAGTACCATGCATACCCAACATACCGATAAATTGAGGGTCATTGCCCGGGAATGCACCCAAGCCCATCAAAGTATTGGTTACCGGATAGCCCAATAAATGAGCCAATTCAGTCAATAATGCTGAGGCATTACCCTGTACCACACCACCGCCAGTGTAAATCACTGGACGTTTAGCACTGATCAATTCGTCAATTGCTTTACGGATCTGGCCTGAATGACCACGATGTGGTGGCTGATACGAACGCATCTTCACTTTTTCAGGATATTCGTAAGCAAATTTTTCTGCAGGATTAGTCGCATCTTTAGGAATATCGACAACCACAGGACCTGGACGGCCTGAAGAAGCAATATAGAATGCCTTTTTAATAATCGCAGGAATTTCGCTGGCATGACGCACTTGGAAACTGTGTTTTACGATTGGACGAGAAATACCGACCATATCGGTTTCCTGGAACGCATCCTCACCGATAAGATGGCTTGCAACCTGACCAGACAAAATCACCATTGGGATTGAGTCCATATAAGCCGTTGCAATTGGCGTTACGGTATTTGTCGCGCCTGGACCTGATGTGACAAGTACCACACCAGTTTTACCTGTTACACGCGAATAAGCATCAGCCATATGACCGGCAGCCTGTTCATGACGTACAAGGTAATGATTAATTTTGTCTTGTTGAAAGAGCGCATCGTAAATATGCAGTACTGCGCCGCCTGGATATCCAAAAACATGTTCAACGCCTTCGTCCGCCAATGCGCGAACAAGCATTTCACCACCAGATAAAAGTTCCAACGTGATTCACCCTAATCTTTTTTCACGCACAAATGGAGGGCATTTGTGGTGATTCATTCATTCACTGTGTGCTCTGTTATAGCACACAAATTTCATAGTTTTCATAGCAATAAGAAAAAAATCTGACCTGGTCGCTGTTTGAGCAATATGAGGTCTAAAACATGTTGGGATAAACATATTTTGTTGGCTTTGTTCAGCTTCTCGGCTAGAGAAGAAGTCCATTGCTAAAAGGCTCTTATTCGAAGGGTGATCGATCTAAGGCATATAAAACTAAAGCAGCATTTTTGTGGTTTCGAGTATTAAAGTCAAGTTTAAAAATTAGCTTTTTATAGCTTAATTTTAAATTATTCATTTTTTATTCATCAGTTTTGTCTTTAGCAGTGCACACCATAATAAAAAAAAATTAACTTTTTTATATTTTTCAAATAATTAAAAAATATTTTCATAAAAAATAAATATAAAAATTATAATAAAATGGAATGAATATTTATTTTATTAAAAAATGTTTTTATTAATTCAAATGTATTTCTTACACTTTGATTTTGTATCTGGATATATTTTTGTATTCAGAGTCACAACACCGTAGCGAATCAAGGAGTATCTTTCTAATTAAATGAAGATCAAATAGTACGATTGCCTAATCATTCATTTATCTGCATTTTGGGGCAGTTTATCTTTTTTCTCTGCAAAACGATCAAGATCATATAAAATACTGAAGCAATCAGGAGTTCTATTTATCCCACACTCTATCCAACTGATTATGACAATAAGGACTTGATTATTATGGCATCATCTTTCATCAAAATTGCATTCATGGCTGCATGCTTTAGCTTCAGTCTCAGCTCAACCACGAGTTTTGCCAAAGAATATTACAAATGGGTGGATGCCAAAGGGTCTACGCACTACACCACCACCCCACCACCAAAATCGGCAAAGAAGAAAGGTAAAGTGGAGACTTATGGCACCGCACATTCTGCTAGTCCTGCGGCTCAAGAAAATAATGCTGTGAAAGAAGCCAAGAATACTGCTCAAGAAAACAAACCCGTTAATCCAACAATTCCCGCAATTCCAGAAGGCAGCATTCCTGCAACACCTAAAGTCCAATAATATTATATTGTGCCCAGGAGTGATTACGAACCGGTAATCACTCTAGATAATCTAAAAAACTATAAAGATGAAAAGAGCGGTAACAGAACCCTATATTCACCTTAGAAAAAAGGGTCGCAAATGCTTAAGCCTTATTCGCTGTAATGAATAGATGAGTACTTCTGCTTGTTGATGCTGCGAATAATATTGCCCCTCATATTATTTTTCCCCATCCAGGTATGCTGAAGATTTTTATAAAGGATTGGATAACAGGGATTCAACGCATGCTGGCAAAGCATCTCCGCCGAAACGTGCATAGAGACCAGACTTATATCAACCTTTCAACACAAAACTGAACAAGCTGAAAAAGTAGTAGCATTGTCCAGACAACATATAAGAAAGATCCTTATGCAAGCATGTTTGGTGCGATCAGATAACAAGAAATCCACGCATCAATAGAAGCAGCTCATTTATAAAACAAAGAGAAACTTGTGAATTCAAAAACATGAGATCATTAAAGGATATGTTTAAAAGTTCCATGTCTAGTGACCAGGAAGATAAAATCCTGATCTGAAAACTGACATTGCATCGCATTTTGCGCTATGCTGTGGGCTAAATTTTTTAACCGTTCTCTTGTATTACGTATATGACTACTCACATTGACTCTGAATACCAAGCCAGTGCGATTGAGCCTCAAGTCCAGCAGGATTGGGAATCTCGCAAAGCCTTTAAAGTTGCCGACACTGTAGAAGGTCCACGTCGTTATATCCTCTCGATGTTCCCTTACCCAAGTGGCAAACTGCATATGGGTCATGTGCGTAACTATACGATTGGTGACGTAATCAGCCGTTTCCACCGTCTAAAAGGTGAAACCGTGTTGCAACCTATGGGTTGGGATGCATTCGGTCTACCTGCTGAAAACGCGGCGATTGCCCATCAGGTTGCACCTGCAAAATGGACCTTTGAAAATATCGATTACATGCGTAATCAGTTGAAAAAACTCGGTCTGTCGATTGACTGGGATCGCGAATTTGCAACATGTACACCAGAATACTACCGCTGGGAACAATGGTTATTCGTTCAGCTTTATAAAAAAGGTCTGATCTACCGTAAGTTGTCTACCGTGAACTGGGATCCTGTAGACCAAACTGTTCTAGCAAACGAACAGGTTGAAAATGGCCGCGGCTGGCGTTCAGGTGCATTGGTTGAAAAACGTGATATTCCAATGTACTACTTCCGCATCACAGACTATGCGCAAGAATTACTGGACGATTTAGAAACTTTAAAAGACGGTTGGCCACAACAAGTCTTAACCATGCAACGTAACTGGATTGGTCGCTCACAAGGGATGGAAATCACCTTCCCTTCAGCGAACCCAGACGTCTATGCAGATGGTTTAACTGTATTTACCACTCGTGCCGACACTTTAATGGGCGTGACTTATGTTGCTGTTGCAGCAGAACACCCTATGGCACTAAAAGCAGCTGAAACTAACCCTAAATTACAAGCATTCATCGAAGAATGCCGTATGGGTTCTGTGGCAGAAGCAGATCTTGCCACTGCCGAGAAGAAAGGCATGGCAACCGGTCTTTCTGTGAAGCACCCTGTAACGGGTGAAGAAGTTCCGGTTTGGATCGCGAACTACGTACTCATGTCTTACGGTTCAGGTGCGGTGATGGCGGTTCCATCACACGATGAACGCGACTTCGAATTTGCCAACAAATATAGCTTAACCATCAAGCAAGTGATTGATGCCAAAGGCGCTGATGATGCTGACTTTGATGCAACTCAATGGCAAGAATGGTACGGCTCTAAAGAAGGTAAACTGGTTAATTCAGGCGAATTTGACGGTTTAGACTTCCAGGGTGCATTTGATGCCTTCCTTGCAAAACTTGAGCCGCAAGGTCTTGCCAACGTTAAAGTTCAATTCCGTCTACGTGACTGGGGTGTGTCTCGTCAGCGTTATTGGGGTTGTCCAATTCCAATGATTAACTGTGACACCTGTGGTCAAGTGCCAGTACCAGAAGATCAACTTCCTGTTGTCCTTCCAACTGATGTAGTGCCAGACGGTTCAGGTAACCCATTGAACAAAATGCCTGAGTTCTACGAGACAAAATGTCCTTGCTGTGGTGGCGACGCACGTCGTGAAACAGATACATTAGATACATTCGTAGAATCATCTTGGTACTATGCACGTTATGCATCTCCAGACTTTACAGATGGCATGGTCAAACCTGAAGCAGGTCAAACCTGGCTGCCTGTGAATCAATACATCGGTGGTGTTGAACACGCGATTTTGCACTTGCTCTATGCGCGCTTCTTCCACAAATTGATGCGTGATGAAGGTGTGGTACAAGGCAACGAACCGTTCACCAACTTGTTAACACAAGGTATGGTACTGGCTGATACTTACTACCGTGAAGCAGAATCAGGCAAGAAAACCTGGTTTAACCCTGCGGATATCGAGCTGGAAAAAGACGAAAAAGGTCGTGTGCTTTCTGCAAAATACACTGGTGATGGTCAAGAAGTCGTGGTTGGCGGTCAGGAAAAAATGTCGAAATCGAAAAACAACGGTATCGACCCACAAGCGATTATTGACCAATACGGCGCAGATACTGCACGTGTATTCATGATGTTCGCTGCTCCACCAGATCAATCTCTTGAATGGTCTGATGCAGGTGTTGAAGGTGCAAACCGTTTCTTGAAACGTGTATGGCGTTTGGCAACCGGTTTCCTTGAGCAAGGTAACAATGCTTCAAACATCGACAAAGTGGCGCTTTCTACGGCTGCGCAAGACTTACGCCGTAAAACGCATGAAACCATCCAGAAAGTGGGTGATGACATTGAACGTCGTCATGCCTTCAACACTGCCATTGCAGCGATGATGGAATTGTTAAATGCGAACAACAAGTTCGAAACGAAAGATGACAACGATGTTGCTGTTGCTCGTGAATCCATCACCACACTTCTGACTTTATTAGCTCCATTTGCGCCACACGTAAGCCAGACTTTATTGGCTCAGTTTGGTATTGAATTAACAACTGCTGCGTTCCCTGCTGTAGATAAATCTGCATTAACACGTAATACACAAACGATTGTGGTTCAAATCAACGGGAAACTTCGCGGCAAGCTCGAAGTGTCTGTGGATGCATCTAAAGATGACATCTTGGCACAAGCCAAAGCATTGCCTGAAGTACAACAATTCTTGACCGGTCCAACCAAGAAAGAAATTGTGGTGCCGAATAAGTTAGTAAACTTGGTGGTTTAAGAATCCCTCCAAACCTCCCTTTGAAAAAGGGAGGCTTTCCCCTCTTTATCAAAGAGGGGTTAGGGGAGATTTCACAATTACCAAACAAAGCCCGTTGTCAATCAACGGGCTTTGCACATACAATCACTACATATTTTTCGATCTTCCTTTTTTGCTTTGAAGAACAATACAGAGGACAACGCATGCATTTGGGCAAACGTTTAGCAGCAATTGTTTTAACTTGTGGTCTAAGTGCAGGCTTAGTGGGCTGTGGCTTTCATTTAAAAGGCACCAACCCGACAACTGCTCCTGTGGCTTATTCTAAAATGAAATTGGCATTGCCGGATAATGCAGGACAATTGCATGAAAAACTTGCAATTTATTTGGGTGCAACAGGTATTCAGCTGAGCAATAGTCCCGATGCTTATGTGTTGCGTGTACTGGATTACACCCCACAGCGTCATGAATTGAATGGCAAACTGGTGGAAACCCTACTGCGCTTAACCGTGACTTTCCGTATTGAAGATGCACAAGGTAATCCGGTTACTGAACCGCGTGCCATCACAGCTTCACGCAGCTATCAATATGATGTGGCTACGGTAAACACGGATGATCAGGAACAGAAGTACCTCAATCAGGTGATTGTTGATGATGTGGCACAGCAAATTGTGCGTCAGATTTCATCCAACCGTTTACCCAAAGTCGTGACCAAACCAGCGGCTTCTACGACCCAACCTTAAATATAGAAAATCGTGCGATGAAACTTGACTATCCCCAAGCACTCAAACGTGTTGATGAAGCTCGCGGTGCCTGGATTATGTATGGTCAGGAACCTCTGCTCGAACAAAATTTACTTGATGCTTTCCGGCAGAGTTGGCAAAAACAGGAAATTGAACGTCAGCGTTATGATATTGGCAATGTCAGTGACTGGAAAAATGTCTTTAATGCTTTAAACAGCCTGTCCTTGTTTTCCACACAACTGGCTGTTGAAGTACATGGCAATATCAAGCCCGATGCCAATGGCATCAAGCAACTAAAAAGCTATATCCAGCATAATGAACAAAACCTGCTATTGGTGGTAATGCCGAAACAGGACAGCAGCAGCCTAAAATCCAGTTTTTTTCAGGTGGTGGATGCCAATGGCGTGACAGTGTCACTTGCGGCCAATTATCCGCAAGACCGGCAACGGATTTTAAGTATTGAGGCCGAAAAGCTGGGCATCAAACTGGCCCCTGATGCTTGGGCCTGGCTGGAACAGCACCACGAGCACAATCTGCTGGCTGCAAAAAACAGCCTCATGCGCGTCAGTGATACTTTTGCTGATGTAGAGATCATCCAGATTGATCATTTGTATTCATGTCTACAAGATCAGTCGCGCTACACCACTTATGATTTAAATGATGCCCTGCTTGCAGGCAATCTGGCTCAGGCAATTAAAATTTTCCAGTATTTAATTGCCTCGGGTGAACCGATGAGCCTGATCTTGTGGAGCATCAGCAAAGAAATGCGTTTACTGATGCAACTTTTTGAACAGCCACACAATGCCTTACAGTTGGGCATCTGGAAAAATAAAGTTAGCCAATATCAACAAGCCTTAAGACGGCTCAATCCGAACTGTTTCCTGACTTGGCCATCCCTATTGTTACGCATTGATGCTTCAATAAAAGGTTTAGGCAAAGAAAACCCCGAACATCTGGTTCTGCAAGCCATTAGCAGCATGTGTGGTCAAACCTTATTTTTATCGCCAAGCGCCTAACTAAAGAAACGTGAAAACCAGCTTTTGCCTTTTTTCTCTTCTTGTTTACGTAGATAGCTCAACATATTGTCTCGCACTGCATCGACATAGTCCTGATCATCATGCTGAATATGGTTGATCAGCCACTTGGACAGCAGACGATACAAGTCTTTTTCAATGGATTCACCTTTTTCAAATTTCAGGCGGTAATCATTCAGACGTTTTACAAATAAGTCATGGATACCACGATGTGATGGTAAGTATTGATAACTGACTTGTTCCAGCAAATTTTCTTCAAAGCTAAAATGCGACTGGGTGTAGTCAATTAAATCCTCCAAAACCTCTTTAATTTTATCGCGCTGCCCCGTGTTTTTCACCTGCTCCAAAGCATTAATATAATCCAAGATCTGACGATGCTGATTATCAATCACATCAATCCCAATATTATAGGTTTGATTCCATTCCATCACTTACCTCTTACAAATTTTAATATTAAAGTTATGATCTTTTTCGCATAATTATGGGGATTAATGCTCTTATTATTAAACCCATAATTATTTTATGGATTTAATACTACAAACTTTTTTTATTTAAATCTAGAGATAAAACAAAGATTTTTTAAATTATGTCTACCAGTTGGAAACTCAGGAGAGTGAAGGTAAAAAAGAAATCAACATCTCCAGCACGAAAAAGCTATCTAAATAAAAATCATTAAATAAATCTATTATCATTCGACTAAAATCCAATACATCTTGATACCACGGATTCAGTGAACGACATTCCACTTTCTCAACAGCGTTTTGAAAAACTCAAGCATCAGGCTGAAAACCATCTTTTAGAAAATTGATGGAATCGAAATTTAATAAAATTTCTCTGCTCTATTCATTCATGCTAAAAGTTTTGTTAAAAAGGAATCAACTCTCTGTTTAGTAAATTTTTAATAGAACTTCAAAAAGAAAATAATTCTCATTTGTTTTTAAAAAGTTCACGTTTTATCCTTATTTAGCTTTTATAATTGCTGCAATTTTCCTCATTTATCAGCTCACTATGCCAAAAATAAAACCGTCTAAAATAGTTGTCGCCATAGTCAGTATTCTTGTTATTGCAGTCACCGCCTGGTTCTTTTTAAAACCAAAAGAACAAGCGCCGCAATACATTAGCAGTGAAGTCACGCGTGGCGATATTGAAGACTCTGTACTTGCAACCGGTGTACTTGAAGCCACCAAAATGGTCAGCGTCGGGGCGCAGGTTTCAGGTCAGGTGAAAAAAATGTATGTGCAATTGGGTGACCAGGTGAAACAGGGTCAGCTGATTGCGCAAATTGATTCGATTCGTCAGGAAAATGACCTGAAAACGGCTGAAGCAAGCATTAAAAACCAGCAGGCTCAACTGGCAGTCAAACAGGCAAACTTGGCTAAAGTTCAAGCGGAATATCAACGCCAGCAAGCCATGTATGCGCAAGATGCAACTTCTCGTGCAGAACTTGAGGCTGCATTGGCCAGCTATAAAACTGCCCAAGCGGAAATTTTGGCCATTAATGCCCAGATTGAACAGTCGCGCTTAACCCTGGCAACAGCCAAAGAAGACTTGGGCTACACTCGGATTGTTGCACCTATGGATGGCACCATCGTGGCCATTGTGACTGAAGAAGGTCAAACCGTTAACGCCAATCAAAGTGCACCGACCATTGTCAAACTGGCCAAGCTCGACAACATGACGATTAAAGCTGAAATTTCTGAAGCTGATGTGATGAAAGTTGAAGAAGGTCAAACCGTATATTTCACCACCTTGGGCAATAGCGATAAAAAACATTATGCCAAACTACGCCAGGTAGAACCGGCACCGAACTCTATCAATACAGAAAGCAATAACTCATCCACTTCATCTTCAAACACGGCTGTGTATTACAACGCCCTGTTTGATGTACCCAATGAAGATGGCAAACTGCGTATTGATATGACTGCGCAAGTGTATATAGTCCTGGCTGAAGCAAAAAATGTATTGACTGTACCAGCAGCAGCCTTGCAAAGTTCAAATCGCCCTCAAGGCAAACGTGCTGATCGTAATGCAGACCAGGTAAAACAACAAAATCAGACTGATCATGATCAAGCGCAAACTGACCGCCCTAAACGCTTGCAACTGTCTGCGGAAGAAAAATCACTGATTGAACAAGGCAAGGCCTCCATGTCGATGGTCCGTGTAGTTCAGCCAGATGGTACGGCCAAACCGCAACCTGTTTTGGTCGGCTTGAACAACCGTGTCACTGCTCAAGTAATTAAAGGCTTAAAGCCAGGTGACCAAGTGGTGATTGCAGATGCTTCAGATACCTCAAATGATGCTGCCAAACGCAGTAACCGTGTAGGTGGTGGTGCCGGGCCAGTGAGAATGTAATCATGAGTCAAGATCAACAGCCTTTGCTCAAGGTCACAGATCTGACTCGTGAATTCCCCGCTGGGGAAAGCACCATTCAGATTTTAAAGGGCATTAATTTAGAGATTTATCCCGGAGAACTGGTCGCGATTGTCGGGCAGTCCGGTTCGGGTAAATCCACCCTGATGAATATTTTGGGATGTCTAGATCAGCCGACCTCCGGGAGCTATCAGGTCAAAGGGCGTGAAACACGTCAATTAGAAGCAGATGAACTGGCACAATTGCGCCGTGAATATTTCGGTTTCATTTTCCAGCGTTATCATCTGTTGGGCGATTTAAGCGCGGCAGCTAACGTTGAAGTTCCGGCCATTTATGCAGGTGTCGATGCCTCTGCCCGTCAACAGCGCTCCACCCAGCTGCTCTCGGACCTGGGATTGGCTGAAAAGACCCAAAACCGCCCCAGTCAGCTTTCCGGTGGCCAGCAGCAGCGTGTTTCCATCGCACGTGCCTTGATGAACGGCGGTGACGTGATTCTGGCCGATGAACCGACCGGTGCACTGGATAAAAACAGTGGTATTGAGGTGATGCGTATTTTGCGCGAGCTGAATGCCAAAGGTCATACCATCATCCTTGTTACCCACGATCATAACGTTGCCAAAAATGCCTCACGTATTATTGAAATTAGTGACGGCAACATTATTTCAGATAAACCGAATGTACCTGGAATTGCCACAGATGAAGTTTTAGAAAAACAGACCTTAGAACAAACTGCACAGAAAAAAACATCTTCTTGGCGCTCTGCGGCGGACCGGCTAGGCGAAGCCTTTCATATGGCACTGCTGGCGATGAATGCGCACCGCATGCGTACCTTCCTGACCATGCTCGGGATCATTATCGGGATTGCATCGGTGGTATCTGTAGTCGCACTGGGCAATGGTTCACAAAAAAAAATTCTGGAAAATATCAGTAGTCTCGGCACCAACACCATTACCGTCTATCAGGGTCGTGGATTTGGGGATAACTCCAAAACTTCCCAGGCAAAAACCCTGGTTCCTGCCGATGCTGATGCCTTGGCCGAACAGCCCTATGTCGATGGGGTCAGTCCTTCAGTCAATAGCAGCGTCACTGCCCGTTTTAAAGATACCGAAGCTTCTGCCACAGTGAATGGTGTCAGTGAAGACTTCTTTTATGTAAAAGGTATGAACTTTGCCTCAGGACAGCCTTTTGACAAAGAAGGCGTGACTGAACGTGCTCAGGACGTGGTGATTGATGACAATACCCAAAAGACGTTTTTTAGTGATGGTACCGACCCTGTCGGTCAGGTCATTCTGTTGGGCAGTGTTCCCAGTCGTATCATTGGCGTAGTTGAAGCACAAAAATCGATGATGGGTAATTCAGACAGCCTGAATGTTTACCTACCCTATTCCACAGTGATGAGCCGTATGTTAGGACAGGCAAATGTACGTAGCATCATTATCAGGGTCAAAGACGAATACCCAAGTGCGGCAGCTGAAAATGCCATTTTAAATTTATTGGTACAACGCCACGGCGCACAGGATGTGTTTACCCAAAATGCAGACAGTATCCGTGAAACTATTCAGCAAACCACACAAACCATGACCTTGTTGGTGTCTGCAATTGCAGTAATTTCCTTGATTGTCGGCGGTATTGGGGTTATGAACATCATGCTGGTCTCTGTAACTGAACGTACTAAGGAAATTGGCGTGCGTATGGCCGTCGGTGCACGGCAAAGTGACATCTTGCAGCAGTTCCTGATTGAGGCGGTACTGGTCTGTATTTTAGGCGGAATATTGGGGGTGCTTTTATCTTTAGGTATTGGACAGCTGTTTAGTCATTTTGCTGGCGGTACCTTCCAGATGGCTTATTCCACCACCTCTATTGTAGCGGCCTTTGTCTGCTCAAGCATGATCGGGATTATCTTCGGCTTTATCCCTGCCCGTAATGCAGCACAGCTCAATCCTGTCGATGCACTTTCTCGAGAATAAGGATACCTAGAATACAAATGAATTTTACCAAACTTATTGCTAGTCTTATTTTAACTGGCTCACTGGTCGGTTGTGCTGCGGTGGTTAAAACACCGTACGAACAGCCTGCCGTGAATATTCCAGGCAGCTTCCAGAATAGCAAAGCACTCAGTCAGCAGGTGCATGCCGATGTCTATGCCGATCAATGGTGGACCTTATTTGGCGATGCGCAGCTGAACCAGCTGGTCAATCAGGTTTTAACCAGCAATAGCGATCTGGTGGTTGCCGGCATTAATTTGCAGCAGGCACGTTTACAGGCCGGTTTGGCGAAAAACCAGCAAGGCCCTCGGGTCAACTCCAGTGTTTCCGCTGGACATACATTTGATCTGAATTCAGGGGATGATGCTTCACGCGGCTTGTCTTTAAGTGGCGGCGTAAGCTATGAACTGGATTTATTCGGCAAACTGGCACGTCAAACCGAAGCCAGCAGATGGGAAGCTTTAGCGACTGAACAGGATTTGCAAGCTACTGCACAAAGCCTCATTGCCACTACGACCAATTTATACTGGCAGTTAGGTTATTTAAATGAACGCTATCAAATTGCCGGACAAAACCTAGCCAGTACGCAAAAAACCTTTGAGCTGGTGCGCAGCCAATATCGTGCCGGCGCGGTTTCCGGTCTAGATTTAACTTCTGCGGAACAATCGGTGCAAAGTCAAAAAGCGACCTTAAGCCAGATTGAACAGCAGAAAGTCGAAACCCGAACAGCATTGGCAGCGTTGATGCATCAACCTGTACAGCAGCTCAATATTGCCGAACCGCAACGTTTACCGCGTATTGCCCTACCGGCTATTTCTGCAGGTTTGCCAGCAGAGCTGTTGTCACGTCGTCCGGATTTACAAACCAGTGAACTGCGTTTACGCAAGGCACTTGCCACTAAAGATGCCACCAAAGCCAGTTATTATCCTTCCATTAACCTGACCGGAAACCTGGGCTCTTCCAGCACATCTTTAACCAGTCTCTTGCAAAATCCGGTATTAACTTTGGGTGCCAATCTCAGCCTGCCGTTCCTGCAATATAACGACATGAAAAAAGATCTGGCGATCAGTAACCTGGATTATGAAAAAGCGATTGTCCAGTACCGTCAAAACCTGTATCAGGCCTTTGCCGATGTGGAAAATGCCTTATCTGCCCGTACCGAATTAAACAAACAGGTGGCACTGCAAGAACGCAATGTACAGCTTGCAGAGAAAACCGAGCATCTAACTGAAGTACGTTACCGCAATGGTGCCATTGCCCTGAAAAACCTGCTTGATGCGCAGGAAACCACGCGTAATGCCCGTTTGTCTTGGGTTCAAACCAAACAGAGCCAATACAATGCCTATGTCACCTTGATGCAGGCTTTAGGCGGCAGTCCAGTCAAACCGTTGCCTTAAGTTAAAGGTGAAATAAAAAAGATGCCATTTGGGCATCTTTTTTATTTCAGAAAAATTTCTGAGAAAATGTTCTGTTTAGCTATTTTTAACTTTTTAAAAAGTTAAAAGCTCGGGCGGTAATATTTATAGATCAGGCCTTTTTCATTATAAACATCATAACTTCTTTGCTTAAAGTCAGATACCCATTGCTTGCCGTTAAATCCTGCAATATGTCCATACACATGTTTGCCAGTTCGATCAATAATATAAATATCACCTTCTTTCGGGGCATCGAACTTAGGATTAATTTCTCGATAACCAATTTTCATCAGGGTATTTCCCCAGTCTGCCGCAGCGACGGGATGACTTTGAAATCTTGCACCCGCCGACTCCAAGGCAAGTCTGATACTTTTGGCACATTTTTGTGAACTGCTGGTTGAAGAAACGGACTGCAAGAAATCGGTGAATTTACTGATATCAATTCGCTGGCCATTCTTTGCAAGCACATTCTTTTTAGCTATGGCCTGCCCAGTCTGAAATTCTGAAGATTTTTTCGATTTTTTACCCGATTGGGAACGAATTATGATGTTTGCCTGAACAGGAGCATAAACTTCACTCATGTTTACATTATGATCATAAACCATTCTTTACCAAACACTCCTAAGCCTGACACTACCGGCTTTTCACTCATTTCGACGGCAAGATGGTAACCCCTAAAATGTGATTTTTCATATAACAAATGTAATTAAATATAAATAAATTACCGATAAGTGAGTTAACTGACTATTTTTTGTAGTTTTTTATCATCCAATACTGCTGATAAATTTATTTTATCCTCACTCCATCCACATTGCGCTGTCATTGAAATCCGGATTTTCAATTGATAAATTGCTGGGATTGAACAGAATAAATACACAATCTGGCGTTCAGCAGATCATGTATTGCTTTCTCCACACATGCTTTACTTCATTTAAATGATGAACCCATGTTTTTATTCTTGGCTATTGGCAGGCCTATCAGATTTTTTATCAAGCCCGGGAAAAATACATTCAATAAAATGTAATCCATTTTCCTTCCCCCTATAACTTTTAATTAAACACCGTCAAGATTAGGCCCTAGTATTTATACCACTTTGCAAACACCAACAAAAAACATATAAATCATTTATTTATAAAAATTATCACCATATTTTAAACTTGCTTTCTCCCTTAATGGATACAGTTTCCTCCCCGGTAAAAAAAGGCTAATATGTGCCACAAGAAATTCACAATATTATGAGAGAGACATGCGTCAATATTTAGACCTTTTACAACATATCCTGGACAACGGTGGCGATAAAGGCGACCGCACGGGCACAGGTACACGTTCAGTATTCGGTCACCAAATGCGCTTTGATCTTTCTCAAGGTTTTCCTTTATTGACCACCAAAAAAGTGCATTTTCGTTCCATCGTGATTGAACTGTTGTGGTTTCTCAAAGGCGATACCAACGTTAAATATCTGCAAGACAACAAAGTTACGATTTGGGATGAATGGGCTACTGCAGAACAAACGGCGCGTTTTGGCCGTCCTGAAGGTGAATTGGGTCCGGTTTATGGTCATCAGTGGCGTAATTTTGGCGCAACCAAAAAAGAAAATGGTTTATATGAACAGGATGGTTTTGACCAGATCACATGGCTGATCAACGAAATTAAAACCAATCCCAATTCACGCCGTTTAATTGTGTCGGGCTGGAATCCGAAAGAAGCGGGAACGGTTGCCCTGCCACCCTGCCATACCCTGTTCCAGTTTTTTGTACAGGACGGCAAGCTATCCTGCCAGTTGTATCAGCGTAGTGCCGACGTATTTCTAGGCGTTCCATTTAATATCGCCAGCTATGCCCTGCTCACACACATGATTGCGCAAGTTTGCGGTTTAGGTGTAGGCGACTTTGTCTGGACTGGTGGCGACACGCACTTATATGTGAACCATTTTGAACAGGCTCAATTACAACTTAGCCGTGAACCTTTGCCGCTTTGCCAATTGAAACTGAATCCAGAAATTAAAGATATCTTCGCGTTTAAATTTGAAGATATTGAAATTGTCGGCTATGAATCGCATCCCGGCATTAAAGCGCCAGTAGCGGTTTAATTTTTTCTCATTCATCATTCCACTTAAATTCCTAATCCCCCTAATTCCCCCTTTAAAAAAAAGGGGGAATTGAATAAAAAAATCCGGGAATATAATCAGATAAGGCGAACTTTATGACCTTCCAAAATTTAGAAGTTGTGCATGTTGTGGCCATGGATCAACAGCGCTGCATTGGCAAAAATAATGACCTGCCTTGGCACATTTCAGCTGACCTCAAACACTTTAAGGAAATCACCCAAGGCGGTGTGGTGGTCATGGGACGCAAGACCTTGGAGTCTATGGGCCGCACTTTGCCAAAACGGGTCAACTGGGTCATTACCCGTGACACCGACTGGTCATTTGAAGGCACCAAAGTAGCCTACTCTATTGAAGACGCCTTGGCTCAAGCCGTTGCCGATGTTAAAGCATCAGAAAAACCTGAATCAATCTTTGTGATTGGCGGCGGTGAAATCTTTAAACAGACCATGAACATTGCCGACCGTTTAGAGCTGACCCATGTTGAACTAGACGTTCAAGGCGATGCCTACTATCCGGAAATTCCAGCTGAATTTAAAAAGGTCGTCTCAGAACAACATATTGATGACAAAACTGGAATTGCTTTTGAGTTCGCAACGTACCGAAAATAAAGGCAATAATTATAGATAACAGTCAAATATGCATAATACTGGAACAAGAAAATTCCTTCTTGCCTTGGGCATGGTGCTACTCCACACTGCGTTCGGTCTGTTCGTTATTATGTCCTCTATTTGGCTGTGTCTGGCCTTATGGTTTCAGCAACCCTTTGGCGGCTTAGTCACACGATTACTGATCGGCATCTGGATCGCTTTTGCCTTAAGCATACTCGGCCTTTATATCACCCAATATGTTTTGAACCGTCAGACTGATGTGCTGATCTATGTTCTGTTCTTTCTTGTCGGCTTATTCTGGTATTTTGGTCTGCAAGCCAGACAGGATCGTGAATGGAATCCGGAAGTTGCCCAAATACTATCTTATGAGCAACAGGGCAATCTGGTTACACTGCACAATGTACGCAATTTTAACTGGCATGCGGATGGCAGTTATGATGAACGTTGGGAAACCCGGCAGTTTGATTTAAACCAGATTAGCGGTGTAAATATTATTACATCGTACTGGATGGGACCACGCATTGCTCATACACTGGTCAGTTTCGATTTTACCAACAGCCCGCCACTGACCTTTTCAATTGAAATTCGTAAACAGAAAAATGAAGAATTTTCCACGTATGGCGGTTTTTTCAGAAAATATGAACTCAGCCTGATTGCAGCCGATGAAAAGGATCTGATTTATACCCGCAGCAATATTCGTGGCGAACAGGTCTATTTTTTTCCAATTAATATGCCAAAAAGTGAAATACGTGCCCTGTTTGAAGAATATCTGCATAAAGCCAATGAATTAAAACATCAGCCAAAATGGTATAACAGCCTAACCAGTAACTGCACCACGCTGGTATTTGACATGGTACAGGCAATATCCAAAAGACCTTTCCCAACAGATTACCGCCTGCTGGCTTCAGGATATTTACCTAATTACCTCTATGACTTGAATGCCATTTCCCATGACTTAAGCATGAAACAGTGGTATAAGATTGCCTACATTAACCCGCGCGTCAGCCAGTTAAAGAATATCTCCAGCACACAATATTCACGCCTGATTCGTCAGGGCATCCCCGCATCGATAACAGACGAATCAGCTGAATTTTAAAATTAAAAATATAAAAAACATCCATTTAATCCTAGTGAAAAACCTGTTTTTTTGTTTATATAGACTCCAAGTTAAACCAAAAATGAGAACTCCAATATGTTAAAAAAAATATTTGCTATTGGCATACTGGGCACTGCTATTGCTTTGACAGGTTGTGAAACCACACCAAGTGCATCTGCTACCATTGAAACTGCCAATTTAGTGCAACTGCAAAACCGTAGCTGGATTGCCACCCATATTGGCAATACCGCAATCAAGACAGCACCGACTGCACACAATATTCCAAGTTTACAATTTGATGCCATAACTAAACGTGTCAGCGGTGCCGATGGCTGCAATCGTATTATGGGCAGCTATGCATCAGGTCGAGATACCCTGGTGCTCAGTCAAATGGCAGGGACTAAAATGGCCTGTCTGGAAAATAACAATCCGTCTGAACAATTTAATGCAGCCTTGGCTAAAGTAGCCCACTATCAGGTTTTCGGGAAAACGCTTAAATTGCTTGATCGCTACGGCAACGTACTGCTGCAATTTACCAGTCCGGTGCAACTACGTTAAACTGCTCAAATAAAAGCCTGAAAGCTCAGGCTTTTGTGTTTAAAATGTTTCAATACATTTTAGCTTCATAGAAAGCCTCTATATTAAAAACAATAAGCAAATACAGGATCAAACTATGCAACAGGCCTTATTCGGTGGTGGATGCTTCTGGTGTGTCGAAGCCGTTTTTTTACAGTTAAAAGGTGTGAAAAAAGTGGTCAGTGGTTATGCTGGTGGCCATACTGAACATCCGAGTTATGATGATATTTGCCGTGGCGATACCAACCATGCCGAAGTCATTCTGATTGATTATGATGAAACGCAAATAAGCTTCGTTCAGCTGTTAGATGTCTTTTTTACCACTCATGATCCAACGACCTTAAACCGTCAAGGTAATGACATCGGCACTCAATATCGTTCTGTGATTTATTATTTTAATGATGAACAGCAACAGCAGGCACAACACACAATTGATGCCCTGAAAACAGAAGGTCTCAATATTGTGACTGAGCTAAGCCCTGCACCGCAGTTCTACCCTGCCGAAGACTATCACCAGAATTTCTTTGCCCGCAATCCTGCGCAAGGCTACTGCAATTTCACCATCCCTCCGAAATTAATGAAATTGCGCAGCAAGTTTCAGGACCTGCTGAAACCGGAATAAGCGACTGTGTAGAAAATTCTAGCCATAAAAAAAGCGACCTTTAAGGTCGCTTTTTTAAAGGATCAGATTAGTTATCAGTCGCAAAGGCAATATCGCTGAGCCCGGCTTCGCTCGCACGAGACATCACTTGTGCAACCGTATCATAACGTGATTCTTTATCTGCTTTCAAAATAATGGTTGGCTGACGCTGTTCCTGACCCGCTTGGTTAAATTTCGTCTGCAATTCATCAAGCGTGAGCACCTTGCCATTCCAGGCAACCTCTCCACTGGCATTAATACTGATGGTGACGTTTTTAGGCGGCAAATCCGTAATATCTGCTGTGGTTTTAGGTAAGGTTAATGGAATTGACGGGTTAGCAACGGTTGCTGTCACCAGGAAGATGATCATCAATACCAACATAATATCGATCAGTGGAATGAGGTTCATCTCATTCATACCTACATCGTTGTCTTCGCCCAATTGAAAGCCCATTAAGCCTGACCTCCCACCAGATTGTTTGTTGCTGCTTTAGTTTCTACCTGAGCTGCACTGTCCTGTTGCAACATGGTATCAATCAACAAACTGTGTGCCTGATCTTGTAACTCGTGTGACAAACTTCGATTGGCACGGGTACACATGTTATAAGCCAGTACCGCAGGAATCGCGACAGCCAAACCCAGACCGGTCATAATCAAGGCTTCACCAACAGGTGTCGCCACTTGAGCCAAGCCTGCCTGACCACTCTTACCTACTGCAACCAGCGCGTGGAAAATACCCCAAACCGTACCAAACAAACCTACAAACGGTGCCAGTGAAGCAATGGTACCCAAAACTGCCACACCTTTTTCAGCATTGGATTTTTCAGCTGAAATTTGACGCAACAACGCCTGTTCTGCCACAGCTTTACGTTGTTCAAAATTCAAAGCTGCAAATTTTGCTTTTAACTTGCTTAACGCTTGAGAAAGTTGAGCATAAGCTTGTTGTTTCAGTTGGCGAGTCCCCATTATACGTAAAATGAAGATGGTCCATGTCGCAATCGACATTGCCAATAACACGAAATACAGGGTTTTACTCACTGCATCAGCATGTTGCCAATAAACTGAAAAGTTCATACTCGAACTCCTAATAAATGTTAGCCGCGTGGATTCACTGTCAATTCCAATGGGAGGTTAGCCTTGATTGGATAAGCCACGCCATTTTCTTTGTACGGTTTGAATTTGGAACTACGCACAGAGCGTAAAATCTTTTCATCTAAAGCAGGAACACCCGTCGAACGTACTATATGCGCTGAGGTAATTACCCCTTTTTCATTCGCTTCAATATACACCATGGCTGTACGCGTTTGCCCTTGCAGATCGCTATTGCTATAGGATGGTTTTGGCGAACGGCTCCATTGCACGCCTGAACCACCAATCACAACATTTTTTGGTGATGGCAATGCAGGAGGCGCAACCGGTGCAGGCGGTGTAACTGGCGCAGGTGGAGGTGTCACTGGTGCGGGTTTCACCACTTTGGTTTCAGAAATCGTGGTCGTTACTGTCGGTTTCGGTGGTGCTTCCACCGGTTTGATCACGGGTCTCGGTGTTTCTGCTTTTTTAACTTGTTGAACCTTTTCTACCTTTTTCGGTGGGGGTGGAAGCTGTTTTTTTACAATTTCAACCTGTTTCACTTCTTTCGGTTTTGGGGGTTCTTTTTTCGGTTCCGCTTTAGGCTTTGGTGGTAGCGGTTTTGCTGGCCCTTGAATTTTTACAAAACGCACCTTTAACGGTTCTTTTTCAATCGGTTTCAGTTCCGGAGTTTTCATGTGCCCTACCGCCCACAACACGCCCATGTGACCCACCACTACCGCAAGCAAGGCAGTGATCATTTTCTTTTTCATTGGATTGGGAGTTTGCATCTTTAGAGCGGAGGATTGACTCATTAAAATCAGTTACCTAATTTAAGCGATTGTAGATCTATAAAGATTTCAGCAATCAGGCTCATCGGTTAGTACAATTAAAGCACTCCAATAATAAATGAGAAGTGTTTTCATTTGCAACTATTAAAATGCCCGTTTTGATAAGTTTTTTGAATCGAAAACGAAAAAGGCATGCCTAAAACATGCCTTTTAAACCAGTATTTTTAGCAATATTTATTGAAAAACAACTGTTTTATTGCCATCCACAATAATACGGTCTTCCAGATGCCATTTCACTGCACGGGCCAAAACATTGCGTTCCACATCTTGTCCAAGTTCACGGAGCTGATCAACGGTGAAATCATGGTTCACGCGTTCCACATCCTGTTCAATGATCGGGCCCTGATCGAGGTCAGCAGTCACATAATGCGCTGTTGCACCAATCAGTTTCACCCCTTTATCATAGGCCTGTTTATACGGGTTCGCACCGACAAAGGCTGGCAAGAAGGAATGGTGGATGTTGATAATTTTCATTTCCCAGTTTTTAACAAATTCTTCATCCAGAATTTGCATATAACGCGCAAGAATCAGTAAATCGTTGCCCTGCATGATTTCATCGATTTTGGCATAGGCTTCACGTTTATTTTCTTTATTCACCGGCACCACTTCAAACGGAATACCAAAGTTTTCTACCGCTTCACGCAAGGTGTCATGGTTGGAGACCACTTTGGTAATTTCACATGGTAAACCGCCACGCGCATGACGCCATAACAGCTCAAGCAAGGCATGATCGACTTTAGAAACCAGAATCCCGACTTTTTTCACATCACTGACCAGTGCCAGACGCCAGTGCATGTCATAGCGTTCTGCCACATTGCTGGCAAAAGTCTGGGTTAAACTTTCTTTACGGCTTTGCAAATTTTCCAGTTCAAATTCAACACGCATGAAATAACGTCCGCCCTGAGCTTCAGTCGCGTATTGATCAAGTGCGGTAATATTTGCTCCCTGATGATACAAAAAGCTCGAAACAGCTTGCACGATACCTGGTTTATCTTCACAAGTAATCAGTAAACGTGCCGTGTTAGCAGTGGACATATTCATGTTGGTTAATATCACTAATCAGTTAAATTGAAAAACAAGCAGAGTATTCTAACGCTTTTTTTAGGCTTTCTAAATAGGCTAGCCTGCATCATGTTTTTTACTGGACGATAAACTTTCAAAAAGCTCTGAAGGGCCGAGCGTTTCAAGTAAATGTTCATAAGTTTGACGGCTTTCACCACGCAGATAAGCCCCTTCCAGAAATACCATTTGACGTAATGCCTGCCACACCCATTTTTCTTCCAGATGGTTCGAATCGGTAATATGACCTGACATATACAGGAAGTTGGTCCAGTTGGTCAAAACAATCCACAAGTTAATAATCAGGGCTTCAATTTCTGAGTCTGTCATTTCCATTAAGCCCGCATTCACGAAAGCTTTATAGATTTTTTGCCCCTGCTGCATCACCTGTCCGGCAAAGCGTGGATACATTTTTCTAAAATCTTCATTATTTTCAACCAAATGATAGACATCACGATGCAAAAAGCGATAGGCCCAAAGCTGGCTGCTCAGCACCTGAAAATAACGAATTTTATCGTTGGCATCAAGCGGACGATCATCAGGCAATGCCAGCATCTCCAGAGTTTCGCCTTGATACTGCTCCATTAACTCTTTGATGATTTCGTTTTTATTGCGAAAATGGTAATACAAATTACCCGGGCTCATATTCAGTTCAGCTGCAATATGATTGGTTGTTACCGAACGCTCACCGCGTTCATTAAATAACTGTAAGCTGAGCTGTAAAATACGTTCTTTGGTTTTCACCGTTTTGGAGTGAGACATCCTAAAGTAACCATTCATTCAATAGGTTAGCGAACTAACACATAAAGTAACTTGACTATTTAGAGTTTTTACTCTAAAAATTAAATTAATCGCTTTTTATTCAATGGTAGCAGGTCATGAACAGTCAGACAAAAACAACTTCAATGACACCACATTCGTTTAATATTCAGCACTTACATGACGTACTAGAACAGCAAAAGCACGCTTACCTGCGTCATTCCTTTCCATCGGCAAAAGAGCGGATTGACCGTTTAGCACGCCTCAAGCGTATCTTAGTTAAATATCAAGATCAATTTGCTGAAGCAATTAATCAAGACTATGGTAACCGTTCTATTGGTGAAACCAAAATCGGTGAACTACTCACCTGCCTTGAACAGATCAGATATTATAGCAAGCATTTGACCGGCTGGATGAAACCTTCGAAGCGTCATGTTGGAATTATCCATCAGCCAGCAAAAGCATGGGTGCAATATCAACCCTTGGGTGTGATCGGGATTATTGCCCCATGGAACTACCCATTATTGTTGTCGGTTGGTCCGCTCATTTGTGCAATTGCCGCTGGTAACCATGCCATGATCAAGATTTCTAGTGCCTCCAGTCATTTTGGTCGTGCCTTGGAAAAAGCCTTGGGTGAAGCATTTCCGACCGAACTGGTTGCGGTGATTAATGGTGGCGGACCAGTTTCCGATGCTTTTAGCCATTTAGCCTTTGATAAAATTGTTTTTACCGGTTCAACCGAAATTGGTAAAACCGTAATGGCAGCAGCTGCAGAAAACCTGGTGCCGGTAATTTTAGAACTGGGCGGCAAATCACCGGTACTGGTTCATCCTTCTATTGATTTGCAAGATGTGGCACAGCGCCTGGCTGCAGGTAAACTGTGGAATTCAGGTCAAACCTGTGTGGCACCGGACTATATGTTCCTGCCTAAAGGTAAAACCGCCGAATTTGTTGAGCATTTTAAAGCCTGTGTGGAAGAGATGTATCCAAGTATTGAATACAATCAGGATTACACCTCGATTATTAATGACAAACAATACAACCGCCTGCAGGGCTATCTGGAAGATGCCCGTACCCATGGCGCTAAAATTATTGAATTAAATCCGGCACATGAAGATTTAAGCAAGGTTCGAAAAATTGCGCCAACCGTCGTGACCGGTGTCACAACGGAAATGCGGATTATGAAAGAAGAAATTTTTGGTCCGATCCTTCCTATTCTGGAATATGATCAAATTGACGATGTGATTGACTTTATTAATAGCCGTCCTCGTCCACTTGCATTATACTATTTCGACTTTGATCAGGCGCGTGCCGACTATGTCGCACAGCATACTCATTCAGGGCATTTCGGACAGAATATGGTATTAACCCATGTAGCACAGGATGACTTACCTTTTGGTGGGGTCGGTGCTTCAGGTATGGGTAAATATCATGGTCCAGAAGGTTTCTTCAGTTTGTCGCATGAACGGTCAGTAATGTCTAATCCAAAGCTGTATAGCTTAAAATTCATTCTCCCACCGTTTAACAAGCCGATTCACAAACTGATTTCCAAGACCCTTCTTCGATAACTGATCAAGGCATGATCTATCACACATGATCATGCCGCGTTTTTCTTAAATTCGCTTGTCTTTTAAGCGTATTTTTGGTATAAAACGCCCCTTGAATGATTTCATCCGTTTACTTTTAATGACTAGCCGCACAATCGGTGCTGTCTAGCAATGGAGTTCACCATGTCTAAGGTTTGCCAAGTTACCGGCAAGCGTCCAGTCGTTGGAAACAATGTCTCGCACGCCAATAACAAAACCAAACGCCGGTTCGAGCCGAACCTGCATCACCACCGTTTCTGGTTAGAAAGCGAAAAACGTTTCGTACGTATTCGTTTAACCACTAAGGGTATGCGTATTATCGACAAATTGGGCATTGAAAAGGTTGTTGCTGATCTTCGTGCTCAAGGTCAAAAGATCTAAGGAGTCAGTACAATGCGTGATAAAATTCGCCTAGTTTCTTCAGCTGGTACAGGTTATTTCTATACTACGACTAAGAACAAACGTACTATGCCGGAAAAAATGGAAATCAAAAAATTTGATCCAAAAATCCGTCAACACGTAATCTTCAAAGAAGCTAAAATTAAATAATTTTGACTTCTTGAAAAAAGCGGCCCTTCCGGGTCGTTTTTTTTTGCATTTTTTTTACCCGACTTGTTACACTTCTAGGCATTCTTTTTTGGCATTTTTTGTGCTTATTCTTTTTTACCCTTAACTTTGGCTCAAGCTTAAGGAGTCTTTAGTGCCTCATGATATAGATCTGATTATATTACTTGCCGTTGGCTTTGGACTGGCACTCATTTTTGGCTATATTGCTGCACGTATTCGTCTTCCTCCCCTAATTGGCTATTTAGTTGCGGGTATTGTGATTAGCCCGAATACGCCAGGCATTGTGGGCGATATTCATCTTGCCAACCAGCTGGCTGAACTGGGGGTCATGTTCCTGATGTTCGGGGTTGGTATGCATTTTTCCTTAACCGACCTGATGCAGGTACGCCGTATTGCCTTACCAGGTGCAGTTCTGCAAATTGCTGTAGCAACCTTGCTTGGTATAGGCGTAACGATGATCTGGGGCTGGAGTTTTGGCTCTGCACTGGTGTTTGGTCTAAGCCTGTCCTGTGCCAGTACCGTGGTCCTCCTGAAAGCCTTGGGAGACCAAGGTCTCATCAACTCTGTAAATGGCAAGATTGCCGTGGGCTGGTTATTGGTTGAAGATCTGGTCATGGTGCTGGTACTTGTACTGCTCCCTGCCACTGCAGTTTTACTGGGTGGAACAGCAATTTCCGGCTCAGACCCAAATGCCAATATCTGGATGACTTTAGCTGTCACCCTATTGAAAGTAGCCGGCTTTATTGCCTTTATGCTGATTGTAGGTAAACGTCTGGTACCCTGGATTATGCAGATCGTTGCTCGTCTGGGATCGCGTGAACTGTTTACCTTGACCGTAGTAGCTGCTGCGGTTTCTATAGCCTTTGGTGCTTATAAGGTTTTTGGTGTATCGATGGCACTGGGTGCATTCTTCGCCGGGATGGTGGTCAAAGAGTCCGATTTCAGCCATCGTGCCGAAGAAGAAACTTTACCCTTACGTGAAATTTTCTCAATTTTATTCTTTGTGTCAGTAGGCATGCTGTTTGATCCCATGATTTTAGTGCAGCAGCCCTGGCATGTTCTTGCCGTGGTGGCCATTATTATGATTGGCAAGACTATCGCGGCAATGGCACTGGTGCTGTTCTTCCGTTATCCAATTAACACCGCTTTAACAGTGGGTGCCAGCCTTGCACAAATTGGCGAGTTTTCTTTTATTTTGGCGACCTTAGGCGTTTCACTAAATCTATTGTCTTTAGAAGGACAAAACCTGATTTTAGCCGGTGCACTTATCTCCATTACCTTAAATTCATTTGTGTTCTCTGCCATTGAACCGGTACAAAACTGGATTCGTGAACGCTCACATTTGGCCCGCTTGCTTGAACGTAGTGGTGACCCGCTGTCGATGTTGCCAGATGAAGTCTCACAAGAATACTTGCGTGATCAGGTGGTGATTGTTGGTCATGGTGAGGTGGGACGCCGCATTACCAAAGCCTTAATGCAGCAAGAAATTAAAGTGGTAATTGCCGAAGAAAACCGTGAGATCGTTGAAAGCCTACGTGACAAAGGCATTGCAGCGGTATCCGGACACGCGACCGAAGCCGGGGTACTCATTCAGGCGCATATCCAGCATGCACGCCTGCTGGTACTGTCTCCAATGGATATTCTGGATATCCATAAAATTGTCGACATTGCCAAAACCTTGAATCCACAAATTCAGGTGTTGGTATGTGCCGAAAGCAAGGAAGAAGCTGAGGTGATCCGTCGTGAAAATATCGGTCAGGTTTATTTTGCCAAAGAAGAAATGGCTATCAACATGACCAACCATATTTTAAACCAGATCCAGATTGCGCATCATCAAGCACCGACACACTAATCTTCAATTCATAAAAAAGCGCACCAAAGTGCGCTTTTTAGGTTTAAACAAGCTTAACTCAGATACTTCGGCTGTTCATCCATGATTTCAGCCTGCCACTCATTGACCTGCTTTTCCATCATGGCAAACAAAGCCGCCTGCATCATGTGCTGGGCAATTACCTGCGTTTGATCACCAAGTAACGCTTTGACCTGATCATTAAACTGAATCTTGACCAGCGGTTCTTTTTCAGAGCCTGCATTTCGCAATGCCAACTCACCACCTTCAAGTTGAACAAGTTCTAAAATCGCTTCTTGACTACCAAATAATTCTTTCAAATGTTCTATAGACATATATCCTCCATGTTCAACATGGTGGCAAAGGGCTGTTGCACTTTGCATTACTTAGACTATTTATATAAGGTCGATGACAGAAACTTCAAGAGTACCGGTGCTAAAGTTTAAAATTCAACCATCTCATTACGAAACCCGTCAATTAACTGGGTCAGGTCACGATGCCATTCACGCAGAATTTTGGTATCCGGCAACCAGGCTTGAGGGGTTTGGGTCACTTTAATAATCAGGTTGGAAGATGTTTCATCTTCAGGTTCTGGAGCACTCGGTTCTGGTGCATATTGACACATACGGTAGGCACGTTTTAGCTCGGCAATAAAACCCTGTTTCGCCAACTGCTGCATCACAGTCACTTCAGGCGAAATCTGCCCTTTTTCTGCCATATGTTCTTCAATCGATTTCAAGGTCGGAGCAAAGTCATTTAACCGGTAGTAACGAACCAGTTCCTGCAAAAATGCCAATACTGCACCATGCAAATGAAATACCGCCGCTTCACGATGTGCCTGAGCTTGCTGAATATGGTCGGTTTGTTCCGCTTGTTGACATGCAAGACGTGCAAAATACAGTTTCTGATTGGTACGATCGGCATGAAAGCGAGCAACACGAGACATGGTGATTTCCTAAGATTTGGCGTGATTACACCGTTAAGATTAAACGGTCTTTCAGAAAAATTACAATAAAAATTGTGGAAGATTCATTTCAATGAGTGAGATATAGAGTGTCACTTCAATGATCATGGATGATTTCAGCCAGAATAATTTACATCCTTCCAGATCAAAAGATGGGGATTCAATAGACCAATTCAACCTGATCAAAGCCTGGTTATTTCATCCATAAAAAAAGGAGCATCGCTCCTTTCATTCTTTATTCTGCTGCTGGCTTGTCTTCAGCCTGTTTCACACGAATCCCCGCTCCATGCAAACGCAGGGTATTTAAGCCTTTAATCGCTTTCACCGCTTCACGGCCATGTGGCATTTCCACAAAAGCAAAACCCTTTGATTTACCTGTTGCAGCATCTAAAACCAAGGTGCATGAATCTACCGTGCCATATTGCTTGAACAGTTCAAGCAATTCAGCTTCTGTCACTGTACGTTCTAAATTACGAACTAAAATTTTCATCTGATGACCTTTAAATAGGCTAAAAAAACCAAAAAGCACTCGCCTACTTACTTTTTGCACTTCAATATTGAGATAGTTTAATCGAGATCGATACCAAAATCTAAATTAATCGATTGCCGTTCAATTAAGGCACTTTTTACGGTTTGCTGACGCGGCTTGTAATGGGTCTCGGTCGTGCACAGGTTGCGGGTCAGGTCATTCAGGAAATAGCTTTCAATTTTTCGTCCCTGTTCATCGACCTGATCCCGCGCCCAAAGATTCAGGTTTTGCTTGGTTAAAATCAGTTCATCTTTGGCCCGGGTTAAAGCCACATAGAGCACCCGGCGTTCTTCTTCGACTTCGTCAAAATTGCCTTGTGCGCGTGCGTGCGGATACTGTCCGGCAGAAACATTGGCCACATAACAAATTTTCTGTTCTGTGCCTTTGGCCGAATGAATGGTAATCAGGGTCACCACATCATCTTCAGACTGGCGTTCAATTTCACTGATGGAAACCGGATCGAGTACATATTCTTCCAGAAATTCACTCAGCTGATCATGTTTGGTGGCCAGCTGCTTGACCAAATCAAAATCGCCCATCCGTTTCGACCAATCTTTTTTGGCATAGTTTTCTTCCAACTGTTCGACCAGTGCTTCTATCCCTAAGGCAACACAAGCCTGCACCTGATCTTTTAATACCGACATCTGCTTCATGATCAGCAGCGTTTTCTCGGGAATACGGCCAAATTTTTCCAGTTTGTCAAAAATCAGTTCTGGATTGTCCTGCTGCAATAATTGCTGCGCCAGTTTACTGGCCCCGACATCTCCCACGCCATTCCATAAGGTCAGAAAACGCATCCAGGCAATATCATCCAGCGGATTGGCAATCACCCGCAATAAACTAAGCAGGTCTTTGACATGTGCAGTTTCCAGCAGTTTCATACCACCAATAAAACGGTACGGCACATTGGCCTGAATAAACGCCGCCTCAATGTGACGTGCGGCAAAACTGGAACGTACCAACACCATATGGTCATGCCAAGGCGTGCCTTCCAGAAAATGCCGCTCTTTGATATCAATGGCAATCCATTTGGCTTCATCAAATTCATTCGGGAAAATATGCAGTTTGGGTTTAATGCCCTCGCCACGATGTGCATCTAGACGTTTGTCATATTTGATTGGACTCTGATCCAGCAACCAGTTAGACAAGTCCAAAATTTGCTGGGTAGAACGGTAATTCTGTTCCAGTTTAAAAATCTGTGCATCCGGTACGCGTTCTTTAAAATGGTGAATATTTTCAAAGTCTGCGCCACGAAAACCGTAAATCGACTGGGCATCATCCCCCACACAGAACAGACTGACTTTATCTTTTAAAGGTTCGAGTAGAGCCCATTGCAATGGATTGGTATCCTGCATTTCATCCACCAGCATATGCTGACAGATAGAAGCCACATAATCACTGAGACCTTCCGATTGAGCCAGTGCCGATGCCACCACTGCCAAAATATCATCATAATCCAGAAAGCTACGTGCACGTTTTCGTGCTTCATACTCTTTCATGATGTCCGCGATTTGATCTTTATATTCTAAAAATTCAGGATGCTGTTTCTCTAAAGAAATGCTGAGTTTTTGCCGGGTATTGCGTGCAAAGGAATACAGATCACACAGCTGCTGCGGCTTAGGCAAGGCATTGGGATTTTTTTTATCATCCTTACCGCGAATTAAGCGAAACATCATCAACTGATCATCACGGTCAATAATCGAAAACTGTTCCAGACCAAAAGCTTTGGGAATACGGCGCAGCAAATACATACAAAAAGTATGAAAGGTGGATGCGCGTAAACCTTTGGCCTGCTCGCCCAGAGCCAATTCTACCCGTGCCACAATTTCACTGGCAGCACGGCGGGTAAAAGTCAAAATTTGAATTTGATTGGCCGGCACACCTTGATCAATCAGATAGGCGGCACGTGCCACAATGGTTTTAGTTTTGCCACAGCCTGCCCCTGCAAGTACCAGACTATGCTTTGCCTCGGTGGTGGCAGCCTGTTTTTGTTGCGGGTTTAATTCATCAATCAGGGTGGCTAAACTCATGGTGTCTCATCGTGTTCGGTAGATGAATAGTTTAACAGAGGTTTTAGTAAAACCTGAGTAATGCGCCTTGATTCATTTTTTTATTCCTTAAGCATTTTTTCAAAAACTGAATACTGTGTTTACTCAATCAAATGCCCATCGTTATTCCCTCTCCTTTTTAAGGAGAGGGTTAGGGAGAGGTTACTATTTAAAACTCCCCTCATCCTAGCCTTCTCCCTGAGGGAGAAGGAACTTCACAAATTTGATGATGTCTTAATTATTTAAATAAGTTCATTAAAATTATAGTTTCTTACATATTGCTCAACTGCTTCTTCCAAATACATTGAAGCATGCACAATTGCATGTTCCATTGAAATTTCAGGAGGATTAATCCCGATAATTTGACTAAAACCTAAGTCATATAGTTCATCAATACCATCGCCAACTACACCCGCAAAAGCAATCACAGGCTTATTGAATTGCTTTGCGACCTGCGCCACCCCAAACGGCGTTTTGCCAAATTTTGTTTGAAAATCAATTTTTCCTTCACCCGTCAACACATAATCAGCCTGAGCAATTTTGTCTGCCAATTTGGTCTGTTCAATTACCAGCTCTACACCTGAGCGAATCTTGGCACCTGTAAACACCATCAAACCAAAGCCCAGACCGCCTGCTGCACCTGCACCCGCAATCTCCCGACAATCTATTCCAAGTTGCTGCTCAACAAGCTTAGCAAAATGACTTAAGTTGTTATCCAGAGTTTTCACTATTTCAGGCGTAGCCCCTTTCTGCGGACCAAAAACATAAGATGCACCATTTGCACCACACAAAGGATTATTCACATCGCTGGCAATGATGATTTCTGTTTGTGCTAAACGCGCATCCAAACCGGAAAGATCAATCTTTTTAATCTGGTCAAGCTGACCACCGCCTACCGCAGCATCGCAGCCTGTAGCATCGAGAAATTTTACACCCAAAGCCTGTGTCATACCCGCACCGGCATCATTGGTCACGCTGCCCCCCAAACCGATAATGATCTTGGATACGCCTAAATCCAGCGCTGCTTTAATCATTTCTCCTGTACCTAAGGTAGTCGTGAGTAAAGGATTGCGCTGGGCGGGTTCTAAAAGATGGATGCCATTGGCTTTTGCCATTTCGATAATGGCTGTTTTTCTCCCATCGACTAAACCGAAGTAGGTTTGGATTTTTTGCGAGGCTAATGGACCAGTCACTTCACACTCAATCTTTTGTCCACCTTGTGCAGCAATCAGGGCATCTACAGTACCTTCACCACCATCTGCCATGGGCACCGAAATACACACCGCATCTGGATATACATTTTGAATGCCACGCTGCATCGCCTGACAGGCCTGTTCGGCGGTCATACTTTCTTTAAAGGAATCGGGGGCAAGCACAAAGGTTTTAGGCATAATCAACAAAAAATGAAAGCAATAAATCTTTATACAATAAAAAAGAGCGCTCTATGCGCCCTTTTCTCCTACTTCACTGTTATACATCTGCCGAACTTTGCGGTACTTCACGTTTGATATAAGATGCTAAAGTCAAATAATTAATCCCCTGAAATAAAACATCTATCGCCAGAAACAGACCCAGTACCCAGAACGGAGCATCAGGTGATTTTAAAATCATAATCCCGGTCACCAAGGTTAACAGGCCCGAAAATAAGATCCAGCCCCAACCTTGATACACTTTAAAAATAATGGCACTAAAAATACGGATGATACCGGCCACGATCAATACAATTGCCAACAGATTGGTCAATACAATCGCGGTTTTTACCGGTGTGCTAAAAGCATAATAACCAGCGACCAGATACAGAACGCCAAACAGGGCCCATAGCCAGCGAGTCCCCCCTTCAAAAATTTTGAAAGCAGCAATAAAGTGCAGAATACCGCCAATCATCATCAGTATGCCAAACAGGAATACCACAGAAAGCGTAGCAAAAGGCAGTGAAGCAAGCAGTACAAGAGCAAACAAGGTCAGCACAATGCCCAGACCTAAATACCACTTTCGATTTTCATGCAGCTGATGTCGAACTAAATCATTTCCTACTGTTCTCATGTTTTTTCTCAAGTCTTTTGTTGAGGAATACCTGTAGTTTTAGCTGATTTTCGGTCAAAAGTCTGTTATTTCTCTGCATTTTAATCAACAGCCCGATACGTAACTGTGGATAAAAGCATCGTTATCCCCAAGGGTTATTTTTTCCAGCCCAATTCAATTGCGGTTATTTCATTAATCAAAGTCTGTTTCAATGAATCCGGCATCCTGCTTTTTTGTTGTGACAGTGGAATATGTCCGCCCATCAACTCTGCTTTGGCTTGAGGAAATAAAGGCTGCTGGTTTGGATAAGCATATCCAATCGGATAGGCAGGCTGTCCTGTGGACAAATCATACTTATCACTTGCGCCAAAGCTATGCAGTAATTCATGCACCAATACAATCTTGTTTTGTTCAGCCTGTTTTTTAGATGCAAATAAATTGACTGAACCTATGCGCCCTTTTTGCAAAGCAGTGGAATGTTTTAATTCTTTAATTGTTTGGGGATCATAATAATTTAAATATAAAGTCACGCTGGGTGAACCATCAGCACTGTCATGCTGTTTCCAGGCATAAAAACGGAATTTTAGGCTCCATAAAATGGTATCCAGCATGGTTGCCTGTTCAGGTACTTTAGGAGGAATTTGTTTAAGTTCACGGCCCAACTGGAAATAAATCGCAATCGGCTGCCCACGGTACTGTGCTGACATCTGTTGTAAATATTCTTGACTCTCTTTTAACTCGGAGAGATTCAGCGATTGAATATAATCTTGAGTCGCAGCCCGCCCATCTGCATTGATGGGATGCAGCATGACAATAATGGGTTTGGACCAGTCTTGATTCTGGTCACGGTAGGCATTTACTGCCACAATCAATAAAATGATGAGTAAACACAGTATCCGAATGTTTTTCCACATATTATCCAATGCTCTGCTTTTTTATTTTTCTTAAATACATTTGACTCATTTCAATTTTAGTTTCAAATAAATTAAGCGTTTTTATCAAACCTGATAATTTAGCTCGACCATAATTTCGTGAATCAAAATCAGGTTTTACTGCACTAATATATTGTCCAACCATACCCAAATTTGCCCAGCCATTTTCATCAGCGTTATCTTTAACAGCTTTATAAATCAAATTTAAAGTAGCCCGATCCATTGCTTCGGGTAAAGTACTTTCTTTAGTTTGTTGGATAGCTTTAGATTCTGTTGTCTTTACAGTTTCTGCTATTTTTTTATCTTGTACTAATGCTAATTCCTCATCCTCACCATTTTTAACATCTACATCCGTTAGGAGATTTTCTACATAAATAAATTTATCACATGCCTTTTTAAAAGCTTCAGGAGTCGATTTCTTACCAAAACCATAAACACTCAGACCATTTTCACGAATACGTGAAGCTAAAGGGGTAAAATCACTGTCACTTGATACGATACAAAAACCATCTAATGCACCTGCATAGAGTAAATCCATGGCATCAATAATTAAGATCATATCTGTTGCATCTTTGCCTTTTGTATAAGCAAATTGCTGAACGGGAGTTATTGCATGGGGTAATAGAACATCTCTCCATTTTTTTAACGCCTCACTACTCCAATCTCCATAAACTCTTTTTACACTTGCTATCCCATACTTCGCGACTTCTTCAAGTACAGATGAAATGGCGTTAATTGAAGAATTATCTGCATCAATGAGTACAGCAAATTTTTTTGTCTGGATTTCCACTCTTCCCCCAATTAAATATTTGATTCATTTGTTATATGAATCATTTTGACATAAAAAATGCCGACTTTCGTCAGCATTTTTTGCATTTCTTAAAACTTAAGCTTCAACCCATTTTCCATCCTGGAATACCAGACTCCACTTGGTTTGTTTGCCTTCAGCATTTTCAGAACCAATATATTGTGCCTGATTCTTACGGCTGAATTTCACTAAAGTTGGATTTCCTTCGGGATCGGCATCCGGCGCTTGTAAAATAAACTGATATTTTGGATCAAGCTGCTCGGCCACACTACGCAGTTCAGCCACTTTCGGTGCACGGGTTTCGCGCACTTTGGGGAACTTGCTCGCTGCCAGGAATAAACCTGCCGCGCCATCACGAAGTACAAAGAAATCATCATGCTTGCTTGAACGCAAGTGTTCCATTTTAATTGGATCTACACGCGGAGGTGCAGGCTGACCATTCTTTAACACTTTACGGGTATTGTCACAGCTGGTACAGGCAAAATAAGGTCCAAAACGGCCAGTCTTCAGCTGCATTTCTCCATCACATTTATCACATGGAATAGTTGGACCATCGTAACCTTTAATTTTGAACTCACCTTCTTCAAGTTCAAAACCGGCACAATCCGGGTTGTTACCACAGATATGCAGTTTACGACCACCATCAATCACATAACTATCCATTGCCGTTTCACAAATCGGGCAACGTTTTTTTGACATCAAGTCTGCAGTTTCTGCCGCATCATCATCAGACAGTGCTGCCAAGGATTCTACTGGTGTTAAATTCAGGGTACCTTTACAGCGTTCTTTAGGCGGCAAGTTATAGCCCGAACAGCCCAGAAACACACCTGTGGTTCCGGTACGAATCTGCATTGGACGTGAACATTCAGGGCAATGTACCGCTTCCACTTCCACAGGCAGGTTACGGCGCATACCGTGTTCGCCTTGGGCGGTGGTTAGGCGTTTTTTAAAGTCGCCATAGAAGTTATCCAATAACTCTTTCCAGTTACGCTGACCATCTGCCACTTTATCCAGCTGACCTTCAAGATCCGCAGTAAAATCGTAGTTCATCAGGTTGTTAAAACTTTCATCGAGACGATCGGTCACGATTTCACCCATCTTCTCGGCAAAGAGACGACGGTTTTCCAGTTTCACATAACCACGGTCCTGAATAGTAGAAATAATCGCAGCATAGGTCGATGGACGACCAATACCACGTTTTTCCAGTTCTTTTACCAGCGATGCTTCAGTGAAACGTGCAGGCGGTTTAGTAAAATGCTGAGAAGGATCGAGTTTTTCCAGTTTCAGTACTTCACCGACTTTTACCGCAGGTAGCAGAATATCGTCATCCGCTTTGTTTGCACCGCGAACTTTGGTGAAACCATCAAAGACCAGAGTACGACCTTTGGCTTTCAGTTCCACACCATTGGCATCGACTAAAATGGTTGATGACAGGTATTCTGCTGGAGTCATCTGACAAGCTACAAACTGGCGCCAGATCAGGTCATACAAACGTTGTGCATCACGTTCCACACCCACCAAGCTATCGCCTTTCAGCGCCACATTGGAAGGACGAATCGCTTCGTGGGCTTCTTGTGCACCCGCCTTGTTGCCATAGCGGTTTGGCTTGGCAGGCAAATATTTTGCGCCATACTCATTTTCAATATGACCACGCACCATATTGACTGCATCATCACTCAAGAAAGTGGAGTCAGTACGCATATAGGTGATGAAACCCGCTTCATACAAGCGCTGTGCCAGCATCATGGTTTTCTTCACAGAGAAACCTAGACGTGTGCTTGCCGCCTGTTGCAGGGTTGATGTGATATACGGTGCGCTTGGGTTGACCTTGGTCGGTTTATCTTCACGGCTGGCAACTTTATATTCGGCATCTTTGATCAGGTTTAATAAAGCATCGGTTTCAGCTTTATTGTGCAGCTTGAGGGTTTTACCGCCCTGCTTCACTGCTTCAAGACGGATGTCATCTTTTTGCGATTTGGTATCTGCAAAAACCTGCCAGTATTCTTCAGGAATGAAAGCACGAATTTCACGTTCACGCTCAACCACCAGTTTTACCGCAACTGACTGGACACGACCCGCCGATAAACCACGGGCGATTTTTTCCCAAAGTAATGGTGAGATCATAAAACCGACAACACGGTCGAGGAAACGACGGGCTTGTTGAGCATTGACCTTATCAATATCTAAACGTGCCGGTTGTTTAAACGCTTCCTGAATGGCATTTTTGGTAATTTCGTTAAAGACTACACGCTGGTAACGTGAATCATCCCCACCAATCACTTCTTTTAAATGCCAGGCAATGGCTTCCCCTTCACGGTCCAAATCCGTTGCGAGGTAGATTTCATCGACTTGCGATGCCAATTTTTTCAGTTCTGCAACGACATTTTCTTTGCCCGGAAGCACTTCATAATGTGCTTTCCAGCCATGTTCAGGGTCAACCCCCATACGATTGACCAAAGCTAACTGAGCTTTTTCGGCTTTTTGTTCATCGGTCAGTTTGGCACGTGATACAGGTTTTTTTTCTGTACTTTTAGATCCGCCAGTCGGCAAGTCACGCACATGACCTACTGATGATTTTACGATGTAATTTGGACCCAGATATTTGTTGATTGTTTTCGCTTTTGCAGGCGACTCCACAATCACTAAGGCACGTTTGTTCGCAGCACTCGGTGATTTTGCTGTGGTGCTTTTGGATGTGGACCGAGGAGCGTTCGCCATAGTTAACCGTTAATCCTGTTTGATGGGTTTATAAATTAAAATTCAGCCAAAGACGTTAAATAAGCTTTGATGTCATCTAACTGAGTTGCTCGAAGGTCTGATTCTTCATCCCAATAGAGTCCTACACAGTTTGCCTGCATATCAATAGCATAAATGCCCTTTAATGCAATGGGAAAATCGTTAAACTTCTCATCACCTTGCACAACTTTGAGTTTCTGATCTTCCACACGTGCACGCATCAATGGCAGTCGGGCGTCTGGAATTAAAACACTGTAATAGGCCACCATACTGGCACGCTTTTCCGTTGCCATGGGCACTTTGGTCCAATCGGGAGCGGCCACTAAACGCGGATGTAAAGCCATCTTGCGCGCCTTTTCACGCATCAGGCCTAATGCTTTTTCTCTTGGGCTGACACGTAGCCCAAAAATTGAGCCAAGCACAAACAGCACGATGAAGACTGTAATCCAAATTCCAGTATTTTCCATAGTACAACCTTATTATTCCTTTATTAGAGTTGCATAAGCTGAATATAAAACGCAAGTTACAGCGATGAAATTAATTCAGGAGCAGCTCATGACTATACAGGACTTCACTACCATTCCAGTAAATATATCCTTTCTCAATCAATTCCTTAAGCAATAATCGTACATCCGATTTCGGGAAAAGCTGCTCCAGCAAATCGCGCAAGGCATAAATGTCTTTCGGTTTATCGGATTTTAATTCGCGTAGTTTTTGCGCCACAATCACCTGCACCGGATCAATCTTGGAAAAGTTTTTAAATAACTCTTTTTGCGCCTGATGCAATGTTTTGGCCTGCACTTCTTCTACTTCTTGTTGTGAAGATTCAGGGGATAAATCCGCAAAAGCAGCAGAAATATTTTGAGCTTTTTCTACCGATGTTTTCTGCTCCAAGTCCAGTTGCATCCATTGCTTAATGACTTTTTTACGGAAACTGATTTGCTGGTCAAAACGTTTCACAATTTTTAGATTAATCAATAAGCCAGTGAGATGCTGAAGCTGATCATTTTCGACTTGCAAAATATTCGCCAGCGAGTTCTTCAATTTCTCCAGCGTATTCGGTTTGCCCTTCATTTTCCCTAAAGCATCACAATACTTTTTGACAAGCAATAAATCAGGCTTTTGCAGAATGGTCTCGACACTGGGAATTTTGTACTTTGTATTTAACTCCGGTTCTTCAGCCTGAACCTGGATCAGACTACAGTTCAGGTTGGAAGACTGCAGCATTTCGAGCAGCATTTCACTGCTTGGCATGGCAGATATGAGTTCAATAGAAGCATCGGCATCTAGCAGCGCAAGCAGTTGCCCAACCACAACCGCATACTCAAACTCTTTGTGCTCGACTTCTGCCGTTTCCAGAATGACCACTTGCCCACTGCTGACCCAACTTGAAAATTCCGTTAAATCTTGCAGAGAATATTCAAATTTTCCCTGACAATTAAACAGGTAAATTGCTGCATAATGCGGAATGATGTTACGCAACAATTGCGCAGTCGGCATATTATTTTCAAGATCAAGAAGAACGACTTTATGACTCATATCTTCGAATAAACAGTTCGGCTAGGCAGATGCGGTGCATTAGAACGGGAACCATGGCAAAGGTCAAATACTTTATGCTTCTGGTTTTTTACTCAGTGGCATGACTCGACCTAGTGCTTTAATTTTAGAAGGTTATTCAATAGCGAAGGAAAGGATAAGTTAAGTTCTTTTTCAAATAAAAAAGCCCTGATCAACACCAAGGCTTTAATACACGGACGGGTTCAGCTCAATAATGCGGTGGCCGGTTGGACATCGGATCAAAGGCAGCAATGCCTTCCGATAAATCGGCAGATTCCACACGCTGATAAAGCAACTGCATTTGCTTCTTTAAATCCATAATTTCAATATGTTGACGTGTTACCTGTTCATTCAACTGTTCAACTAAATCATCTAAAAATGTAATTCGGACTTGCAAATCTTCCAAGTGTGCGGAAAATGACGCCTGATCATTAAGATTTTTTTGTTTAGTCATTTTAAGTCCTCATTGGGGATTTCAGGAAACAGTATGGCCTATATTACTTTAAGGGATGTCCAACTTGCGTTTGGCGGACCGTCCCTGCTCGACGGCGCGAACTTTAATCTGGAACGCGGTGAACGAGTCTGTTTGATTGGCCGTAATGGTGAGGGTAAGTCTACCTTACTTAAACTCATCGAAGGAAGTTTGCTACCAGATCGTGGTGAAGTTTCTATACAAAATGGCATCACCATTTCCATGCTGGCCCAAGATGTACCGATGGATTCCGGCAAAGTCGCCGACATTGTAGCCGATGGTGCAGGTGAAGCTGCTGCTGTACTAAAAGCTTATCATGAAGCCAGTGATGCCTGCGTACTGGGAGATATGGAAGCCTGCGACCGCATGGGTAACTTACAGCACAAACTCGATCAAGTCGATGGCTGGGCTTTAGAGAACAAAGTAAATTCAATTTTAAGCAAAATGGGGTTAGACCCGGATGCCGATTTAGCCGATTTGTCCGGTGGTCGTAAACGTCGTGTTCTTTTAGCACGTGCCCTACTCACTCAACCCGATGTACTTTTACTCGACGAACCAACAAACCATCTGGACGTTGAAAGTATTGAATGGCTGGAAAAATTCCTGCTCGATCAAAATAATCTGACCCTGTTATTTATTTCGCATGACCGTTCATTTGTCGACAGCATTGCCACCCGTATTGTCGAGTTGGACCGTGGTCAATTGCGCAGTTTTGAAGGCAACTATTCACGTTACCTTGACCTTAAAGCTCAGCAAATGGAAGCAGAAGAAAAGCAAAATGCTTTATTCGACAAACGTTTAGCTGAAGAAGAAGTCTGGATTCGTCAAGGCATTAAAGCACGCCGTACCCGTAACGAAGGCCGTGTCCGTGCCTTAAAAGAATTGCGTGAAGAATCAAAAGCACGTCGCTCACAGCAAGGCAAAGTGAGCATGGCCACTCAGGACGCCAACCGCTCAGGCAAGGTCGTGTTTGAAATTGAGCATTTACGTGTGGCCTTTGGCAATCAGGAACCGATTATCAAAGATTTCTCTGCCTTGGTATTACGTGGCGACCGTATAGGTCTGGTCGGTGATAACGGTGTCGGTAAAACCACGCTGATCAAAGCTATTCTAGGCGAGATTGAACACGGTGGTTCGGTAAAAACCGGCACCCAGCTTGAAATTGCCTATTTTGACCAGCTACGTAATGCACTTGATTTAGAGAAATCGGTTAAAGACAACGTTTCTGAAGGTTCGGACTTTGTCGATGTCAATGGTGGCCGCCGTCATATCTATAGCTATTTACAGGACTTCCTGTTCTCACCTGAACGTGCGCGTACACCGGTTAAAGCGCTTTCTGGTGGTGAACGTAACCGTATTCTGCTCGCCAAACTATTGCTCAAACCATCCAACCTGATTGTGATGGATGAACCGACCAATGACCTGGATATGGTGACGCTTGAACTGCTAGAAGAAATGCTCGGCGATTATAAAGGTACCCTGTTACTGATCTCGCATGACCGTGCCTTTATGGACAACGTGGTGACATCCACCTGGGTATTTGACGGTAAAGGCAATATCGATGAATACATCGGCGGTTATCAGGATTACTTGCAACAACGTCCTGATCAGACTGTGGTGGATCAGAAAAGTGATGTCAAAAAAGCTATGGCCAAAGCAGAAGCCAAAGCGGCTGAACCTGCTCCGGCAAAGAAAGTGAAACTCAGCTATAAAGATCAGCGTGCTTTAGAGCAACTGCCTGCTGAAATGGAAGCGCTGGAAAAAGAGCAAGCTGAAATTAACGCTCAACTTGCCGATGGTTCCCTGTTTGTGAGCGATGCAGACAAAGCCATGAAACTTTCCAACCGCCTGACTGAAATTGATGACCTGTTACTGGAAAAATTAGAGCGTTGGGAAGAATTAGAAAATCTGGTCAACGGCAACTGATCTGATTCATTCTAGGGGCACCTGTAATTGGCGTTACAGGTGCTTTTTTATTAAAAAAATAACTTCATGTTACACTTGCACAAAACTTTTGTTCAAAATGGTCACTATGAGTAAAAAGCCAGATTACCAACCCGGAGAATTCCAATGGTCTTTCCTGCTGCCTCAATATTGGGGTATCTGGATTGGGATTGTCTTGCTGATGATTTTGGCAATTTTACCCTGGGCCATTCAGTACCGTTTAGCCACTTTTATTGGCAATCTGGCATTTGACAAGCTGAAATCGCGCCGCAAAACCACTGTCCGTAACCTGGAAGTCTGTTTTCCTGAATGGTCTGCACAGCAGGTTCAGGAGAATGCACGTCAGGTTTTTATCGACCAGATGATTGGTATTTTTGAAACCTTGAATGCCTGGTACTGCCCGCAATGGTTTAAAGACCGCGTCACGATTGAAGGTCTGGAACATATTCAAAATGCCCAAGCCGCAGGACAAGGGGTTTTACTGCTTGGTACGCATTCTACTTTGCTGGATGCCGGTGGCTACCTGTGTGCCCAGTATTTCGAACCGGATGTGGTTTATCGTCCGCAGAACAATCCTTTGCTCGATATGCTGATTTACCGCTGTCGTGCCACTATTTATGCCCACCAGATTGACCATGACGACATGCGTGGCCTGATCCGCAATCTGAAAGAAGGTCATGCCATCTGGTATAGCCCGGATCAGGATTTTGGTTTAAAACAGGGTGTGATGGCACCGTTTTTCGGTACTCCTGCTGCCACGGTAACGGCACATCGCCGTTTACTGAAAATATCCAAAGCCGTACCGATTCCTTTATATTTTTATCGTAGCGGGGATTTAAAAGATCCGCGTTATCATGTTCTAATTGAACCTGTGGTGGATAATCTGCCCAGTGAAGATGAAGTCGATGATGCCACACGTGTCAATCAGATTATTGAACGTCAGCTGCGTATTGCCCCGACCCAATATATGTGGTTCCATCGTCGCTTTAAAACTCGTCCGGAAGGCTTTGAGAAAATCTATTAATAAGATAATTAAGATAACTAAGAAACCTCGCACAGAATCTACTATCGTGTAAAGGCGACAAGGATGTCGCCCGTTAGACTGCGATATCATGGATGTATCGTCAGTCCAACAGATGGTTTTGTTACTTTTGCCGAAACAAAAGTAAAGAATAAACTCCTAATATTGGATAAATGAACGGTAAAACTCCGCTTTGCGACAACCCTAAAGGCAAAAAACCATGAAAGTGATGCAACTTCTTCCTGAACTGAATAGCGGTGGCGTAGAACGCGGTACTTTAGAAATCGCCCGTGCCTTGGTTGCAGAAGGTCATGAATCTTTGGTGGTGTCGAATGGTGGCCGGCTAGTGGCCCAGCTTGAAGCGGAAGGTTCAACACATTTGATGCTAGCCATTCATAAAAAAGCCCTGTCGAGCTTATGGCAAATTCGTCCGCTACGTCAGCTGATTGAACAGCACCAACCAGATATCGTGCATATACGTTCCCGCGTGCCTGCATGGCTGACCCATTTTGCTTTAAAAGGCATTCCTGCTGCGCGTCGTCCACATTTAATCAGTACCGTGCATGGCTTCTATTCGATTAACCGTTATAGTCAAATCATGACCCAGGCTGAAAAAGTCATTGCCGTATCGGATAGCGTGGTGAAATACATCACCGACAACTACAAAAATTGTCCAGCGCAGGATATTGTCCGGATTTACCGTGGCATAGACCCTACCGCTTTCCCACATGGTTATCAGCCGTCTGTACAATGGCTGAATCAAACTTTTAAAGACTTTCCTGAACTGGAAAACAAGTTTTTACTCTGTCTTCCAGGACGGATTACCCGTTTAAAAGGTCATGAAACCCTGATTGGATTGGTCGAAAAATTACAGCAACAATACCCCAACTTGCATGCGGTAGTGGTGGGTGGAGCCGATCCGAAAAAAGCCGCTTATTTGAAAGAAATGCAGGACACAATTCAAGGCAAAGGCTTAACTGACAAAATCACTTTCGTTGGTCATCGCTCAGATATTCGTGAATGGCTGGCATTTAGCGATGTGGTGCTCTCCCTTTCCAATCAGGCAGAAACCTTTGGTCGTACTGCTTTAGAAGCACTATCGGTAGGCACTCCGGTGATTGGCTGGAACCGTGGCGGGGTTGCGGAGATCTTATCGCAGCTGTATCCACAAGGTTTAATTGCCGTGGATGATCACGCTGCACTGTTCAATGCAGTCAAGAATCATCTGGATGAACCGCAACAAGTAAAGCCAGTCACAACGTTTAGCTTGAAAGAGATGTGTGATCAGACGCTTCACTTATATAAGCAAGTCTTGAAATAGACTTCATTGATTATATAAGCAAGTCTTGAAATAGACTTCATTGATTATATAAGCAAGTCTTGAAATAGACTTCATTGATGAGTCATTTTTCAATGGCGACAAGCTGTTAGTAATACCGAAATTAAAAGCAAATTTTCGTAAACATTGAATAATTGGATATATGAAGAGGATGACAGGCATTGATATTTCGAAAGCCATAACGTATTAAACCCTCCACACCCGAAATCGTACCATGAGCCAAATGAGCAGCGGCCAGAAAATGGTATTGATGATATCGTGCACACTGGCACCAATATGCCACAGCCCATAATTGATTAAATCATCACGGGCATCCAACAGCTCTGCAGCAATTGCAACAATAAGCACAGCCAAAATCGCCCACTTCGACTTCAACTGATGATGGTGGAAAAACGCCACGATAAAAAATAGCGTCAGCCCTGCATAAATATGTAAAGCATCACGTGATAGTTCAGTAAAATTTACGACATAAATTTTAAGTTCTTGAAATGTTGATAAATACATGGCTGAAATTTTATTTTCAAGAGGTTCTATAAAACCATAGACCCGAGTTCTGCATCCTGCAAAACTCGGGTACATGAGGTTGTGCTTTCAAATGTTATTTTTATTCTGTTATTGCTATCCATTGCTGCATCATATCCATGATGACTTTCTATCAGCCATGTGTTTGATCTTCCATAATGGGATTTTCCTTTCCCGGCTCCTTGGCTGATGAGTACAGATTAAGCTAGTTTATAAAAAAGAAACATTCGCAATTGACCTAAATCAATGTAAGCCATTTCGTACACTTTTCTATTATTTAATCTGCCTGCTTGATTGCATTTTTATAGCTCTGGGCAATTTCATCGGTGACTGGTTTTTCTTCTTTTTCAGCTTTTTCAATACCTTCTTTTATTGTTTCTTGTGCCTGCTGTTCATCAGCATCCGTTTGCTCCAGTTCTTCTTGCACCCCTTCAAAAACACGTCCTGTCTGTAAAACCACATAAACCGGAAAATGGTCTGAACCTATATGAGGCAATCTTTTCATATGGACCAAGGCAAAATCGGTACTGTGAAAAATATGATCCAGCGACCAACGCAATAAGGGATAATCGGCATGGAAAGTATTCACAAAGTGACGCCCCACGCGTGGATCGAGCAAACCACTCATGCGCTGAAACAGTCGGGTCGTTCGCGACCAGGCCACATCATTCAAGTCTCCCATCACAATACAGCTTTCATCCAGATCCTTGATCTGGTCACCCACAATTAATAGTTCAGCATCCCGTAGCGTCGAATCTTTCGCTTCAGTAGGGCTCGGCGGTTTGGGATGCAGGCAATAAAGCTGGACCGGTTGACCTGAACGTAAAATGACTGTGGTATGAATGGAAGGAATCTCATCACTTAAAATGAACTTGACCTCGGTATCTTTCAGCTCTAAACGGCTATACAGATGCATGCCGTATAAATTATCCAGAGGTACAGGCACCCGATAGGGATAATCTTTTTCAATCACGGAAAGTGCTTTTTGCCAGACCTGATCTGATTCTAGCGTTAACAGCAAATCTGGCTGATGCTTTTGAATCTGCTCAATTAACAACTGGTATTGGGTATTTGACGTCAGTACATTAGAAATGATCAGGGAGATTTGCTTGTCAGGATTCAGCTGATGTTTGCGGACATGCTTGACCTGCTTTTTCCAAAGAAAGGTATAAGGCAGCACCATTTTGAGCTGGTACGCCAGTGCCGCAATCAGACCGATAAAAATAATTTCCCGTGTTAAATTCCAGGGTTGCTCCCAGACCAGCAGCAGAACAAAAGCAATCAGTCCTAAAACCAGAATTTGTAGCCGTGGAAAATCAGCACCTCGAATCCACCACTCATCCCGTGGAATCAGTGACCAGAATGTCAGCCATATCACTAAAACTGCAATTATTTCCACCCAAATCATCAGCTTTACTCTGTTTATCTTGGTAATTCGATCTGCAGTTGAAAAACTTTATCAATTTTGTATGTAACATAAACAAGAGATTTCTCTCAATAATATTGATGTTTTCATTATGTAGTACTTGCAGTCACGTCCCTTTTTGATACACTCGAATCCCTTTTGATTTTTTTAACGCACCGAGGCGAAGTGGCATGAAAGTAGGTCTGGTCGGTTGGCGCGGGATGGTAGGTTCCGTCCTTATGCAACGTATGGTTGAAGAGAATGATTTTGCTCATTTTGAGCCATTCTATTTTTCTACCAGTAATGCAGGTGGTGAAGCGCCTGCGTTTGGCGGTAAGACTGCCCCAGCACTTATGGATGCATCAGACATTAACAGTCTGAAGCAGATGGATGTCATTATTACCTGCCAGGGTGGTGATTACACCACTGACGTTTTCCCGAAACTGAAAGCTGAAGGCTGGAATGGTTACTGGATTGATGCAGCTTCTACCTTACGTATGGATGATGAAGCCATCATCGTGCTTGATCCGGTCAACATGAACGTGATTAAAGATGGCCTGGTGAATGGTACTAAAACATTCGTTGGTGGTAACTGTACCGTTTCCTTGATGCTGATGGGCTTAGGTGGTCTGTTCCAGAATAATCTGGTGGAATGGGCAACTTCGATGACTTATCAGGCCGCTTCTGGTGCGGGCGCGCAAAACATGCGTGAACTCATCAACGGTATGGGTTACTTGTATAACAATACCAAAGATTTGTTAGATGACCCTCGCTCTCCAATTTTAGAGATCGATTCTAAAATTGCGGCTTTACAACGCAGCGAAGGTTTCCCGTCTGCAAACTTTGGCGTGCCTTTAGCAGGTTCTTTGATTCCGTATATCGACAAACAGCTTGAAAGCGGTCAGTCGAAAGAAGAATGGAAAGGCCAGGTTGAAACCAACAAGATTCTGGGTAACTCGCAGATTGTTCCTATTGATGGTCACTGTGTGCGTATTGGTGCAATGCGCTGCCATTCTCAAGCACTTACATTGAAATTGAAGAAAGATGTACCGCTTGATGAAATCGAAGACATTATCCGTAATGCAAACGATTGGGCAAAAGTCGTTCCCAATACCCGTGAAGCATCGATGACCGATCTGACGCCAGTGGCTGTTACAGGTACCCTGTCTGTTCCAGTGGGTCGTTTGCGTAAACTGAATATGGGTAAAGAATACCTTGGCGCATTCACTGTCGGCGATCAGCTGCTATGGGGTGCTGCAGAACCTTTACGCCGTATGTTACGTATCCTGATTGATTACAAAAATGCTTAAGTGCTAAATGAAAGAAAAGCCGATCACAATTGATCGGCTTTTTTATGTATCCTTTATGTTAAATGTTTTACAATTCTTCAACACCTCGTTAATGTATAACTTTCGCAATACGATAAGAAACCGAGCTAAAGATTAAGATGACCGTATATAACAAATTAAAGATAGCCATTTTAGCCATTATTGCTTCGCAGAATATTCATGCGATTACTATTGATCCTATTCAAGTTCAATCTGCAGCAGGTGAATTATTGTATGCGGAAATGAATTTTCGCAATGCTGATCCTCATGCACAAATCCAGGCCAGCCTGGCTGATGCAGAAGATATCGCAACTTTAGGCGCTGTCTATCATGCTCCCGGACATCTCAATTTCTTTACCCGTCGCGATAGCTCGGGCAATGGTGTCATTACCATTACCTCATCACGCCCCTTAACGGATGCTGAATTGAACATTATTGTTAAAATTCAGGAAGGTAATGCGACACGTTTACAGCATATCAAGACCCCTCTGAAGCGCAGCCAGATAAATACTCAGGTACGGGTCTCAGGCAATGAAAAACCTTTAATGCCTATCACCATTGTGAATGAAAAAGATATTGCCTTACAACTGCCTGAAAGTACGCAATTTCGGATTGAAAAACCACAAACGGCACTACCGCAATCATTTGAAGCACCATTAATGGTACATAAAGCGGCACCGCCGATTTTAAATAGTACCTCTGCTGCACCCGTCGTCATTGCAGCAATGGCGACACCATCTGCCCAGCCGGTTCAGACTCCACAAAATGCGCCACTCAAAACCAAGAGTTCCATTGCAGCACAACGTTTGACAAAAAATGAAGCGAAAATTTCAGCTAACTCAAACAACTCGAATAATAATGTCTCCACAGACCCGTTAGTCCGACTATATGCAGCATCTGCACATCAACATGTGGCTAAAGCAAAAGTAACGGCAGAACCTGTAGCAGCCGCTGCGCCAAAAGCCAAATCAGAAACAGCGCCTACACCATCACCTCAGCCTGCGGCTACAGCACCAGCCAACCAGCATGTAGTGCAATCGAATGAGTCACTGTGGGCAATTGCCTCACGTGTGGCCACTGAGCAAAATCGTCCGATTGGCGAAGTCATGAAACAAATCAAGGCCAATAATGAACATGCCTTTATTCAAGGTGATGTGAACCGTTTACGCCGTGGTGCCGCTTTGAATTTAAATACTGTGACCAGCCCTAAAGAAGAGCAAAAAGCAAAAGTTGCCCATTTAGCCCAAGCCCCTTCCAAACCGTCCAATCAGTCGGCTAAAGCCAAATATCGCTTGAATCAGGCAGAAATGAGCCTGGTTGCAGAGAAAGAACAAGATTCAGCCAGCGGTTCTGCCAAAAAGAACACAGAAAAAAGGCAAACTTCAAATGAATTATCATTAAAAGTTATGACATCGCGTGAAAAAACCGTTAAATTACAGAGAAACGTAACACAGTTAGAATTGGCATTGCGTAACAAGGATCACAGAATTCAATTATTAAATACTCGTCTTGCCCAATTGCAGCAACAATTGAAAGCACAACAAGTACAGAAAAAGCCAACGCACTAAGGGTGTTATACAATTTGATTTTTTAGGATGGGTTTCATGGATAAAAACTCAATCCTACAAGGGGTAACAACATGCTGCTTTATGTGATTCCGTTTATATTGTTATTAGTGATCGCAGTTGTATTAAAAAAGCGCGAGGCAAGTAAACAAACAGAACAAACACCAAAGACGAAAAGCAAAAAAGTCACTTCAACCAAAAAGTCACCGCAAAAAACTCAAATTGTGGAAAGCTCGGTTGTTGCAAAGAAAAAAACCACCCCTTTAGCTGCCGATGTCCGCAGTAAAATTGAAGCCCTGATTCACGAAAAGAACTTTTTCTCGGCCGAAGCACAGATTAATCAGGCTTTAAATAAGGACAATTCACAGCATGAGTTGTATTTGCTGTTGCTGGACATTCACATCTTGCAAAAAGATGAATTTGCCATCAGCCAGCTGATTAATCACCTGCGCTCATTAGAACTGGATGATTTTTTAGAACAGGCACTTGCTAAAAAAGCAGCACATGAAAAACAAACACTAGGTTCTAAAGATACCATTGAGTTTAAGCCATCATCAACTGTTGCTAAAGCAGCTGAACCAGCGGTTGTAGAAACAAAAAATACGGCTGCTTTTGATGCTTTAATGAGTGATGCTGCACCCGCTGCAACAAAAAATGATCTTGCCTTTGATCAGTTACAGCAGGAATCGCGTTCGGCTCAGCCGGAAGTCGTTAAGGAAATCAAACCTCTTGATTTCAATTCTGCATCTTTAAATACAGCAGAAATAACAGCTACTCCGGTGGAAGAAATCAAACCCCTTAATTTCAGCAGTCTATCTCTGGATTCAGCGGCAGAAGCAGCAACTGCACCAGCTGAAGAAATCAAGCCTTTAGATTTTACTAACTTTAAGCTTGATCCTGCACCTGTGGCAGAAACCAAGCCGGAAGCTGCCCCAGTTCAAGAAATTCAGCCTCTGGATTTCTCATTTAGTTTAGACACTGCAACAACCGGGCAAGCAGAAACAGAGAAAGCTGCTAGCATTGAACCTACTGTAGAAGAAAAACCTGAATTTAATTTTGATTTTTCCGTTGCAGAAACTCCAGTAGCTGAAACAAAAGTTGCAACTGAAGAAATTACGCCAAGCCTGGAACTGGACTTTAATTTAGAGCCTGCAAGCACGGTTGAAGAGCCAGCTGTAGAAGTAGCGCCAGCAAAAGCCGCAGGCCTAAACTTTGATATTAGCAATATCAGCTCATCTGCAGCCAAAGCAGATAAAAATGATCCATTGGTTCAGTCCTTCCCCGAACTGATTGAAGTCAATGAAATTAACCTGAATCTAGAACTGGCACAGCAATATATCCAGCTTGGTGCGTTCGAATCAGCACGTGAATTACTGGCAGAGCAAGAAGCTGGCTATACACCTGAACAACGCCAACAGGCAGATCATTTACGCAATCAAATAGCATCTTAAGCAATTTCGATCTACTATAAAGCAGTCATCCTTGGCTGCTTTTTTTATGATGAAAAAAATAGCGTTAATCTATATGGGCGGTACATTTGGCTGTATTGGTGATCCACTCAGCCCTATGCCAGCTGAGCAATTTATTCCGAAACTGCAACATGTTCTCCCTCTCGATCAGCAGATCGAATGTTTTGTTGCACCAGTCATTCAGGACAGTAGTGCTTGTACAGCCACAGACTGGCTAAAACTGGTTCAATCTATTCAACAACTTCAGTTACAGCAGTTTGAGCATTTTGTGGTTATTCATGGTACCGACACCCTCAGTTATGCTAGTGCGGTGCTGTCACGCTTTCTGGGTCAATCCGCGCATGTGGTCATGACCGGCAGCCAGTACCCCCTGTTAAATACTGCGGGAGACAATACCCGTGAATTTACTGATGCCATTGATAATTTAAACTTTGCCCTGGACTGTGTAGTTAAATATCCGGTGGGAGTTTATTTAGCCTTTCATCATCATTTAGTACATGCACAGACGGCATTAAAAATCCATACCACAGAACTGGATGCCTTTAGCGGTAAAAACGCAGCGGAACCCATTTCCCACAGCTCCATCTATATAGTTCATGACAATGATCTCCAAAAGGCAGCGAGGTTTAACTGTTTAAGCCTGATGATGCAACCGCTGGATTTGGCTCAGCAAATTGCCAATCTGCAAACCATTTGCCAAGTACCGCCAAACTGCCTGATTTTACAAGGTTTCGGCACAGGCAACCTGGCTGTGAATAAACCATTCATTGCTTGCATTCAAAAACTGCAACAAGCAGGCTGTGCCGTAATTCTCACCACTCAGGTGCCTTTTGGTGGTATTGATCAGCGTTATGCCATCAGCCAATGGATCCAGCAGACCCATATTCTTCTGAATGACTGTTTGGGACATGCAGATCTTTATGCAAAAGCGCTGAAAATGTATTTACAATACGACGCTGTAGACCAATGGCAGGCACATTGGCATGATCACGTGTAATTTGAGGTAAGTATGCAACGTTTTGCAGTCGGTATTGAGTTTTGTGGCATTCGATATAGAGGTTGGCAAACTCAACAGCCTGGCGTTCCAAGCGTGCAGGAAACCATTGAAAAAGTACTGAGCAAAATTGCCGATGAACCGATCATCTTACATGGTGCGGGTCGTACCGATGCCGGGGTCCATGCCACCAATATGGTCGCGCATTTTGATACTAATGCTATTCGCCCGATTCGTGGCTGGCTGATGGGGGCAAACAGTCAGCTTCCTAAAGATATCGCCTTCCAGTGGATCAAGGAAATGGACAGCGATTTCCATGCCCGCTTTAAAGCTCAGGCACGCCGCTATCGCTATGTCGTCTATAACAATCCGCAGCGCCCTGCGCTTCTGCATAAACAGGTCACGCATGCCTACTATCCGCTGGATGTGGAGAAGATGATTGCTGCGGCGAAAAAATTTGAAGGCACGCATAATTTTGAAAGTTTCCGTGCCGCAGCCTGCCAGTCCAATCAGCCGGTTCGGCATGTCAAACATTGTCGCCTCATTCAACATGGCTGTTATCTGGTGTTAGATATTCAGGCAGATGGCTTCTTGCACCATATGGTACGCAACATTATGGGCTGTTTACTGGAAATCGGTCAGGGCATGTATGAAGTTGACCATATTGACCATATTTTTGCCGCTGAAGATCGTAAAGCAGCAGGAATTACCGCACCACCGGATGGCTTGTATTTTATCCACGCTGATTATCCGGAACAGTTTGATCTGCCGAAAATGCCATTAGGCCCGCATTGGCTGAATATGCCGGAATAAGAAATCCCTCCCAACCTCCCTTTTTTAAAGGGAGGAGTTCCCCTCCTTTATTAAAGGAGGGGTTAGGGGAGGATTCAAAAATTACCGCTGCTTCCTTTTTCGGTATTCCACTGGCGTTTCATTGGTCCAGCGTTTAAAGGCCCGATAAAAAGTGCTCGGCTCGGAAAATCCGGTCAGATACACAATCCGTTCCACGCTTTCTGCCGTATTGGCCAAAAGCTTTTTCGCCAATCGACAGCGATAATCCGAAAGAATTTGCTGGAAACTGGTATTGGCTTCACTCAGCTGCGTTCGTAAACGGCGCGGCGTGATATTTAGATGTGTGGCTACGGTTTCCAAAGTGGTTTCGCCACTTTCTAAAGTCGAACCAATCGCGCGGCGCACTTCACCGACCAGATCATAACGTGCCAACTCCTGCAGCTTTTCAATCGCCAGTTGCTCATGTAACTGCAATAGCTCTGGCTCTGCTTGCCATAACTGGTAATCTAAAATTGCAGGATCGAAATATAAACGGGTTTCTTTTTGCCCTAAGCTGACTGGACATTCATAGACCCGGAAATATTCATCATCAGGTGCACCCTGACTGAAATTAAAATCGATATAAATCGGCTGAAAACGACCTTCGGTAATAAACTTGAAAAAACGCAATACGCCGGATAGTGCACATTCGGAAAAATGCCGATTAACGATATTTTCGCCCCAAGGTTGCTCACCATTGGTCAAATAGCAACGGTCATCTTCAATCACCAGTTTGGCATGGAAAGCATCACTAATCAGGCGCTGATAAGCCAGTGCACGTTTGAGGCCTTCACCAAAGTTTTCACTGGAAATAAACAGGTGCTCAATCACCTGCCCCCGGTATAAAGGCAGGTGTTCACCCAAATGCAAACCAATATCGGGATCTTTACTGACCTCTTCCGCAGCCACCCAAAACGCATATTGAGCACTAAGCGGGGTACGGTCATTGGTTTCGACCTGATTTAAGGCCACACCAGCTTTCATTAAAATTTCTTCAGTTGGCAAACCTGCACGACGGATGGCTTGATAACCCAATCGTAAAACAACTGATGCATCAGTTAGCTGACCCACGCAAAGACCTTCCTTGTATGTTCTTCATTTATACTTAAAAAGATTGATTTTAGATTAACTGCGATTGACCAAACTGACAACATGACAATAGGCTTTTTTACAGAAAATCTGTATACGGAGGGTTCGCTTATTTAACTGACAGATGAACGAGCAAAGCCGCATTGCGCCTTGTTTTATGCAAAAAAATTGACTATAATTTGCGCCTTTCCAATTTATTCATTCAGGTAGGCTATGGCCAATAAAGAGGAACTCATCGAGTTCGAAGGCGTTGTCACCGAGACGCTTCCTAATACTATGTTCCGTGTACGTTTAGAAAACGGTCACGAAGTGATTGCCCACATCTCTGGTAAAATGCGTAAACACTATATTCGTATTTTAACCGGCGACAGTGTGAAAGTAGAAATGACACCTTACGATTTGACCAAGGGTCGTATTACTTACCGTGCACGCTAAGTTTTAGCGAAAGCATGAAAGCCACCTTTGAGTGGCTTTTTTATTGCCTTCAGTTTTTATTATTCAATAAAATAATTTGACACGGTTTGATCATTTAACGACTATAATTTAATTAAAATTAAACAGATATGCTAAAAAAGATGAAAATAAAATATTTAACCCTATTTTCCTGCCTGATGCTCGCAGCATGTGAAACAGGTGGTTCTCATCATCTTAACCAGTCTCTACAACAATATGTTGGTCAAACTGCAGCACAAGTTCGTAGCCAGCTTGACCTGAATAAAATGGGATTTAAAACCACTCAAGAGCCCACTCAGACAGCAGAATTGCTCAGCTATACCATTGTTCGTGATATGAATATTCCAATGGGCACGCCCAATATTAGTCACAGTATTTCGATGGGTGCACCGATGCCTACCCCTTCAAATGGTGGCTACAATATCAAGATGGAATGTCAGGTAGGATTTAACCTGAAAGACGAAATAGTTCAATCCATTCGCTATACTGGTAGAGCTTGCTAATTGCCAAGAGGGTCTATATCAGATTGAATAAGGGCTTAGCATCATGGCTACACCTCTCTGTACCGTGTATCAAATCACAACAGTATTTCTGCCTGCAATTTGCTTAACTTAAACTGATTTTATTTGGTGTGAGGACAACTCATGAAATTCACACTGATTTTAGGATACTTTACGGTTTTTAGTTTACTCACTGCATGCACGACAACATCCACGACAACCGCTATGCAGCGTGATGCCTATTTACAGCAATTCATCGGGCAGACCAGTCAAAGCATTCAAGCTAAGCTGGATTTGAACAGCATAGGTTACCAGCAGGTGTTAGCGCCTGTCGCGAATGATCAGACGCTTACTTATACCGTCATTCGTCCCGTCACCATTCCGGTACCGATGGTACAGAACCCTACCGATATCGATGCAGGTCATATCCCTATACAAGTTACACCCCGAGCACAAAGCTATGATATCAACTTGCAATGTAAAATTATCTATCGCCTAGAACACAACATTGCCACATCGGTTCATTACACTGGCCATACCTGTTAAAACACTCTGAAAAGCCATAAAAAAACGCAGCTCATGGCTGCGTTTTTTCTGTCAGGCGAACTTAGTTCAATGCAGTAACCACTGCTTGACCCATTTCAACTGTACCTACCTGAGTATTGCCTTCTGACATGATATCGCCAGTACGTAAACCCTGATCCAGTACATTGCCTACCGCATCTTCAATGGCTTGCGCTGCGGCTTCTTCACGGAAGGTATAACGCAGCATCATTGCTACAGAAAGAATGGTCGCTAACGGATTGGCAATGTTTTGGCCTGCAATGTCTGGTGCTGAACCATGACATGGCTCATACATGCCTTTACCATTTTCATCCAGTGATGCAGATGGCAACATGCCAATAGAGCCTGTAAGCATCGCTGCTTCATCAGACAGGATATCACCAAACAAGTTACCGGTTACGATCACGTCAAACTGTTTAGGCGCACGTACCAATTGCATTGCTGCATTGTCGACATACATGTGCGACAGGTTAATTTCTGGATATTGTTCAGCATGTAACTGGGTTACGGTTTGCTTCCACAATTCAGTCACTTCAAGTACGTTGGCTTTATCGACTGAACAGACTTTGCCACCACGAAGTTTCGCCATTTCAAACGCCACTTTGGCAATACGTTTGATTTCTGACTCTTTATAAACGTCAGTGTTGAAGCCTTGTTTCTCACCATTTTCCAGTTCACGGATACCACGTGGCTGACCGAAGTAGATACCACCAGTGAGTTCACGCACAATCAGGATATCCAGACCAGAAACGATTTCAGGCTTTAAACTTGAAGCACCGGCAAGTTGTGGGTAAAGAATTGCAGGACGCAAGTTTGCAAATAAATTCAATTCAGAACGGATTTTCAATAAACCACGTTCAGGACGGATTGAACGTTCAATCGTATCCCATTTTGGACCACCGACAGCACCGAGCAGGATTGCATACGCACGTTTTGCCTGTTCTGCCGTAACGGCAGGGTACGGTTCGCCATGTGCATCAATCGCTGCACCACCCAATAAACCCTGTTCCCAAGTCAAACCCAGATTGAATTTTTCATTCACGCGTGCAAGCACCTGTTCAGCTGCTTTTACGATTTCAGGACCAATACCATCACCTGGTAAAATCAAAATATGTTTTGACATGAGTGTTTCCATTTATGAAGTCGATAGATTAAATCGACGGGATTTTAAATTTTCTTTTCCACAAACTCGCCCAGACCGGTCAAGGCATTATAGGGTCTGCAGAAACGTCGGATTGTCTTGTGTTCTTGCAGGAGATCTACACATAAGGGTTCAGGTGCAGATACATTCAGCAAGCTGCCCTGCTGTTTGTTGCGTTCACGGTACATTTTAAAAATGTAACGCTGCTTCGGCTTAAACTTGTGAAAAACATGAAGGGTTTCGGCACGATCCTTGGAAATCGGATAAAAGCGGATCACCAGTTCATGTTGCCCGGGAGGGATTGAAAGATATAACGCATTCGGCTGACTTAAGGAATTCGCCTGTAAACGTAAAATACCCGATTCAACCGCAGCACTATTCACACGGCGCTGTGCTGCATCAATAATTTGAATTTTGTTTAAACGTTCAAATTCACAGTTTGCAGTACCCGCACAGTAAATTAAGGCATTTGTTTTGCTACTTTCAGTTTCTTTTACATGTTTAATTCGTACTGTATCAATACTTTGGCATGCACTTAAGGATGCGGCCATAAGACCCAGTACAGCAAGCTGACCGTAAACTTTTGTCATTGTTCGAGCCCAACCCTCACCAAATAAAGCCAACTAAATATTTTTATGGATCTGATATTAGCAAGAGTTAGGCTGCGATACTACTAGCGCTGAAAATTCAAGCAACTAACCGTGAATTTCCTGAAATACCCACGGACGTGACTGTTTGGTCTTTTCTTCATAAGCGCGAATATCATCTGCAGCTTGTAAAGTTAAGCCAATATCATCCAGACCATTTAACAGGCAGTGTTTACGGAACGGATCGACTTCAAATTTAAACGCTTGACCCGATGGTGTACGCACTTCCTGCGCTTCCAGGTCGATGGTTAACTGATAACCTTCTGTCGCAGCACATTCCTTAAATAACTGATCGACGATCTCTTCAGACAAGATCACTGGCAACATGCCGTTTTTAAAGCTGTTGTTGAAGAAAATGTCGGCATAGCTTGGTGCAATCACGGTACGGAAACCGTATTCGTTTAACGCCCATGGCGCATGCTCACGGCTAGAACCACAACCGAAGTTGGCACGAGAAATCAACACTGTCGCGCCTTGATAACGCGGTTGGTTCAAAACGAAATCAGGATTCTTTGGACGTTTTGAATTGTCCTGGCCCGGGTAGCCTTCATCCAGATAACGCAATTCATCAAATAAGTTTTCACCAAAACCGGTACGTTTGATCGATTTCAAAAACTGCTTTGGAATAATTAAATCTGTATCGACATTGGCACGGTCTAATGGTGCAACGATACCTTGTTCAACGGTATATTTTTTCATGTCATTTGCTCCTTTAGCCGAAATTAAAACGTACGTACGTCAACGAAATGACCGGCAATCGCTGCAGCAGCTGCCATCGCAGGACTCACCAAGTGCGTACGACCGCCATTGCCCTGACGACCTTCGAAGTTACGGTTAGAAGTTGAGGCACAGTGCTCGCCCGGTTGCAATTTGTCTGCATTCATCGCCAAACACATTGAACAGCCCGGTTCACGCCATTCAAAACCAGCTTCCAAGAATACTTTATCCAAGCCTTCAGCTTCAGCCTGCTGTTTTACCAAACCAGAACCCGGAACCACCATCGCCTGTTTGATTGAAGCAGCTACTTTACGGCCTTTAATCACTTCAGCGGCAGCGCGAATATCTTCAATCCGCGAGTTGGTGCAAGAACCGATAAATACGCGGTCCAACTGAATGTCTGCCAATGCCTGACCGGCATTTAAACCCATATATTGATAAGCACGGGTCCAGTCATTACGTTGCACGTCATCTTTGGCCTGTTCCAACGTTGGAACCGCTTGGGACACCGGAATCACCATTTCAGGAGAAGTTCCCCAAGACACTTGCGGTTCAATTTCTTCACCTTGCAACACCACGACGGTATCGAAATGCGCGCCCTCATCAGAGTGCAAAGTATTCCAATAGGCTACAGCAGCATCCCACTGCTCACCTTTCGGTGCATAGTTGCGGCCTTTCACGTATTCAATGGTTTTGTCATCGACAGCGACCATACCGACACGGGCACCGGCTTCAATCGCCATGTTACATACAGTCATACGGCCTTCAATCGACATGTCACGGAACACCTGACCACCGAATTCAATCGCGTGACCGGTACCGCCTGCAGTGCCGATTTTACCGATAATCGCCAAGACCACATCTTTCGGTGTAACACCCTGACCCAATTTACCGTCAACACGCACCAACATGTTCTTCATTTTCTTTTGAACCAGGCACTGGGTCGCCAATACATGTTCAACTTCTGAAGTCCCAATACCGTGCGCCAAACAGCCAAATGCACCATGAGTTGCCGTATGCGAGTCACCACACACCACAGTCATGCCCGGCAAAGTCAAACCTTGCTCAGGCCCAACCACGTGTGCGATCCCTTGGCGAATATCGTTAATATCAAATTCAACAATATTGAAAGTTTTACAGTTGTCATCCAGCGTTTGCACCTGAATACGTGAAGTATCATCTTCAATACCGGCAATACCCTGCTCACGCTCGGTTTTTGAAGTTGGCACATTATGGTCTGGCGTAGCTACATTGGCACTTAAACGCCAAGGTTGACGACCTGCAAGCTGCAAACCTTCAAAAGCTTGTGGTGAAGTTACTTCATGTAATAAATGACGGTCGATATAAAGTAAGGCTGAGCCATCATCGCGTTGTTTTACTAAATGGTCATCCCACAATTTATCATATAAAGTTTTTGCTTTTGGGGTATTGCCTGCCATGTCGACGCGCTCCATAGAACTGGGTAATGCTTTCATTAACTTCGATTATAACCACGTATTCACATAAATCTAATTTATCATTTTTATTAGTTTAAAAACTTTTTGGAATTAATTTTAACCTTATTAAAACCCTGACTTTTGGCAAAATTTTATCTCTTGGTTTTTAAACCACACGGCTATCTCCTTATGCTCAGACTTAACAAATCAGGTATATTTAAAGCGCCGTGCAAGGAATGATGCGGACTGGATTTAGCCCGACGGGTTTTCTTTCGCTACGATAAGCTGCTCAATTGCCCGGATGAGTTCTGCTTTCGCTGCACCACATTCGGCGGCAGCCTGATTTTCATCATTTTCATCATCGGCAATTTCATAGACCTGACTGCGTTTTTCCACAGCTTCCTCAAAAATATCAAGGAGGTATTTGATGTGTTTAATATCCATATGTTCACCCTGCCAGAAAAGTATCTCTAAACAAATATCTCTAGGCGATACCATTCCCCTGTTGTTGTATTGATGGTTCAGTTTAACCAGTTAAATAATTCACAAAACCGATTAAAAATATAAAAATGTTCGTTTTTACAAATTAAATAAGACTGATTATCATTTATTCATATCCCGAGGCAAAGATTGAGGAACAAACCATGGCTCATATTCAAAAATTTGTTAATAACAACCAGCGTATGTTCAAGAAAACCTTTAGCTATTACATTATGCACATCACCATTGCCATGTTGGTCGGTTATTTCGTCACAGGAAGTATCTGGATGGCAGTAACCCTCAGTTTGCTTGAGCCGACGATTCAGGCAATCGCATTCTTCTTCCATGAAAAAATCTGGGAAGCCAAGCCAGCTCAAAGACAGAATAGCAATAATAATATAGTCATCTAAACGCTGCATCGGCCCAAACTAGAGATCATGGCTTGTCCGCTTCCTCTTTATAATCACTCCATTCATATGGGGTGATTTTTTTATTTTTACCTTTTAAGTTCACATCTGTATACATTTTTTTTACGGTCTTTTTTAAGATGAAACGCCCCCTTTGTTATAAAAATATTTTATAATTACTTAACTTTAATATAACCAGATATCTCCCTATGAATCTTGCTGCCTTTGAAGCATTCATTAAAGTCATGGAAACCGGTTCTATTTCTATGGCCGCCGATTTATTGTTTATTACCCAGCCTGCTGTGACCAAACGAATTCATAGTCTTGAAGAATACTTTGGCGTGAAACTGTTTGAGTCTGCTGGTCGTGGTGTTCAGGCGACGCACGCTGCCCATTCCTTATTACCAAAAGTGAAAAACTGGCTCAATGAACTGGGCGATATTCACCATACCCTCAGTCACGAACAGGAACAGGTGCAAGGCAAACTTAAAATTGGCACCAGTCATCATATTGGCTTGCATCACCTGCCGCAGCACCTGCGCAATTATGTGCAAAAATTTCCTGACGTCACTTTAGATGTGCATTTTGTTGACTCGGAACAGGCGCATGAACAGGTACTGGCGGGTGACCTGGAGCTGGCCTTTTTAACCCTCCCACCGAAAGGTGATGAACGCTTGAGTTATGTGACCATCTGGAATGATCCACTAGTCTTTGTGGTGGCACCTTTTCATCCATTGGCGCAAAAAAAGCATTTGAGTCTGGAAGATTTGATTCAATATCCGAGCCTGTTGCCAGCCTCGCAAACCTATACCACGCAAATCACCTTGGCAGAGTTTGAAAAGCAAGGGGTTAAACCGAAAATCACCATGAGCAACAATCCACTTGAATCCATCCGCATGCTGGTTTCAATTGGTTTGGGATGGTCGGTATTACCGAAAACCCTGCTGAATCAGGATCTGCAAATGCTGGATATTAATGTGCAAATGCAACGTCAACTAGGCATGGTCTGGCATCCGGGGCGTACCCAGTCACGTGCCGTACAGGAATTGGTGGCCATGATGAAAAACTCCCATCTCAACTAAAACCAGCTCTAGTGCTGCATCTGCATGGATGCAGCATTTTGTTACCTTAATCCTCAGCACAGCGGCACAGCTTTCGAGTACTTTTAAATAAAACACATAAAACAAGATGTTTTAAATGTGCAAAAGAATTCGAAGGAGTATGGGGCTATGCTGAGGGATTCATCACCAACAATATCTACAACAAATTCACCTGAAACAACCCAATCTAAAACCAACCCAGTCAAAGCCGATGTCGATGCTCCACATATATGGCAAAGCGCTCAAATTTCTTTGTTGCCTACGCCGGATTTAAACTTTACTGATGAAGCCACGGCACGGCACAGCTTGCGTGATTATTTCCTCAATACTTTTGACAGCTATGAACGGCTGTTTGACTGTCTGAAAAATAATGCAGCCTATTACCTTAAACCCATCTCTTTACGTCATCCGCTGATTTTTTATTTTGGCCATACGGCGACTTTTTTTATCAATAAACTGCTGCTCAGCAAACTAATCAGCAATCGTTTGAACCCGCAGCTGGAAAGCATTTTTGCTGTCGGGGTCGATGAAATGAGCTGGGACGATCTGAATGAGCAGCATTATGCCTGGCCGAGTGTAGAAGAAGTCCGAGCTTATCGTACTCAGGTCAGGACACTGGTACTAAATCTGATTAAGCATGCCCCTCTGACTTTACCCTTGAACTGGCAACATCCGTGGTGGTCGATCCTCATGGGCATTGAACATGAACGGATTCATCTTGAAACTTCATCAGTCCTGATTCGCCAGCAGCAGCTGGACTATGTATACAATCATCCGCAGTGGCATGCCCAGATCATCACGGGCATTGCGCCGGAAAATACCCTACTTGCTGTTCCTGCAGGACAGATCAACCTGAACAAAACTTTCGAGAGTAACTTTTATGGCTGGGACAATGAATATGGCCAGCATCAGGCGGATGTGGCCGCTTTTGAGGCTTCACAATATCTGGTCTCCAATCAGGAATTCTTCAGTTTTGTGGAAGATGGGGGTTACTCAACTGACCGCTACTGGACAGCAGAAGGACAAGCCTGGCTGAAATTCTCTCAAGCTACGCACCCCAGCTTCTGGAGAAGAACCCTTGATGGCTGGTCACTGCGGCTGATGCTGGAGGAAATCCCCATGCCTTGGGACTGGCCGGTAGAAGTGAATTATCTTGAGGCTAAAGCTTTCTGCAACTGGAAAGCCGAAAAAACCGGTCAAAGTATTCGCTTGCCAACAGAAGATGAGTGGTATCGGCTCTATGATGTGGCCGGTTTGGATCCTGACCTGCCCAGTCCAGAACAGGCCAATATCGAACTGAAATATGGAACCAGCCCCTGCCCGGTCAATCATTTTCAGCAGGGTGATTTTTTTGATATTCAGGGCAATGTCTGGCAATGGACTGAAACCCCGATTTACCCTTTTGACGGTTTTCAGGTGCATCCGATCTATGATGATTTCAGCACCCCAACCTTTGACGGGCAACACAATCTAATCAAAGGCGGTTCCTGGATTTCGGCTGGCAATGAGGCTTTGCACAGCTCTCGTTATGCTTTTCGCCGACATTTTTTCCAGCATGCCGGATTCCGCTATGTCGCTGCCTCCCAAAAACTTCAACAGTTTCAATCGCAGTATGAAACTGACCAGATGATCTCGCAATATTTAGAATTTCAGTACGGTGCAGAATATTTTAACGTGCCCAATTTCGCCCAAAGCCTGATTAACCTTGCACAACCTTATTTAAAGAATATTGTGACAGAGAAGGCACTGGATATCGGTTGTGCCACAGGTCGGGCCAGCTTTGAACTGGCAGCTTATTTTGATCAGGTCACAGGACTGGACTTTTCCGCGCGCTTTATTCAGCAGGCGGTACAGCTGGCACAAGGTGAAACGCTACATTATACCCTGCCAATTGAAGGTGAACTGATGGAATATAAAGCCTGTAACTTAAAAGAGTTGGGTCTAGATACCTATGCAGATCGGGTCGAATTTTTCCAGGCCGATGCCTGCAATTTAAAACCTCATTTTACTGATTACAATTTTATTCTGGCTGCAAATTTGATTGACCGCCTGCATCATCCCAAAGATTTCTTAGCCGAAATCCATCAACGTTTAAAACTGGGAGGCATTTTAATGCTGGCCTCCCCCTATACGTGGCTGGAGGAACATACTTCACCTAGTGAATGGCTCGGTGGTTTTAAAAAAGATGGGGAAAACTTCAGTACGCTAGATGGCATGACTGAACTTTTAAAAGAACACTTTGAAATGCTCGATGAACCTCAGGATGTGGCATTTGTGATTCGTGAAACCGCACGTAAATATCAACATACGTTATCTCAAGTGACGCTATGGAAACGGGTAAAATAAACCCTTTATCAAAAAAGCCAATCTGAGGATTGGTTTTATTTCGCTTTGATCTTTATTGAATCACTGAATCTTCATGTAAGGATTCATTCAACTGGTCAACAATAATGGCCCATGAACCATCGGATTTAATTTTTTCTGCTAAAAACTGGCGCTGTGCTTCAGTCCAATATTCCGCTTCAGTAATTTTGGTCTGAGCATTGAGCTGATGCGTGGCAATAAACAGGGCAATCGCCTCTTCACTGGAATCTAACCCTAACTGCTCAAAAAGATTGGTCATTCTTGGACGTGTTTGGCTCATTCTTCTCTCCTATTGTTCTTCAATTTCAAACTATAAATTTTATTTTTTACCCTTTTGCTTTCAGTCTACTATACGGTAAAGGCATAATCATAGTAAGGCTTATTTTATCGTCCCTTAGTCGATATAAAACATTCCATCCGGTTTAGTAGATCGGTAGACACTATCTACAAACATGCAAGGATTTCGGTGCAATCCTTTTTTATTTTTAACTTTTAAAGCAGAGAGAATAACCATATTCCATACAGCTCTCCCCTCCATCAAAACAAATTGCCTAAATCGACCAGTCCTGAATTTCCCAGTTTTGCGCTTTGGCCAAAGCCTCCAAACGCTCATCCGGATTGACCACAATGGCATGATCGGCATATTCCAGCAGGAAACGGTCATTAAATGAATCCGAATAGGCCCATGACTCATCAATATCGCGCCCTTGCAGCCATTGTTCCAGACGGATCAATTTACCCTTTTGATAACATGCAGTATTGATGACTTTACCGGTATATTTGCCATCCACCACTTCTGCATTGGTGGCAATAATTTCAGTAATACCAAACTCGTGAAAAATCGGTGCCGTAATAAAATCGGAGGTTGCGGTAATCCCGACCAGCTCGTGTCCTGCATCACGGTGTTTTTGAATGGCAGCAAAACCTTCTGGGCGCATTTGTGGACGAATGACCTTTTTCATGAATAATTCATGTAATTCAGTCAAATAATCATTATCATGCTGGGTTAAAAATTCAAAGACGAATTCGTTATAGGCAATCGGGTCAAGTTGCCCTGCTTTATAGTCTTCATAAAACTTGTCATTCATTTGACGGTGTCGGATTGGATCGACTAAACCCTCGTTTACTAAAAACTCACCCCATGAATAATCTGAATCGGTATTTAATAAGGTGTGGTCGAGGTCAAATAAAGCCAATTTCATGAAAATACTCGTAAAAACTGAAATTTAAGAAAAAAATTGTAAATCTATCTCCGCTAGTCGATAGAAATTCGTTAAGATCATAGCAATTTTTAACATTTAAGCTGTGCTTTTTTTCGAGATGGATATAGAAATAACAATCCCCGAACAAAAAGCCATACATTACAGAAGATTTAGGTAGCCAAATGATCGACTCAGAAGGTTTCCGACCGAATGTCGGGATCATTTTGGCAAACGACATTGGACAAGTTTTATGGGCAAAACGCATTGGACACAATGCTTGGCAATTTCCGCAAGGAGGGATCCAGTTTGGAGAATCCCCCGAACAGGCACTTTATCGTGAGCTGAGAGAAGAAGTTGGCTTATTGCCCGAACATGTTCAAATTGTAGCGCAAACAAAAGGTTGGCTGCGTTATCGTTTGCCGCAAAGATATATACGCCCGGATTCGGACCCGGTGTGTATTGGTCAAAAACAGAAGTGGTTTTTACTCAGGCTGACAGCGCCAGCAAAGCATATTCAGCTGGACCTGTCAGACCCACCAGAGTTTGACCAGTGGCAATGGGTAAGTTACTGGTACCCATTAGGTCAGGTCGTGAATTTTAAACGCGATGTATACCGAAGGGCGATGGTGGAACTGTGTCAGCAGTTACCCTCGCTCTAGCTCGAAAAAATTGCATGAAAATGCAGATTTTTTAGTAGCATGTTGTTATAAATAAAAACAGTTTTAAACTTATTTTGGAGCAGATTTTATGTCGAATATGCAACTGGACACCTTAAGACGCATTGTGCAAGAAATCAATGCGTCCACCAGTTTGCATGAGTCACTCGACATCATGGTCAATCAGGTTGCTGAAGCCATGCACGTGGATGTCTGCTCCATTTATCTACTCGATGAGCGTAACCAGCGTTATCTGCTCATGGCATCTAAAGGGTTAAATCCTGAAGCTGTGGGGCATGTTTCCTTACATACCAGCGAAGGTCTGGTGGGACTGGTGGGACAACGCGAAGAAATCGTCAATCTGGATAATGCACCGAAGCACGAACGCTTTATGTACCTGCCTGAAACCGGAGAGGAAATTTATAATTCCTTCCTGGGTGTTCCGGTGATGTACCGCCGTAAGGTTATGGGCGTATTGGTAGTGCAAAATAAGGAACCGCAAGATTTTAGCGAAGCAGCGGAATCGTTCCTGGTCACCCTGTGTGCCCAGCTGTCCGGTGTGATTGCTCATGCCCATGCCGTCGGCAATATCGATGTGTTCCGCAAGCCAAGCAATCTGCCTGCTTATAAAACCTTTCAGGGCGTTTCCGGTTCAGGCGGGATTGCTTTAGGGCGTGCGGTAATTCTCTACCCGCCTGCAGATCTGGCGGCTGTACCTGATCGTGAAGCAGATGACATCAGTGAAGAACTAGAACTTCTGGATGCCGCATTAAATGCAGTGCGTCAGGAAATTCAGGCACTGGATGAAAAAATGCAGGATGCCTTAATGGCTGAAGAACGGGCTTTATTTAGCGTGTTCTTGCGCATGCTGGATGAAAATTCCCTGCCTGCTGAAATTAAGGCTGAAATCCGCGATGGTAACTGGGCACAGGGTGCAGTCCGTATTGTCATTGATAATCACATTGCCCTGTTCGCACAAATGGAAGATGACTATTTACGCGAACGTGTGTCCGACCTGAAAGATCTCGGTCGCCGTATTCTGGCATTTTTACAGGAAGCCGATGCCAGCCATCGTGAACTGACCGATGAAAGCATTCTGATCGGGGAAGACATTTCAACCGCGGCACTGGTTGAATTACCGGTGGATAAAATTGCCGCAATTGTCACCACCGAAGGTGCCATGAACTCACATATGGTGATTGTGGCACGTGCACTGGGCATTCCAACTGTAGTCGGTGTGACTGAACTGCCAATCAATACCCTAGATGATGTGGAGATGATTGTCGATGCCCATCAGGGACGGGTGTTTATCAATCCGCCGCGCCGTTTACGTACACGCTATAAAGAAATCCAGAAAGAAGAAGAACAGCTGGCGAAAGACTTAAAACAATACGAAACCAAAGATGCCATTACGCCTGATGGTGTGGCAGTCAAACTGTATGTGAATACCGGTTTAATGATTGATGTCGTTCGCGGGGTACAGCGTGGTGCTAAAGGCGTAGGTTTATACCGCTCTGAAATTCCGTTTATGTTGCGTGATCGCTTCCCTGGTGAAGAAGAGCAGCGTGCCATTTACCGCCAGCAGCTCAGTCACTTTGCCAATAAACCTGTGGTGATGCGTACCCTCGACATTGGTGCAGATAAAGATTTACCGTATTTCTCGATTGAAGAAGAAAACTCGGCGCTGGGCTGGCGCGGCATCCGTTTTACCCTGGATCATCCTGAAATTTTCTCTTCCCAGATTCGTGCCATGCTGAAAGCCAGTATTGGTCTGAATAACCTGCATATTTTGCTGCCCATGATCACCAGTGTCAGTGAAGTGGAAGAAGCCCTCTATCTGCTGGATCGTGACTGGACCGCAGTGCAGGAAGAAGAACAGGTTAAAATTACCAAACCCAAAATTGGCATTATGGTTGAAGTACCGAGTGTGCTATTACAGATTGAAGAATTTTCTGAGCTGGTGGACTTCTTCTCGGTGGGTTCAAATGACTTGACCCAGTATTTACTTGCTGTAGACCGTAATAATCCTCGGGTTGCCAATGTCTACTCCCACTTCCACCCTGCCGTCTTACGCGCTTTAAGCCGTTTGGTTCAGGAATGTCATAAATATGACAAACCGGTGAGCATTTGTGGAGAAATGGCTGGCGACCCATTGGCGGCTGTGCTGCTGATGGCGATGGGCTTTAATACCCTGTCGATGAGTTCAAGCAATATTTTGCGGGTGCGTAAGGCCATTTGTCATGTGCCGATGAGCGATGCACAGGAACAACTGGAACGTGTATTAAAAATGAGTAATCCACTAATGGTGAAAAGCTGGATGGAGTATTATTTCAAGACCCATGGTCTGGGCGATATGGTGAAATCGGCAACCCGTATTGTGGGTGCTTAATTCTATTCAGATGTAAGAAAATACAGTGAAATAAAAAGGGAGATAGTCATTTGAGTATCTCCCTTTTTTGTGCTTGTCATAGCCACGTTTTGCATTTTTCTTGCGGTCCACAAAGACCTGGCTTTTGTTAACCTCATGCATGTGTTTTGCCACAAAGTTGTGAATCACAACCTCTGGCAGAGCTTTTTTCTTTGCCATTTTACTCACCTGTTTTCATTCACCATCCAGATTGGATAGCAAGCTGATATTACGCTTTTTTGTATAGAATTCAAGCAGTTTTTCAGATTAGATAGAATTATTAAAAAATCATTTATTTCATATACTTAATATCATATTTTAAGTACTTACCCGGACTCAGTATTAGAATTTCGGCATATTTAAAAAATGCATAGCCAAATAGCCCAGAAAAAGCAGCCAGATTAAAATGATCATAGCTGCCGCCCAGCGATTGACCGGCCGTTCTGCCAATAACGAGGCACGAATTCTGCAATCTTCGATGATTTCTTTTGGTGTCAGCTTCATCACCAATAACAGTCCCAAGGGCACAATAATAAGATCATCCAGATAGCCCAGCACTGGAATAAAATCGGGAATCAGATCAATCGGCGATAGCGCATATGCCGCAATCATCAGTGCCAGTATTTTGATCCAGACAGGTGTGCGCTGGTCTTTAGCAACCAGCCAAACCACCAGAACGTCTTTTTTAATGGTTTTGGCCCATTGTTTAATTTTTTGATACATACCGGTACTGAAAATCAAAAATTTATAAATGACATGTTAAATAAGTTTTCTTAAATGAATATAAATTTTGCAGTTTCAACCTTATGCTTGTGCAAGCCTGAGCAAAGTAGAATTGAGAGAAGCGAATAGAGATCTGGCTAATATATAAATGAATCCCTAATTTAAAATGAAAATCCCCTCTCCTTTTAGGAGATGAGTAGCACGGCTACGCAAGGGAGAGGTATAAAAATAATTTAACTTGCCAAAGCCCTTTCCAGCACCCGCTCTACATCCACCTGCTTCGCGGCAATCATCCCCACCACTCTCCCATGAAACTTGCTGTAGCGGGACTTGATAAATCCGTTTGCGACAAAATCAGGTGAATAGCGTTTCAACAAGACCGCTTGGGCTAAAATGACTAACCGGCTGACCAGACTGCGTCCCATAAATTGCAGCTCATCTGCAGGCTGCTGAAACAGTTTAAACAGTTCTTGCAGTTCCTGTTTTAGGGTTTCATCTTGCATTGCAATTGATGCCAGATATTTAAACAATAACTCAATGGATTCAGGTTCACGACCAATGGCACGCAATACATCGAGGCACATGACATTACCTGAACCTTCCCAAATAGTATTCACCGGGGCTTCTTTAAAAATACGCGCCATGATGCCGTTATCGACATAACCATTGCCGCCAAACACTTCCATCATCTCGCCAGTCAATTCGACTGCACGCTTGCAGATCCAGAATTTGGAGGCTGGTGTCATGATACGTTTCCATGCCAGAGACAAAGCATCATCACGTTCATAACAATGTGCCAGATGAAAACTTAAGTGCATCGCGGTTTCGGTTTCCAGGGCTAAATCCGCGAGTACTGCTTGCATCAACGGCTGTTCGACTAAATGTTTACCAAAAGCTTTGCGCTGACGGGTATAGGCAATGCATTGCACCAAAGCCTGACGTAGCATGGCGGTACTGCCCACAGAGCAGGTCAGACGGGTATAATTCGCCATTTCAATAATAGTCGGAATGCCACGACCTGCTTCACCGATCATGATGCCCCAAGCTTCCTTAAATTCGACTTCCGAACTGGAGTTGCTACGGTTGCCGACTTTTTCTTTGAGGCGCTGCACATGAATATGGTTCTTGGTTCCATCCTCCAGCCAGCGCGGGACAAAGAAACAGGCCAAGCCATCCTGCTCAGTTTTCGCCACCACCAGATGTGCATCACACATCGGAGCTGAGAAAAACCATTTATGCCCGGTCAGCAAATAAGCCTGCCCTCGACCTGATTCCCTAACGGGTACGGCAAAGGTTTCATTGGCACGCACATCGGAACCACCCTGCTTTTCGGTCATGCCCATACCGAGCCAGATCGACTTTTTCTGTGCAATCGGTAGGTCACGTTCGTCATATTCGGTAGATAATAGTTTCTCGCCAATCTTGGCCCACAGTTCAGGTTCACGCTGAATCAGGGGAATACTGCCAAGGGTCATTGAAGTTGGGCACAGACTGCCACACTCAACCTGCCCACTTAGGTAAAAACGTGCTGCCCAGTCCACCCATTTGGCAGATGATTCTGCATGGTTAAACGGATGGGCATGGCTGTCGAACTTGCGATTTAAAGCCATCCATTTGTGCCAGGCAGGATGAAACTCAATGTAGTCTTTACGGCGTCCACGGGCATCGAAGGCATGTAAAATAGGCGTGTGCTTATTGGCTAAATCGGCATATTGATAATATTCGGCTAATCCCACCACTTTACCCATATCACACAAGGTTGCTTGATCATGGCTGCCATAACGCTTCAATATTTCATGTAAAACCGTATCTGATGAAAATAAATTGTAATCTTGCAGTTCGTCAAACTGGTTGCTGATTTGATGGGTCATCCATGCCTGATTAGATATATGCATCGTCTATATTTCCTGCTTGTTGTTCTGGGCTTTTCATTCCAGTATAGAGAAAAAATAGCCACGGGATGTTCGGCTTTGTTGGGTCAAACTTTTTATGAAAAATCCACAGATTCAAGTACGGCGTAAGCCGCGTCAGTCCAGAGCCAAGCTGACACAGGAAGCCTTGCAGGACAGTTTTGTTCGGCTTTTGCATGAGCGTGCTGCACATGACATTACCATTCGGGAAATTACCGATTTGGCCGGTGTAGGCTTGGGCACGTTTTATGAATATTTTTCTAAAAAGGAAGATTTGGTTGCGCTGACCATTCACAGACACGTAAAAAACAATGCCGAGGACTTAAAAACTTATGCACACAGCCTGATCAAGTTATCCACAGATTTGGCTTTGCAGTATTATTTAAAGCAGGTGATTCATTACCAACTTGAGCAGATTCAGGCGCAGCAGTTTTTATGGGCACAGACGTTTTTTCTGGAACGGCAGATTTCGAATATTGAGAGTTATAGAAAGAGTTATGAGATGATGGTGCAGATGTGGCAAAGCATTCTTACACCTTTTATTCAGGATACTGAACAGCTGAAACGGATGAGTTTAAATGTGCAGCGAGTCTGCTATGGCTTTGTGTCGCAGACTTTGTTGGTGGAGCCTGATTTTGGGGAGTGGAATGAGTTGGAGGGGGATATTATCCAAACTTTGATCAACTTAACTTCTATCTAGTAGAAATGTTCTTTTTTAAAGTTAAAGATCCTTTTTTATTGGCAATAACATATCAAAGCCGCTCATAAAAAAACTGACTTATTTCAAAGCCGGATTTTTACGTTTTTTGTACAGTATTAATTTTTTAAGTTACTGATATTTAAATCAATATAAAAGTACACTTCGTATAACATCTATAATGCTAAATGGATGGATTATTCCAAGCCTTATCTAATTAAAAAGCATTTACAAAACTGATTTCTGTTTATTTTATACACTAATTAAAATAGAATCAGATAAATTATTTTTTTTACTTTATAAATATGAAAAATATAATAAAAATAGCTGTAATTTTTTTATCCTTTTCAATAGCTAAGGCTGAAATAATATATAGTGAACAAGTTGCGAAAAAATGTATAGGGATGGGAAAGATGTCAGATCTCATCTACAGATCTAGGATAGAAGAAAAATTATCAAAAGATGAAGTAATAGCTAAAATTATCAGTCTTATAAATAACACTCCGAATTTTCCTGATCCCCAAGAATTTATTAGAATAAGTAATAATATTATTGATAAGGTTTATCAATATCCTAAACCTAAGAACTATGAATTAAAACTTCAACAAATTAATAGCTTAAGAGTAGAAACAGTTGAGAATTGCCTAGGGAAAATATAGCTTAAACAGAATAAGAGTTCTTATGCTGAAAAATTATGTTGAACAATACATCATTGAAATAAAAACCCATAAATGAATAGCTACTAATTATGTAAACATCTTATAGTTTTTCTAAAATTAACATCATACACCTCATACAAAAGCAACTAAATAATATCAATAACTTATAATCAATAAAAAGCTGAATGGTTAAAAATTCAGGTTTTACATGAGGTATCAATGTTTCACAAAAAAACCGCCCCTCAAGGCGGTTTTTTACATCTCAATGTAAATTATTTTTTCACATCAAAACGATCTGCATTCATCACTTTGGTCCAGGCAGCAACAAAGTCTGTCACGAATTTTTCTTTGTTATCATCTTGCGCATACACTTCTGCATAGGAACGAAGAATCGAGTTCGAACCAAACACCAAATCTACACGTGTTGCCGTCCATTTCGCTGTGCCCGTTGCACGGTCTACAATCTCATAACGGTTTTTACCGACCGGTTTCCAGTTGTATGCCATGTCAGTTAAATTCACGAAAAAGTCATTGCTCAGCACACCAACTTTATCCGTGAATACACCCTCTTTCGCGCCACCGTAGTTCGTGCCAAGTACACGCATACCACCAACAAGTACCGTCATTTCCGGTGCAGTTAAACCCAATAACTGGGCACGGTCTAACAGCAATTCTTCAGGTTGCGCAATGTAGTCTTCTTTTAGCCAGTTACGGAAACCGTCGTGCTTCGGCAACAAGTCTTCAAATGAATAGACATCAGTTTGTTCCTGGGTGGCATCCCCTCGTCCCGGCGTGAATGGAACTTGAATATCCACACCCGCAGCCTGAGCTGCTTTTTCAACAGCAGCCGTACCGCCCAGTACAATCAGGTCGGCAATGCTGACTTTCTTCTCAAGACCGGCCTGAATTTCTTCAAGTTTCGCCAACACTTTCGCCAAACGTTCAGGTTCGTTACCTACCCAGTCTTTTTGCGGAGCGAGACGGATACGCGCACCGTTCGCACCACCACGATAGTCGGAACCACGGAAAGTACGCGCGCTGTCCCAAGAGGTGTTGATTAACTCGGCTGTGCTTAAACCGCTGTTCAGCAATTTCGCTTTGAGGTCTTCAATTTCCGCTTCAGACAACACGTAGTTCACCGATGGAATCGGGTCTTGCCAGATTAGATCCTCAGCAGGAACATCGGCACCTAAATAACGCGATTTTGGCCCCATGTCACGGTGAGTCAGCTTGTACCATGCACGCGCAAACACTTCAGCAAAATAAGCTGGGTCTTTATAGAAACGCTCAGAGATTTTACGATACTCAGGATCAATTTTCAGTGCCATATCGGCATCGGTCATCATCGGGTTACGGCGGACATTCGGGTTGTGTGCATCAACAGGTTTGTCTTCATCTTTGATGTTGATCGGTTCCCATTGTTTCGCGCCTGCCGGGCTGAGGGTTTTTTCCCACTCATAGGTGAACAATAAATAGAAGAATTCATTGTCCCATTTGGTTGGATGCGTGGTCCAAGCCCCTTCCAGGCCACTGACCATGGTATTGGCACCGTTACCTGTACCTTCAGGGTTATGCCAGCCTAGGCCCTGGAATTCGACATCTGCACCTTCAACGTCTTTACCAAGCAATTCAGCCTTGCCGTTACCGTGTGCTTTACCAATGGTGTGACCACCTGCAGTCAAGGCCACAGTTTCTTCGTCATTCATGCCCATACGGTCGAAGGTTACACGCATATCCTGTGCAGTACGCAGCGGATCCTGTACACCATCTACCCCTTCAGGGTTGACATAAATGAGGCCCATCTGCACGGCAGCAAGCGAATTGTCTAATGACTTACGGTCCTGATCATTTTCATAACGATTTTTGGTGGCATCCAGCCATTTCTTTTCAGAACCCCAATTGACGTCTTTTTCAGGATGCCAGATGTCTTGACGACCGCCACCGAAACCAAAGGTTTTCAGACCGGCTTCTTCATACGCCACTGTACCGGCCAGGATGATCAGATCGCCCCAGGAAATTTTATTGCCATATTTACGCTTAATCGGCCAAAGCAGACGGCGGCCTTTATCGGTGTTAACGTTATCTGGCCAGCTGTTGAGTGGCGCAAAACGCTGGTTACCGGTATTGGCACCGCCACGACCGTCCTGCTTACGGTAAGAACCTGCCAAATGCCAGGCAGTACGCACGAACATGCCAATGTAGCTGCCATAGTCCGATGGCCACCAGTCCTGGCTGCTGTTAATCAGTTCGCGTAAATCCTGTTTCACTGCTTCTAAATCCAGTGAATTGAATGCCTTGGCATAATCAAAATCCGGGTCCATCGGATTGGTTTTTTTATCGTGTTGAGCAAGAATGTCAAGATTTAGAGCATTCGGCCACCAAGCCGCATTTGAGCTGGCGGCATTGGTATTCGCACCTTCTTGGTGGAACGGGCATTTCCCTGCAGTTTTCGTATCATTATTCATATCTGAGCTCCAAATTAATCATAAAATGACGATTGTCATGAACCGTTAAAAATTTCTAACTCATCATCAAAATAGCTGTTTTTTATGACAATAGAAAGCAAGTTATACGAATGAAAACGATCGAAAAAGCCTATTCTAAAACGGGCTTAAAAACAGGATTTATCAACCCTCACAACAAGAGATCAAATTTTTAGAACTGCTTTATCAATTGGTGATAAAGACGATCAGGATTTGAGATTTTGGACAATATTTCTGATTAAAAATAATGTGCTATAGTGAAGTCGTAACAAGCAAGAATACCTCACATCATATCGATCAAGCATGATCGCTATTGCTGAGAACAGACCGTATTTTCTGGAACCTGCCATTCGTGAATCATCAGCCTCTATTGGAAAAACCGCTTCGGCTCATTCAGATCACGCTTGCTGCACTCTGGATTTATCAGGGGTTGGTTCCGAAAATTCTGTTTCAGTCAGCTGCAGAAATCGCCATTTGGCAAAGCATGGGTTTAGAACTCCCTCTGGCAAAAATGGCGGTTACCCTGTCAGGCATAATTGAAATGATGTTTGGCTGTACTTTCCTTATTTGGCAAAAAGCAGCCGTCATCCATCAGCTGAATATTTTAGGTTTAGCCGGATTATTAGTGCTGATTGCGCTCACCAGTCCCTTGCAACTCAGTTAACCCGGTCGTGATGAATATGGCGATGATTTGCCTTTCAATACTTGCTATTCAACTGTTAAAGCTGAGCCAAGCGTCATCTTAAGAAATAAACATCTTAAACAAGATCAAACCACCAGACGCCGTCCTTCGCGAATGCAGTAAAAGGGGGTCATTAATTTGGAGGTATTTTTCATGGCCACTTTTAAGTCCAGTTCGGGCTGTTCCCGGCTTTCATCGGTCAGCTGAAAGGTTCGGTAATGAATCGCCAGCGAACATTTGGAATGTAAATCCTGATGCGCCTGAAAAGCCTCCTGCGGGTTCATATGCATATAGTTCATCAGCTCACGCGGCTGGTAGGAGCCAATCGGTAACAATGAAATACGCGGTGCCCCCAAACGGTTTTGAATCTCTTTAAAATGCGGTGAATAGCCGCTATCTCCGGCAAAGAAACAATGATCTTTTCCGGCTAACACTGAAAAACCACCCCACAGTGCCCGGTTGTGATCGCGCAAGCCGCGACCGGAAAAATGCTGTGCCGGGGTATAAATAATTTTTAAATCCTGCAATAAGGAAGATTGCCACCAGTCCATTTCCAGCACATGAAAAATTTTCGGCAAATACCACGCATTGCCCAGTCCGGTATAAATCGGCATGGCAAATTGATCATGCAGCCATTCCAGGCTGGCCAGATCCATATGGTCATAATGATTATGACTCAGCAGCACCGCATGAATGGTCGGTAATTCTTCCAGGGCAATTCCCGCCGGAATGACCCGCTTCGGACCTTTGCCCTGCTGGGGACTGACATGTTCACACCAGACCGGATCGGTGAGCAGATTATAGGGCCCGATTTGTAACAGTACCGTAGCATGCCCGACAAACCACACTTGCCAGTCGTCTATACTGGCGTTTGGACGGTTCTGGGGAATGGTGCGTTTGCTGGCATGGAATTCGGCTTGTTCTTTGTTTATATCGACATTCCAGGTCGATGACTTGCGGCTAAGCAGCCACTTGATCAGCTCGATCCGTCCACGCCCTGCAGGACTGGGCAAGGCATTGAAGAACCGTTCACCATCATGATGATTGGAATGCATAAACTGAAATGAAGGCTGCCGCCAGGTATGTGACCAGCATGCTTTGGTCGGGAGTTGAAAGTGTAATTGCTCAGGCTTCTGCTTCATGTAGATTCAATTTCTTAGTCTGACCTCAACATTCAAAATCCGGTATTCTGAATGCACTGACATATATATCACGTTTTATTCTAAACGTCCTTGCATACGTTCCAACCACACCTGTTTAGTTTGCGGTTTGATAAACAATGCCACAATTTCCGGATGAATCTGTTTGATTTTCGCTTCAATTCTATTGACGCAAGCTTCGATGTCATCCGAGCTTAAATTATCTTCAAACTCCAAGCTTAACGATGCCAGCACCTGATGCGCGCCCATCTGTTCGGTCAACACGCCATTGGCTGACTGTACTGCTTCATCTTCCTGGGCAATCAGCAAGATATCATTACGCAGTTGCGGATCGGCCGTTTCCCCCAACAATAAACCCTTGGTTTCACGCGCCAGTAAAATGGCAGAAACTGCCAGTACAAGACCAATCAAGATCGAGGCCATGCCATCCAGTTCAGGAATATTCAAGGCATGAGCCAGATAGATGCCGATCAGGGCAATCAACAGACCACATAACGCGGCAGTATCTTCAAACAGTACGGTAAAGGTAGTGGGATCTTTACTGTGCCGAAAAGCCTCGAAATAACCTTGCTTGCCTTTCACCTTACGGAATGCCTTTAAGGCCACCAACCACGAGGTGCCTTCACACAAGATGGCGATGCTTAACACAATATAGTTGATGGTGGGATTCAGCATTGCTTCAGGATGCAGCACATGTTGTATGCCCTGATAAATCGACACAATCGCACCCAGTGCAAAAACCATCAATGCCACAATAAAGGCCCAAAAATACAGCTCACGGCCATAACCAAAAGGATGCTTATAGTTGGCGGGCTGCTGGGATTTTTTCATGCCATACAGCAGCAAAATTTCGTTCAATGTGTCTACCACCGAGTGAATGGCTTCACTGAACATGGCCGAACTGTTGGTGATATAGGCGGCCACAAACTTGACCAGTGCAATCGCCAGATTACCTGCCAGTGCTGCATAGACCACAATCTTATTCGAATCAGACATTCAAATTTGTCCCAGGTGTTTTTTTGTCAAGCGTTGTTATTATCAAATAGATCTATTTGATTTTTATAGCTCTTTGCATAGTACTCAATGTGGTTGTTGTCGTGGTTTATTCTTTTGTTGTTTTTAGCGTAACTGTTGATTATTTCGCCAGTGCGTATATTGATGTTTCATGTGAAACGCTGTGATGAAATATGATGCATTTTCACAATTCACGCAGATTGCAAGCTCATAAAAAGGAAGCCTAAACTTCCTTTTTTTATATTATTTATCCTGCTGTATTAACGCAGCTTAGAAAAATACTGCTGGCGCCATTCTTTCCAGAAATACATCACAATGCCGAACATCACCACCACAATGCCAAAAAAGGCATTCGGACTGATATGTTCGTTATTCAAGGTGGCACCTAAAATCAGGGCAATCACCGGGGTCATGACATTACTCAACGACACGGTCGAGGCATTCAAACGCTTGATCAGCCAGAAATAACACAGCATGGCCACAATGGAAGACATGATCATGGTAAAGATAAAACCAATCATGGCTCGTCCACTTGGCAGCGCCGTTGGAAAATGCTGCCAGATAAATGGAATGATCAGCAGTGAACCCACGGCTGAGACCATCAGTGAACCGGTCGCTTGTGACATCGGTTTGAGTGGAGCATTAATCTGTTTGACCCAGAAAATCGAGCTGATATAAGACACCATGCTAATCAGCATCAACACTACACCAATCGGGTTGACTTTACTGTCGGCAGAATCGGCAAAGACAAAGCTCAGACCGGAAACCGCAATCGCCATACCCAGCCATTGTAGCCAGATCAGTTTTTGCGTTTTTAAAATCACATGTCCAATCAGGCCTGCAATCAGCGGTGAAAAACCAAAGATCAGGGCCATTAACCCGGAAGTCAGATAATTGGCTGCAAGATAGATAAACAGCTGCGCACCAATTAAATTCAGACTGCCCGCCACATAACTTTTTAAAGAAGTCTGATCAAAAGGCAGCGGGTCACGCATCAGCTTTAAAAGGAACAAGGCAATCAGCGACGCGCCAAAATAACGGATGATCAGCACCCACATCGGATGGACTTCCTGCACGCTCCAGACAATTGCCAGTGGCGTAGTGGCCCAGATGAATACCAATAAAGCGTAAATACTTGCCATGACCATCATGGAAGATGAATTTGAACTCATAAATTGCTCAATTAAAATTTATCAAAAAGCAGCGAACCAAATTTATGTTCAAATCCGCAATCAACAACACTGATGGCAGCATGGATGCCGCCTGTGGTACTGGGAGATATAGACATCCCCTCAGCACTACAGAAGATTTTTGTTACTTTTCATCTTTGAAAAATAACAATCACCTATACGAAAATATATTAAATCACACTGACACATGAAGTCATGACAATGGAAGCAAAGACATAAAAAAACAGACCTATGCAAAACATAGGTCTGTCAAAAATATCTCAATAAAACTTAAGCCACTTTGCGTAAATCCAGGCTTAAATCAAGATGTTTTTCTGCTTCAAAAGCGGTATTTTTGCTGATCATTTTTTTCAAATGACGCATTTCTTTTGCGGCATTGACCGTAATACCGGCAACGATTTGACCGTCAGTCACACCATACATCACAAATGAATTGTCTGCACCTTTGGCTGCATCCATTTCACCGCGAACATGCCATTCAGCTGCAGCCATATCGCCCACGAACTGGTAGTTAATGTCGAGTTGATCGGTCCAGAACCATGCCGGATTGGCTTTCGGATGCTCTACACCCATCACATGACGCGCGAAAATACCTGCCTGGAGGTTGGCATTTTCCCAGGTTTCGACACGGCGGTATTCACCATCTTCACGAAGCTGAGTCGCGACATCACCTGCTGCATAAATGTCAGCATTTGAAGTCTGGCAGTTTTCATTAACTTTAACCGCAAAATCAACATCCAGACCAGCCTCAACAGCCAGCTGTGCATTCGGCACGATACCAATACCGTAAATGACCGCATCGGCACGAAGCTCTTCACCACCCTCAAGGGTCACGACAACTTCTTCACCGTCTAACTTGCAGTCTGCAATCTTGGTTTCCAGACGTACATCCACACCGGCACGGCGTTGCTGCGCCAACAAGAATTCGCTAAGGATACGTGGCGATGAACGACCCATCACCATTGGACCCTGTTCAATCACTGTCACTTCACATTCTTTGTAACGTGCAGATGATGCCAGTTCAAGACCAATCACCCCACCACCAATCAACACAATACGTTGACCGGCTTGAAGCACAGGTACCAGTGCTTGTGAATCTTCAAGATTACGCAGGGTATACACATGTTTACCCAGCGCATCAAAGTTTGGCAAACGACGTGCTGCACCGCCTGTTGCAAGCAATAGCTTGTCATAAGCAACAACGTCACCGTTTTGAAGTTCAACTGTATGAGCCTCGGCATTGATTTTAGCAACGCCATTGCCACGAATAGTTGTTACACCAAGTTCAGCCAGTTTCTGTTCTGACAGAATTTCAATCTTGGTTTCTTCAGGTTTTAGAATCACATCCTTGGATAATGGTGGACGCTCATAAGGCAGATGCGTTTCATCACCAATCAAAATGATTTTGCCTTCGTACTTATTGGCACGAAGTTCTAAAATCGCACTTGCACCTGCCTGTCCAGCACCTACAATTACGATGGTTTCGATGTTGCTCATGTCATTAACCTTTTAACTCTGCAGATACGATGCCGAAACCAGCGATCCACTCACTGATGTCTTCGTAGCAATGTGTCGTCATGTCATATTCACCCATTTCATGCAGGGCAGCGAATGCAGCCATCCATGAACGGACTTCCTGACCACCACGGCCACCGTCACGGCGGATGTCAGCTTCAGTCATGGCTTCAAGTGCAGCGAAATCTGCATTCTTGAATTTCTCCAGCAATGCAATATCCCACTCCGGGCTTAATGGTACAGAAACTGAGGTATCCCCTGCAGCAAGCTTCTGTCCTACAGCAATCACTTTGGCCTGACGGGCATTACGTGCTTCAGGGCTTGGGTTACGGCCCGCGATCAGGAATTCTTCCACTTCTGGTGGAACAGAACCCATTTGCGGAGTCGGTGGATCATGTGACAAACCACCAGTACCCAGTACAAGAACACGTTCATTTTCAAGGTTTAAAGACTTGATAAACTGACCTACAGCACGACCTAAAGCGATGGTACGCTTGGTGGTTGGCATGGGTGCTGCAGCGCCATTAATAAAAACTGGAATCGTTGGATAACGATCAAGCTGACCTTCACACAGGAAATGTAAAGGCTGAGTCACACCATGATCCGCCTGCATACGGTATGAGTATGCAACGTCCACACCTTCGTCCAATACGCGGCGAACCAGCGCCAGCGCCTTGTCTTCAGGCACATCAATATGATCATTGTCCTTACCATAATCCCAGTCACCTGCCGCTTTGGCACGAATGCCCACACAGAAACTTGGCATCAGGTCATAGAAGAAACCATTGAAATGGTCTGGACCAAAGGTAATGATCAGGGTTGGGTCGTAAGCTTTGACTTCAGCAGACAATTTCTCAAAAGCAGCACGGACTTTCTGCTCTTTAGACTGATCTTGTGGTGAAGCAAATTCCATTAACGGACTGTGCGAAGCACAAATAAGTTTAACGGCCATGAGAGACTCCTTAAAAGGAAGGCAGCCAGAACAGGCTGCCGATAAGTCCATTTGATTTAGACTAGATTTTTATTCGTCAAAGAAACCGGCACGAGGCTGACGTAAGCCGCGAATTCCCAGACCACATTCTGCATTGATCAGAACACCAGTCAAAGGACGGTTATTTTGACGAGATGCCAACAGCACGTATGAACCCGTCATGTCTTCCGGTTCAGGCAAAAAGTTCAGTGGCATGCCACGTGCAATTTTCTCAGGATCACGCGCATCCAGCAGGCCAAGATTTTCCTGACCTAATGATGCTGCCCCTTTGATATTGACATTCATACCTGACGGTGCAACGGCGTTCACTCGTACTTTAGGCGCAAGCTCGTAAGCCAGTTCTTTCATAATACCCACACCAGCATGCTTGGATGCCGTGTACACAGGGCCTCCGCCTGCCGAGTACAGTGCAGAGTTAGACAAAGTAAATATGATAGAACCTTCAGAAGCTATCAATGCATCCAGCGCAGCTTTGGCACCAAGAATTAAAGACTTGGTGTTAATACCCATGATTTCATCAAAGGCTTTTTCCAGTTGCTCACCCGATGTATTGACGATATCTGCATAATGATCCCAGATACCAGCATTGCCAACGAAACAGTCAAGCTTGCCGAAGCGCTCAACTGTTGCGTTTACGGCACGGACGTTGTCTTCATAGCTGGCTACATCACCGGCAATTGCTAATACTCGATCACCGAAATGGGCTTTCAATGCATCAACTTTTGCCTGTGAACGTTGAAGAACAGCAACTTGTGCACCCTCTTCCAGGAAACGTTCGACCAGTGCCCAGCCTAAGCCTGAACCACCACCCGTAATAAGTGCAACTTCGCCTTGTAGCCAACCCATGATTACTCTCCTGCCATCTCTACAAATAACTGACCATCTTCCACAATCACCGGGAAAGTCTGGATTGGATCAGTTGCTGGTAAGCATAATGCTTGACCAGTTTTCAAACAGAAACGTGCTGAATGCAGTGGACATTCCACAGTGCCGTCATCTTCAAGATAACCTTCCGACATAGAAGCATTACCGTGTGAACAACGGTCGTTCATTGCAAAGAACTCACCGCCATTGTTAAAAACTGCAAGCGCTTCGATACCGTTCACGCCGCAATCCACTTTCAATGCTTCGCCTTCGTCCAATTCGTCAACTTGGCAAACAAAAATCTTATTCATCAGAAGAACACACTCAGGTTATGTGAGGTATAGGTCACTTGGTCTAGGGTGATTTTGCGGTCAAAGATTTGCCAGCCTAAACCACCTTCAACTTTACGGATCTTGTCGTGACGTTTACCACAGTAAATCGTAATATCTTTCTCTTTTTGAGAACGGTAGAGCAGATAAGTCACGTATACATCGTATTCGCCTGCAACTTCAGTTGGTTCAACAATCACGTTGCTCACCATGTGAGTGGTACGTGATGGAGGCTCTTCAGCCCAGGCCATACCCGTTTCCAGACGCGCTACACGGCGTTCCAACAGATGTTTGTTGTCGTTGAACACCCAAGTTGTTGGTGGCTCAACTGAACGACGACGGTCACGGGTTTGTGCGTTTGGCGTGGTACGTAGCGTGTACGAAATATCTTCCGCCATTACGTCCAGCCATTCGCGGAATTTCCAGTCATCCAGCAATTTTGCTTCACGATAAAGGAACTGACTGATTTCGTGATGAAGTTCTAAACTGATTTGACTCATTTCACAAGCTCCTTCTCATATGCTTCAGCTGCTTTCTCAACATCTTCCCATTTTTCATGGATCAGCAGGTCTGCCCAACGGCGGTATAAGCCACGTGCAGCAGTTTCAGAGAAGATGTAGTTGGTAATACCTGGAATACCATCTTCACGTACTTTTTCGTTACCTTTACCCATTTCCATAATGAGTTTGTTTTGACGCGCTTTATAACCACGTAATACTTTTTGAATTTCTACCCAGTTTTCAGAGTCATCTTGCTCAAGGAAACCAGCAGGACCGAAAGCACGGGTTGCAGAACGTTCAAATGCTTCTTTTACGTCTTGTGGTGCGTCAGCATCACAGATACAGAATGCCCAAACTTCAGTTTTGTTTGGACCACGTGGGTGCCATACACGAAGTGTTGCAGTACCGTTCAACCAAGACAATGTCGGGAACATGGTGTTGTGACCAGCAAGGCGTAGCGCACGGATTTCACCTAAACGGTCTTTTACTTCTTCATAAGTTTCACGGAAGTAGTTTGCTACTTCACCGTCTACCCAAACGTTTGCATCTGGTTTTTCAGTGAAGAAGAAGCCTGAACCATGGCCACGTTGACCGTATTGAAGAGCATCTTTCGCTGTTTCCCAAACTGGACGGGCCGTTTGTGCCGCACCTAACTGTTTAGACGCGTCATCATCCGGTTTTGCACCAAGAACTTGTACCGCAGATGCGTGAGAGAACAATGCATGGTATTGGTCAGATGCAAACTGTTCAGCAGCAAATTTCCAGTTACACTCGATTTCCCACTTGTGTACACCACCAACGATGCAAGTACCGCCAGGACGACGATCAAGAACACCATCCAGGTACCAAGCGATGTCACCCATGTATTCTTCTAGGTCAGGTGTTGTTTCATCCCAGCAGCCAAATACCAGGCCTTTGTAAGATTTAACACGGTTAACTTCTACCAGACCCCATTGCTCTTTACATGCACCCTGTGGGTAAGCACGCTCTTCAAGCGGGATGTCTTTTAAAGAACCGTCAATACCGTAAGACCAGCCGTGGTATGGGCAAGTAAATGCACGCGTATTACCACAGTCTGCGAAGCTTACGCGCATAGAGCGGTGACGACATTGGTTTAAAAATGCTTTGATTGAACCGTCTTTTTGACGTGCCACAATAATCGGATCTTCACCCATGTAGGTATTGAAGAAGTCACCCGCCTTAGGAATCTGGCTTTCATGACAAAGGAATAACCATGTACGACCAAAAACGCGTTCAAGTTCTAGTTCATATAGATCTGGGTCTGTATAGATAGATGGCGAGATACGTCCATTTTGTGCATCGACTAAAGCGTCGATTTCGCGCACATCAATTTTTCCACTCATGAAAAGCTCTCCTGTGACCAGTAACGGCACAAAGTAAATAGACTCAACTTTTCAGCGATAATGGATTTTTAGCCAGTTTTGGGGAAATATTTTTTTTGTTTCAATTAAGATATTTTATGAATTACTTAAAACTGTAGCTTATATATTTAAACACTAATGAAAAATACAAGATCATTTATTTTCTAAATGGCAGAATAATCTTCACCTAATAGTTGTTTATAGATTATACTGCTACAAAAATATAGTAAGACATTTTTTGGATTACTCTTTTGGACGAGTTATATGGAATTACGACACCTACGCTATTTTATCACCGTTGCAGAAGAACTTAACTTCAGTAAGGCTGCATTAAAGCTTTATACCGCACAGCCCTCTTTAAGTCAGCAAATTAAAGATCTGGAAGAAGATGTCGGGGTAAAACTACTTTATCGTACCAAACGTAAGGTTGAGCTGACTGAAGAAGGTGCCGTATTTCTCGAGCAGGCGCGCTTAACCCTAGCACAGGCAGATAAAGCGATTGCCATGGCACGCCAGGTTTCGCAAGCTAAACAGCAAATGCTGCGCATCGGCTTTGTTCCAGTGGCGGAAATGAAAATTTTCCCTTATGTACTACCAAATCTACGCGTGCAAAACCCTGATTTAAAAATCGATTTGCTCAGCTTAAACAACAGTGAACAAATGAAGTTGCTGAAAAAAGGGGAACTGGATGTCACCTTTACCCGGCACAATCTCAATAGTGATGAAATTGAAAGTCTATTTGTGTTACGTGAGCCACTGATCTTTATTTTACCGAAAGACCACCCCTTGGCTAAGTATGAACGAATTCCTGTTAAAGAATTGAATGGTATAGACTTTATTATTCCTGCTGCAGAACAGTCCTTAACATTACATAATGCAATTATAGATTTTTCCCATGCCAATGGCATTGAATTCAATATTGTACAAAAGGCCGATAACATCCTGTTTAACATCAATTCTGTAGGGATGGGTTTAGGCTGCACCATTCTGCCGGGCTATGTTGCGCCACTGACCATGGAAAATACCGTGATTCGCCCCCTAGATGTAGAACTGCCTTACCTTGACCTATATGTGAGTTACCATAAAAACAGCAGCTCTATCGCAGTGAAGAAATTTATTGAATTGCTGACCCATGTGTTCTATCTAAATATAAACCGCACTTAAAAAAATTTTTATGCTTTTGCACCGGATTGAAGCCACCATTATTTTGCTAATAAATAATGGTGGTTTTTTTTATTTCAATTTGTGTATTTTTAGTCCAGATTAGACTTAAGTCTTACGCTTTTTTCTTATCATTAACACGCTATTTATAGGGAATAACGCATAACTTTTTCTTTAGCCATTTATAAATCACATTTCATCATCGAGAATTACAACTTAAGTCTAATAAATTTCCCACAAACTTTTTAAAATGTTAAAAAACAACAATAACGATAAAAGGTTGCCCCCTCATGCATCTATTACGCCGTATAAAAACAGGGATTCAGCACCATCTTTATTTCTTTCTAACCTTTCCGTTTATTGCTGTGCTGTATGCTACTTTTCAGTTCATGACCTCATGGAACTGGTCAACCAGCCTGTTAATGAGCTGGAATCTGGTCATTTATGCTTATTTATTTTTCACTCTGAAAAAACTCTGGCGCATTGATCATGCGCATATCCTGCAACGTGCGAAGGAACAAGATGCCAGTAAATGGCTGATTCTTTTTCTGGTCCTGCTGACCTTAATCATCTGCTTCATTGCGCTTATTATTGAAGTGAATAATTTGCCGAGCAATACGCTCATTCAAACCGCTCATGTCATCTTATCCATGGTGACCATTACCTCTGCCTGGTTCCTGATGCATACCATTTTTGCGATTCATTATGCGCATGACTTTTATCTGGCACTCGACAAAAATAATGAAGGGGGGCTGGAGTTTCCCAAAACCCCTAGACCGACTTATCCCGACTTTTTATATTTTAGTTATATCGTGGGTACTTCTGCACAAACTGCCGATGTATCGGTTACCCATTCAAAAATGCGGGTGCTAAATACCTTGCACTTGCTTCTGGCTTACGGATTTAACACGACTATTCTGGCCATCACCATCAATGTGGCAGCGAACTTTATTAGCCCCTAAATATATTCATAAAAATATGCTCATAAAAAAGGATGACCGAAGTCATCCTTTTTTATCTTTAACAGCCGTGATTAAACACCACGGGCAGTTAAGTAGTCTTTAATGACAGTATTGAACTCTTCAGCTTTTTCCACTTGAGACCAGTGACCACATTGGCTGAAGATGTGTGCATCAGCATTCGGTACAGTATTTAAAATGTCCCAAGTACGTGAAACCGGAATCACCACGTCCTGTACACCGTGAATCAATAATACCGGTACAGTGATGTCTTTCATTTTTTCGAAGTCTAGCGGGAATTCGAAACGGTCACGGTCACGTGCGCCCACTACGTCCATCAAACGGTTCGATGCATAGTCATTTGCAGCAGAAGCAAAACGTACTTTCACCAGTTCGTCTGTGATCAGGTCTTTGTTCACTACAAACATAGACAAGGTTTTCTTGATGCCTTCCTCCGTCAATACCGGATTCGCATGCGCTTTCAGTGCAGCAGTCTGTTTTGCACCACCCGTACCCATAGATACAATACCGAGAACACGCTCAGGGTAATCCAGTGCCAATTGGAATGCCAACCAGCCACCCAGTGAGTTACCCACCAGCCAGGTTTTTTCAATGCCCAATGCATCTAAAGTACGAACTGCATGGTCTACCCAGGCACGGATACCGTAAGCTGTGTTTGGTGCAACTACAGTTTGACCATAACCAATAGTGTCGATAGCGATACAACGTGCCTGCTCACCAATTGATGGCAAGTTTAACCACCAGTTTGCCGCAGCAGATACACCGGTACCTGAACCGTGCAAGAACAGGATAGGTGTACCTTCACCCACTTCGTGATAGTGAGTCAACTCACCTTCTGCAGTTTCAATCCATTTGTCTTCTAAGCCAAAGAATGGATCTGTTGTATATTCAGGGATTTGAACAGTGCTCATACATACTCCTCGTACAGTCTTTAGCTTGCGTTTCCATCTTGATTCAGAATTTAACGTCAAGTTGACTCGGTGAAATTTACTTTTTTACTGCCTTATATTACCTGTTCAAAGCAGTCAAACTGATACAAATTTACGATCAAATACTATAAAAAAACGATAATTTAACTATTTGTTTTTTAAAATTTTATTAAAATCAAAACTCTTATTTTTATTAAGGCATTTAATAATAAAATAGTGCTCTCCATAGAAAAAAAGCGACTTATTGAAAGTCGCTTTTTTATTACACTGTTTAATTAGAACTTGTAGGTATAAGTTGTCGCTACACGGTACTCTTTTAAGTCTGATTTCCAGTCGAAATCTGTATCGATATACATCGCCTGGAAGCCTAGGCCTTTAAGTTTACCTTCTGGAACCGTGTAGTTCAGAATCAAATTCAGCTCATCCGATTTCTGGTCTTTTAAGATCCCTGCCGAGGTTTTAACCTCAGCATCTGAACCGGTGAAGTATACTGCCGTAGCATTTAAACCTTTGGCACCCAACCCAGAGAAATCATAGCCATAAGTGAAGCCCCATGATTTTTCATTGGTATTGGTAAAGGTTGCGACACCCCAGTTGACCAAGTACGGCTGCGGCACCCAACCACCCAATGTCGGGAACGGAGAATCACCAAACATTTGCTGGTAGCCCAAACCAACAGTATGTGCGCCATAATTGACTTTAGCGCCTACAGACAACGCCTGGTTATCAATATCACCATACAGCTTGTCACCTGACTCCGAGTTATCAAAGTAACGGATATGGCTGTCTAACTTGGCTTTTTCACCCAGCTTGGTTTTGTAACTTGCACCGACATAATGCTGCTGATAAATATCTTCAACATCTGCATACCAGTAGCTACCGCCAATTTCAGGGGTAAACTGATGATCAACACCCGCAATCAACATGCCATCAGAAGCATCACCATTATCGTAATACTTTTTGCCCTTAGCAGGTGCAAACAAAGTTAAGTCACGGAACTGGTTGTCATAACGGTTATTGATCTTATCAATATAAGCCACTGTCAGTTTGGTATCTTTAATCTCTTTAGACTCTAACCATGCACCGCTATAAGTCGTCAATAACTGACGTGATGGATCGAATACCAGTACTGGAGATACCGGTAATAACTCACCGACTTTTAATTCAGTTTGTGAAACTTTGGCTTTTAAAGTTGCACCAACTTTACCAAAATTGTCTTTCGACTCTTTACCATCATGCGGCAAAACCCAGTCCGCATTTTTATCACGGCCATTCAATTTAAATGCGTGCTGCACCAAAAGGTCTGCACCCACTTGAATACCGCCACCAATGTCCTGATAACCCGATTTGGCATCCAGGGTGATGCCTTGAGACCAAGAACCCCAGTTGTTTTGCGGAAGATCCGCATACTGACGGTCTAAATAAAAGTTTTTAAATTTTAATTGGACATTACTGTCGTCAACAAAATCTGCATTCGATGCAGTTGTTCCTAAAGTTGCTGTCGCAGCAAGCATTGCTATCCATAAGTTTTGACGACGCATGGCTGAATTCCCTAGTAATCAAATTAAGCTATGACGCCATCATGCTAAACAATCACAAAAAACGAAATCCGACCAGAGTATTAAGATTTATTGCCTTTATGGCTATTTCTGCTTTTTTTTATTTTAGTGATTCAAATCACGTTAAGAACTTTAAACAATAAGTCATTTTATCTTCCTTTCATTTCATTTTTGTTAAACCTTTGTTTCAGTGTTTATTTTTAAATAACCTAGGCTTTTTGACCGCAAAAAAAAATTGATTAATCGCTTTTAAGTTTAACCCAGAACTAAAACCACTTAAATAATTGATTATATTAATATAACTATCCTATGATATGATATTTTTTATCTATAAACTCAAGTGTAAAATCAAGGTCTAGCCATAAAAAAAGCGCCCTTTCGGACGCTTTTTTTTTGCTTCAACTTAAAGCAGATTAAGCATTAGCTTCTTTAGCTTTAGACATGGTCAATGCCAAGTCTTCAATCATGTCTTCCTGACCACCTACAGTACCACGGCGACCCAGTTCCATCAGGATTTCACGCGCAGATACTCCATATTTCGCTTCTGCACGTTTAGCAAACAACAGGAATGAAGAGTAAACGCCCGCATAACCTAAAGTCGCTGCGTCACGGTCAGCACGAATCTGATGGGTCATCATTGGAATGATCAGATCTTCTGCAACGTCTTGAACCTTAAACAAGTCTACACCGGTTTCAATTTGCATACGGTTAGCAACCGCAACAAACAGTTCAAGTGGTGTATTACCTGCACCTGCACCTAAACCAGCAGAAGCCAAGTCAACACGCGTTGCACCAGCAGTCACAGCAGATACAGAGTTTGCAACACCCATACCCAGGTTATGGTGACCATGGAAACCGATTTCGATGTCTGAACCCAGGTTGGCACGTAAAATACCTACGCGGTCAGTCACGTCTTGAGGAAGCATGTAACCTGCAGAATCCGTTACATAGATACAGTTTGCACCGTAAGACACCATTTTTTGTGCTTCTTCCAACAGTTTTTCTGGAGAAGCCATGTGTGCCATCATCAAGAAGCCCACAGTGTCCATACCGAGTTTACGTGCAGCAGTAATGTGCTGTTCAGAAACGTCAGCTTCAGTTGAATGCGTTGCCACACGAATGGTAGAAACACCAACATCATGCGCCATTTGCAAGTGATCAACCGTACCAATACCCGGCAGTAAAAGTGCAGATACTTTTGCCTGTTTCAGGTTTGGAATCACTGCCTTCAAATATTCTTCATCGGTTGCCGCTGCAAAACCGTAGTTCACAGAGTTACCGCCCAAGCCGTCACCGTGTGTAACTTCAATTAAAGGGACACCTGCATCATCCAGAGCAGTTGCAATCGCAACCATTTGCTCAGGTGTAGTTTGATGGCGCATAGGATGCATGCCATCACGTAAAGTCATATCATTAATAATAATCTTAGACATGAAGATGCTCCTTATGCTTCAACTGCGTTTAAAACACGTTCTGCAAACATTTCTGCGGTACGCGCAGCTGCTGCAGTCATAATGTCGAGGTTACCGGCATATTTAGGCAGGTAATCGCCCAGGCCTTCAACTTCCAGGAAGATGGATACACGGTTACCATCAAATACTGGACCGTTTACCAGTTTGTAACCTGGCACGTATTTTTGAACTTCCTTGATCATCGCATGCACAGATTCTGTGATTGCCGCCTGATCTGGTTCGCCTTCAACCAGACAGTGAACCGTATCACGCATCATCAGTGGTGGCTCTGCCGGGTTAATAATGATGATCGCTTTACCCGCTTTAGCACCACCAACTTTTTCAATCGCACCGGCTGTAGTACGAGTGAATTCGTCGATGTTTTTACGTGTACCTGGACCTACAGATTTAGTCGATACAGTAGCAATGATTTCACCATATTCAACTGCTTGAACACGTGAAATTGCTGCAACCATAGGAATCGTTGCCTGACCACCACAAGTTACCATGTTTACGTTTGGTACTTCGCCCGCGTCTAACAAAGCTTCCAGGTTTACTGGTGGTACACAGAATGGACCGATCGCAGCAGGCGTCAAGTCAATCATCAACACGCCAAGTTCATTCAACTTGCGGCTGTTTTCAGCGTGAACGTAGGCAGAAGTTGCATCGAATGCAATTTTGATGTCGTCTTCCAGAACGTGAGGAAGTAAACCGTCTACACCGTCAGCAGTGGTTTTTAAACCCATTTTCGCAGCACGTGCCAAACCTTCAGAAGTTGGGTCAATACCCACCATCCATACTGGCTCTAGAAATTCACTGCGTTGTAATTTATATAGCAAGTCAGTACCAATGTTGCCTGGACCGATCAATGCACATTTAATCTTCTTCATGAACAATTTCTCTTAAAAAACGCTCTTAAAATCTGGACTTATTCAGCAGCGAATGCAGCAGTTACAGAACCAAAACCTTCAATTTCAACCACGAATTCATCACCCGGGTTAGCGACAACCATAGGACCTAATGCACCTGTCAGGATGATGTCGCCTGCAAGTAAAGGACGACCACGACGTACCATTTCATCCGCCAGCCAAACCGCAGCGTTTAACGGGTTAGCCAGACATGCTTTACCAACGCCTTGAGACACGACTTCTTCACCGCGTTTCATGGTCATTTTGCAATTTACAAGATCAAGATTTTCAAGTTTCACAGGACGTGAACCCAAAACATAAGCCGCAGAAGAAGCGTTATCTGCAACCGTATCAATCAATGAAATTTTCCAGTTTTCAATCCGGCTATCGACTACTTCTACAGCAGGCAGTGCATATTCAGTCGCACTGATAATGTCTGCATAAGTGTGTTTTTCTTGGGTTAAATCTTTGTTGATGATTAACGCGATTTCTGCTTCAACTTTGGGTTGAATCAATAGACCCGCTGGAATCGCTTCGCCATCACCATAAGCCATGTCAGCAAACAACATACCGAAGTCCGGTTGGTCTACACCCAGCTGCGCTTGCACAACTTTAGAGGTCAAACCAATTTTACGGCCAACCAAACGACGACCTTCAGATAATGCGCGCTCTGTATTTACTTCCTGAACGGCGTATGCGATATCCACGTCAGCACTTTCGCCACCAAGTTGCGGGCGAACAGGGGCAATCGCAGTTTTTGATAATTCAGCGTTACGTAATGCTTGCGCAACTGATTCAACAACAGCAGAATTCGACATCAATGTTTCCTTAAACTGCAAAAATTGGACTTATACCGTTATCGATGGAAATGCGATGAACAACAAGAAGAAATCTGTGAACTGATCAAAGCCATCAGCAAAGGGCTGCTGCCCATCTTGGCAAACGCGTATATGTATAAACAGTTTTAGAATCGGAAAATTGCGCTTTTTATGCCAATACTTATTTTATTTATGACAATAGCTAATTCCTATAAATTAACTTGGTTTTATTTAAAAAAAACAGCCATATGAACCAAATATAAAAACTGTTTTCCCATATGAACTTAATGTCAGATTGTCAGATTCATGAAATAACCATCGATCTACGACTAAAAGACTAGATTGAATGCTTATTTTGAGTACAAAAACCCTATTTCAGCAGACCTAAAAATGTTATTTATATTTTTTAAAATCAACAAACTACAGCTACTTTATGAACCATAAAACCATTTTCAGTACAATTTTACTGAGCATCCTTTCCTGCTCAACTTTCGCACAGAATTATCAGCAGTCACTAAAAGGCAAATACCTTGTTTTAGCGGATGCTGAATGCGCAGGCTTAAAATTTAATGCCCAGGCGACTGCTGCAGCATGGCAAAATGAAATGGACTGCAGCCACGGCTACTATAATAAAGATGCCTGGCGTATTACCTGGATTGCACCAGAAATTTTTGTCATGACTGAAGTGATTCGTCCCAATGAAATTTCACCGCCCCGTAACTATATTTATAAAATCATGAGTATTCAGAATAAAACGGTCACTGTTACCGATTACTGGACTGGCTGGGGAAATCACAAACCGGAACTACAAAAATTTAGAATGAAATAAAGATGAAACTTGTTGCATCACTACCGAGACCCTCTTTATTTCTTCCATCGGGGTAAATAAAAGACCCTTATGAAAGAAGTTCAAAAAAAGGTGACTTTACATCACCCTTTTTAGTCTTCAGCTTGGATCAAACCGCCTGTTTCAAATTCACATGGTTTAATAAAAGCTGATGCAAATCTGCGACCTCATCTGCAATGGCCAGCGGATGATAGCGGGCAAGGACTTCCGGAGTATGTACCCCATAACTTACCCCTATACGCGGCATGGCAATATTTTGTGCCATTTCCAGATCATAGGAAGTATCACCAACCATGATCGCATGTTCAGCCTGGACACCAGTTTGGGTCAGAATTTCTTCCAGCATTAAAGGATGTGGCTTAGATCGGGTTTCACTGGCCGCACGTGTCGCCGCGAACAGCTCCATGCTTTGTGTCTGCTTCAAAACACGATCCAGACCTTTACGGCTTTTGCCTGTAGCGACTGCGAGTTTCACCCCCGCTTGAGCCAATGCTTCTAACATGTCGGCAACACCAGCGAACCATTGATCACCAGTTGAGTTGGCAACATAGTGCTCTGAATAGGACTGTAAAATATCGGCATGTAACTTAGGCACAGCCGGAAATAAACGCTGTGCGACTTCCGGTAAACCTAGCCCGATAATACTTTTGGCATCTTCAGCGGTTAAAGGTTGCTGGAATTGTTGTGCCGCGAACTGCAAACTCGCCACGATTTGACCGACCGAATCAAATAAAGTGCCATCCCAATCGAAAATGACCAGTTTTACAGGTGTGTTCATAAATGTTTTCCTAGTATTTGATTCAGTATTTAATTGTTCACCTCTCCCTAGCCCTCTCCTACAAGGAGAGGGAAACCCTTTTGCTTAGTCATTCATTTTTTACTAAATCAAAATACTGACTACACAAAGTCTGAGTTAATGACAGAATATTTTAGGTGATGTCCCCTCTCCTGAACGAGTTTAAAGCACTGCTTTAAACGACGTGCAAGAAAGGAGACTTGCGCAGCAATGCTGCTCAGGGAGAGGATTAAAACTTACTAGTCGTCAAAAGTAACGACCGGTTTATCTTTTTTCTGCGCTCTTAACTGCGCCACCAAACTCTGCATATCTTCAGGCAAAGGTGCTTCAATGATCGGATAACCCGGAATTTCCAGACGCATGGCATGTAAACATAAACGGCGCGGCTTTGGCCCCTTATATTCAGTCTCATGACCGTATTTATCATCGCCAATTAAAGGATGACCAATACTTAAACCATGTACACGAATCTGATGAGTACGGCCTGATAGCGGTGAAGCATAGACCAATGTGCCATGCATGAAACGCTCTGCTACCTTCCACTGGGTTTTACTGTCCTTGCCTTCTTTAGAAACACGGACCCGACGTTCGCCATTGGCTAGCTCATAACGATGCAAAGGCTGATCAATGAGTTGCTGATCCAGACTCACCTGTCCTTTCACAATCGCGGCATAGGTTTTTTTGATTTTGTGTTCACGCAATAAATCTTGCAGCGTTTTTAAGGTACTGCGTTTTTTACTGATCATTACCAGACCAGACGTGTCGCGGTCAATACGGTGAATCAGCTCCAGATATTTCTTACCAGTGGCTGCACGCAGACCTTCAATCAGCCCATAGGCCACACCGCTACCACCATGCACAGCAATGCCTGAAGGCTTATTGATCACCATCAGCCCTTCATCTTCATAGACCACACGGCTAAGCAGGCTTTGTGCCACCTTGTCCGATACCGGTGCCGCCGTTTCATCTTTAGGTTCAAAACGAATCGGTGCGACGCGGATCTGGTCGCCAATATTCAGTTTGGTTTCCGCCTTAACGCGCTTTTTATTGACCCGAACCTGTCCTTCACGGATTAAACGATAAATCCGACTTTTTGGCACACCTTTGAGTCTGGAAAATAAAAAATTGTCGATGCGTTGACCCAATTGATGCTCGTCCACTTCAAACCAGGTGACACTTTGCCATTCTTGCGTAGAATTCATACAGTTACGATGACCCAAAAAATACTAAAATTGATTAAAAACTGATCACTTGGGCTATGCTTTACACAAGAAAGATAAGCTTAGCCCATAGGCAGATGATGCAAGGTTTGATATAGTCAGCGCACGGATACCACCGTTAGTGTGAAAAAATTTAATCACTTCAATCTTTTTTGAAGCTCAATATTAAATTTCACCATTCACATTAAATACGGAAAGGTCCCTAAAGAATATGCCGACGCCGAAGGCTTATTATATCGGCAAAAAAGCAAACTGTTGCGTTTAATTGTACTTCGTACATAAATCAGTTTGCCCTAAAAAATATGTCGCCAACCTAGTTGGTTTTTAAACGTAAACTGATACACATCAGATTAGTCGCACCCTGAAGTCGCATTCAGGCTACAACGTTGATGCATTGGATCTGCACATAAAGCAAAGATACGATGATAATTCCGTATCAAGACGCCCGATCATGAATTAATGAAGGGACGATCTTCAAGCTACGTGACAGTGAAAGTTACTCACATCTAATGCACCGTTTGTCCGCCAGTGAATCGTTCAGGTGACTTTAATCGTTTATAAGATTGAAGCCGTATTGCCATCTTCAATACGTGAATCAAAAAACCGCAGCCCAAAAAAAGGCCGGTAAAAAAGCTCAGACCACAATTGCGTCATTTTGAGATCTGGGTGTTGATCCGTAATGTGTGATGTTCGCTACGTGTATAGCGATGTCCTGCTGTGTATCACTATTAGGTGTTACACCCATGAAACGTATGTTGATTAATGCAACACATGCCGAAGAGATTCGCGTTGCACTTGTCACTGGTCAGCGTCTTTACGATTTCGATCTAGAAAATCGTACCCGTGAACAAAAAAAATCCAATATCTATAAAGGTCACGTCACTCGCGTTGAACCTTCTTTAGAAGCTGTTTTTGTAGAGTATGGTGCAGGCCGTCAAGGCTTCCTGTCCATGCGTGAAATCGCAAACTCGTATTACAAGGCAGATCCTCGCCAAACTTCAAATATCCGCGAATTGATCACTGAAGGTACCGAACTTTTAGTACAGGTGGAAAAAGAAGAACGTGGTAATAAAGGTGCTGCCCTTTCTACCTTCATTTCGCTTGCTGGCCGTTATTTGGTGCTTATGCCAAACAACCCGAAAGGTGGCGGTATCAGCCGTCAAATTTCCGGTTCAGTGCGTGAAGAACTGAAAGAAATGTTGGCCTCACTGAATATTCCGCGTGGCATGAGCGTGATTGTGCGTACCGCAGGTATTGGCCGCTCGCAAGAAGAATTGCAACTTGATTTACAGCACTTGATGGATCTTTGGGCACAAATCCAAAACACCGCAAGTTCTGGCCCATCACCCATGCTGGTCCATCAAGAAGCCGGTGTGGTAACACGCGCAATTCGTGACTACTTACGTGATGATGTTGCAGAAATCCTGATTGACTCAGAACAAGCCTACAATGAAGCTTATAACTTCGTGAAAGCAGTAATGCCACGTCAAATCGACAAACTCAAAACCTATACTTTAAATGAGCCTTTATTTGCCCATTTCGGTATTGAAAGCCAGATTCAGACCGCTTATGAACGTGAAGTAAAACTTCCTTCTGGCGGTTCAATCGTGATTGACCAGACCGAAGCTTTGGTGTCGATCGATATTAACTCGGCTAAATCGACCCGTGGTCACGACGTTGAAGACACTGCTTTAAACACCAACTTAGAAGCAGCAGAAGAAATTGCGCGTCAACTGCGTTTACGCGATATCGGTGGCTTGGTGGTGATCGATTTCATCGACATGACCAAAGACCGCAACCAGCGCATGGTGGAAGCGAAACTGCGTGAAGCCACCCAAAGCGACCGTGCCCGCATCCAGTTCGGTCAATTGTCACGTTTTGGCTTAATGGAAATGAGCCGTCAACGCTTGCGTCCATCGCTGGAAGAAGCAACCGGTTACGTTTGCCCACGCTGTCATGGTACAGGCATGGTACGTGACTTACGCTCTTTATCATTGTCGATTATGCGTAAAGTGGAAGAAATTGCACTACGTGAACGCCACGGTGAAGTTCAAGTTGAAGTTCCAGTTGAAATTGCCGCATTCTTATTGAATGAAAAGCGTCACAGCCTGGTTTACTTAGAACAAACATCGAATGTCCGTGTAACCGTATTGCCTCACCCGCATCTGGAAACACCACATTACGAAATTTCCTATAATCCTGAAGGTTTTGCCCCAACCAGCTATGAACGTACCGAAGCAACCCGTTCAAGTGAAAAAGAGTTGGGTTATGAAGCATCTGAATGGCATTTAGGTGAAGAGCAACAAGTCCAGCAAGCTGCTCAACAAGCTTCAAGCCAGCCAGAGCGCAACAACAAGAAAAAACAGCAGCAACCTGCTATTCAGCAACAAACTCAAGCCGCTGCCCCTGCTGCACCGTCTACAAGTCCATGTGCCTGGTTAGAAAACCTGTTTGTACAAAAACAGGCAACCACTGTAGATCAAGCACGCACTGCTAACAACGCTGCTGCTGCCATCGAGCAAATGGTCAATGCGGGTGCCGTGAGCCGCGGTCAATTCGGTCAGATGGCAACAGCTGTCGAGACCGTACCTGTTGCGGCAACGAGCAGCAATGCTTACTTAACGCCAAATGTTCCTGCCAGTAACAAACAGGAACAGCGTGAAGTTGCAGATAAATATTCTGACAAGGAAGAAAAATCGCAACGTCACAATAAAAAGCGTAACAAGCCTAAAGAGCAACGTGAACAAGTTCAGTACGACAATCAGCAAAATCAAGTGCATGAAGAAATTGTTCAGGTTTCCCGTCATGAGCAACGTCAAGAACAACGTCCGGAACAGCGCCAGGATTCACGTGAAAACAAGCGCCCTTCTCGTCGTCAACACGCTGAACAACATGCTGACCAGCAAACCGAGCAAAATGCTGTACCACGCCGTGACCGTCGTAACCAGCAACGTCCAGAACGCCCAAATCGCCACCGCGATCAGAGCGTATTAAACGAACAGTCAGTGCAACAAACCGCAGCTGCTGTAGTCGTAAATGAACGGGAACCTAAAGTCGAAGTGATTGATACACCTCGTCAGGAAGTTCTGCCAACTGCATTGCTGGTCAATGTTGATGAGGCAAAAACCGAAATTGTTGCATTAAACTCAGCACCTGCTGTAGTTGAAGCACCAATTACTCAGGCTGCTCCTGTAACGGTTGAAGCACAAGTGCCGGTCATCGAGAAACCAGTGGTCGCGCAGGAAGAAAAACCTGCTGCAGCTGAAACTCATGAACCACACAAGCCACGTCCTGCAGAAAAACGTGCCAGCAACGATCCGCGTATGCGTCGTCGCCAAAAACGTGAAGCTCAGGCAAGACAGGCTCAGGCACCGAAGCTAAGCCCTTCTCAGGTTCCAACTTTGGGTCAATACACCGTGATCAGTCTCATTCGCCATGTCTATGGTGAAGATTGTTCAGTACTGATTGAACAATTTGGTTTAATTCCAACGTTCAACCGTGCCCTGGTGAAATTTACCGAGCAATATGCTGCAACAATCGCGACTCAGGCAACTGAAGCACCAGCACACCCGGTAACACGCGATGTAGCAGTCACCAAAGCCGCACCTGAAGCAGAACCTGCACCAGTGTTGGACTTGACACCACCAAAACCGGTGTCTGACAAACGTGTAGCAAATGATCCACGTGAACGTCGCCGTCTGGCAAAACAGGCTGCTGAACAAGCTTTAGAGCAAGCAAAGCAGGCGCATAGTCAACCTGAAACTGCTCCAACTGAAGCAATGCCGACAGAAACTGTTGCTGTAACAGAAGCAGAAACAGCGCCAGCCGAAGTGGCCGAGCCTGTTGTGACTGAAGTAGTTGCTGAACCTACTGCAGAAACTGTTGTTGCTGCTGAAACGGTAATTGCTACAGAGGAAACCGTACAGGCTGCTGAACCCGTACAGGCTGAATTGGCGGTAGAAGCTACTCAGGACGCACAAACTCAGGTCGAGCCAACCGCAGAAGCTGAAAAAACCGAAGGGGAAGATGGAGATAAACCTGTCCGTCCTCGTCGTCCTCGCGGTCGTCCACCAAAGAAAGCAACACCTGCAAATGAGTCGTAATTTGTTTTAAATTAGCTCTAGTGCAGTGAAATAAAAAAACCTAGTCATTCCGGTGACTAGGTTTTTTTTGATACTTTTGTCAGATTAGGTTGATTGCACTAGATTGAAACGATTAAAAGACAAGTGTACAAATCACAGCAAGCGTATTGCGAACAAATAGACTGTATTGGATTATGAAAAAATAAATAGGATTCATATGAACCACACTACACCGAGCGATCTTATTGGTATTGCGGATGTTGCAGCAAAAATACCTAAATTCATCAGCAAAGTCCCTCATTTATTGAGTGGTCTCAAACAAGCCTATTTGCGCACATCCAATACTCCAGCAGGCTTGGGTATTGCCTTTGAAAAAGCGGTAAAACATAATCCGCACGGCATGGCTTTATTATTTGAAGATCAGAAATTCAGTTATCAGGAACTGAATGAATGGGCCAACCAAATTGGACACTTCTATTTATCACTCGGTGCACAAAAAGGCGATGTGATTGCGGTGATGGTAGAAAACCGTCCGGAACTGATTGCTACAGTTATCGCCCTGGCAAAAATTGGCGTCACCTCTGCTTTGGTCAACACTTCACAAAGCGGTAAAGCACTGACCCACAGTATCAATCTGGTCAAGCCGATTGCCGTAATTGCCGGTGAAGAATGCCGTGCAGCTGTAGAAGACGTTCGTCAGGATCTAGAACTGGCAACAGACCGTTTTCACTGGTTTGCCGATCAAGCTACACAGGTGGATGCCGGCAAAGCACCTCAGGGCTGGACCAACCTGGCGGAAAAAGCCGACCAATTTCCAAAATTTAATACTTCGACCACGCACACCATTCAAGGTAAAGATGGCTTATTTTACATCTATACCTCAGGCACAACCGGCCTGCCTAAAGCGGTCATTTTCACCCATAGCCGCTGGACTTTGGCTTATGGCACCTATGGTCACGTGCTGGATTTAAAACATGATGACGTCATGTACTGCACCCTGCCGCTGTATCATGCCACCGGTATTGTGGTGTGCTGGTGTGGCGTGATTGCAAGCAGTGCAACATTTGCATTACGCCGCAAATACTCAACCTCTGCCTTCTGGAAAGATGTCAAAAAATTTGATGCCTCAGCCATTGGATATGTCGGTGAACTCTGCCGCTATTTAATGGATGCTCCCCCGTCTGAACTGGAAAAAGGCCACCGTGTCACCAAAATGATCGGTAATGGCATGCGTCCGAATATCTGGGATAAATTCAAGGAACGCTTCGGCATTGAAGAGGTACTGGAGCTGTATGCATCCAGTGAAGGTAATGTAGGCTTTAGTAACGTGTTTAACTTTGACAACACGGTCGGCTTCTCTCCAACACCTTATGCGATTATTGAATTTGATAAGGAAAGTAATCAGCCGGTGAGAGATGCCAAAGGCTGGTGTAAAAAAGTGAAAAAAGGTGAAGTCGGCTTACTGGTGGGCAAAATTACCCGCCGTTCACCTTTTGACGGCTATACCGATCCGGAAAAAAATAAATCCGTCATTATGAAAGATGTATTTAAACATGGAGATGCTTTCTTTAATACCGGTGATCTAGTACGCGATATCGGTTTCCGTCATGCCCAGTTTGTAGATCGCCTCGGGGATACTTTCCGCTGGAAAGGCGAAAATGTGTCTACCACTGAAGTTGAAAATGTAGTCAGTGAATATGAAAAAATTGCTGAGGCAGTGGTTTACGGGGTAGAAATTCCCCATACCAATGGTCGTGCCGGCATGGCAGCCGTTACCTTGAATGAGGGTGCAGAATTAACTGCCCAAGACTTAAAGCAAATGGCAAGCGAGTTCAAAAAATGTTTGCCGGCTTATGCTGTTCCGGTATTTTTACGTGTTCAGTCTCAAGTAGAAACGACTGGCACATTTAAATATCAAAAAAATACCCTCAAAGAACAGGCTTTCGACCCCAACAAGACCGATGAGCGTTTACTGGTCCTGCTGCCAAATGCGATAGAATATTGTGATTTAACTGCGGAAATCTTCAGCAATATTCAAGCCTATCAATACCGTTTCTAATTGCAGAACCGCTATTTTTTTATAAGATTAGGCAAATTTGTTGTATTTATAATCAAACATCAACAAGTTTGCTAATTTTTACTTGCGCTCGTTTGATAACTTGCTACAATACGCTCCATCAAAACGAAGTGGTGTTGAGAAAACTCTTTATTTTCTTGCACTGCACATTCGGACAAGTTCTGAATGTTGGTTCAGGGTCGTTAGCTCAGCTGGTAGAGCAGCGGACTTTTAATCCGTTGGTCCCGCGTTCGAATCGCGGACGACCCACCACTTATTTTGATTGATCTAGAGATGGGTCGTTAGCTCAGCTGGTAGAGCAGCGGACTTTTAATCCGTTGGTCCCGCGTTCGAATCGCGGACGACCCACCATCTTCTTAAAGGCTTCTGACATGAAGCTTTTTTAGCTTTTAAAGCACCTTTTCTGAATGGGTCGTTAGCTCAGCTGGTAGAGCAGCGGACTTTTAATCCGTTGGTCCCGCGTTCGAATCGCGGACGACCCACCATTCTTTCTTAGGGCTTCTTTCTGTACTACAATAGAAACGAAACCTCAATATTCCGACCAAGACAAACCACACCGTTTCGGTTGATTCGCCATTCTCGAAATTTTGCTGTACCGATGTTGCAAAATACGGTGTTTTAATGCGCCTTTAAAAATCATAGATTTTTTTCTTGCACTCGGGTGAACCCTAAAAGCGATGCTTTAAGTTCACTAATCCTTGCTCAGGGTTGTTAGCTCAGTTGGTAGAGCAGTAGACTCTTAATCTATTGGTCGAGGGTTCGAGCCCCTCACAACCCACCAGATTTTTTATTATTCATCTTATATCTACACGCCCATATAATAAAAAGTGCTCCACATTTGCAGCATTTCTCCCCTTTTGAATTGCAAGTCTGATTAAATGAAAACAACATCCAATTTTTCTTTAACTGACTTTCTCTTTAACCAAACGATATGCCTGTTGTGGAAAGGGATTGCCTTCGGCAAAATATTGCTCGTTTAAGACAGAAGCATGCGCAATCTTGTCCAAATCCATGACCAGATTTTGATCTTTATCAATATCATAGAAAAATTCCACCCCATTTGAGCGATGCAAAATCACCTGATGATTTTGCCTATCATAAGACCAGCGATCTTGCCGGTGATACAGATTTGAAGCGAAGCTGATTTGCCCCGAATGGATCAGGGTGCGATGGGCAATTCCATCCTCCTGTAAATTAATAATATAATCTGCTGTACCATCTTTACATCTGACAAAAGGATCATCACAACTGATCGTGGCTTGATAACGGCCAATATAAGGCTCGGCACAGTCTGGAATGGCTTTTTTGATTCTAGATTCTGCCTGTTCCACCGGAACAGTCGCCCGCCCTGCAACATCAGTCAGGCTTCTAGCCTGCTCATCGCTATTCGTTGGAGTTTCTTTTTTTATTTGTTGCGCGACAGAGTCTTCTAAAGGCTTATTGCAACCCACCAAAGCTGCACAAATCACCCCCAAGAAAAAACCACAATAATTCGCTTTTCGAAACACCGCTCTCCCTCCTGAGAGTTAAATTTTGTTTGGCTTTCCATAGCCATATTTGCCGATGTACACAATAAAGACTAAAGCACGGATCATCATTTTACCCTCACACATATGGGAATATTTTGTTGATTTTTATTCATATAAATCAACTTATTCAACAAAACATATCTTAAATGACGACCTCGCAATTAAGCCCTTAGCTTTACATAAATTAACTATTTTTTATGGCATGCCCCTTTAAAAAGAAGGGTTCATCTCCATTTTTTTATTATAAGCATGTTGTTTTAACTGCTTTGTTATTTTTATTAAGGAGACCTAGATGGCCAATGTTGGTTTATATCGTTCTAAGCGTCAGAACATGATTGCAGGTGTAATGGGCGGTATTGCTGAACGTTTTGGTTGGAATGTGACTTTACTGCGCATTATTTTCGTTCTGGTTTCTGTCATGAGCGCAGCATTTCCGGGAATCCTGGTGTATTTAATTTTGTGGCTGGTGATTCCTAAACAGCCCAATACCATGTTTGGTCAGACATCAGCCTATAACAACCCGATCCGCACGGTAAATCCGGATCAAAATAGCTAACATCCCGTTGAACTCCATGAGTTGAGTTCGTTTTATGCTACGACTTTTCCCCCAATCAGTCGTAGCTTTTTTTTTGCTTCATTTCTGCTTTATGCCGCTACATTCAACTGCTGGTTCAATGCCGCAATTATATCGGCACGGCTAATAATGCCGACCATTTTCTGTTTTTCCACCACTGGAATATAGTTAAATGAACGCTCAACAAAGTAAGGCACCAGGTCCTGAATCGGTTGCTCCGGCTTTACGGTGACCACTTGGCGAACCATAATATCCTTGACCTGACGCTGCCATGTGGTTCTTAAATCGGTTGCGCGCTTAAACCATTCCACCACTTCATATAAAGCCAGCGTACCGACCAGTTGCTGCTGGGCATTGATCACAGGCAGACTCATCAAATTCATATGTTTGAATTTATCCAGTGCAGAATGGATATCATCATTTGCATTCAGGCTAATCACGTCTTTGGTCATGATGTCCTGACACTTGAACTGGCTCACACCCCGGGCATTGGCTTTCTCCTGAGCGGCCAAAATAATTTTTTGCAGGTCATATTCACTAATATCCAGCAGCTCGGTCTGCTGATCCAATGTGGCCTGAATATCTTGCGGTTGAATGGTGACTTTTTGCGTGGGCGTTGGGTCTTTGGAACGCTGGTTGATTTGTGCTACTTGTGGATACTGTTTTCCTAAAAGACGGTTAAAGATAATCGCTACAAACATCAACAGGACCGAATTTAATAAAACCGGATAAAAAATAAAGTAATATCCCAGCTCATGGACCGCTTCGCCACCTAAAACGGCAGTAATCGCCACCGCCCCACTCGGGGGATGTAAGGAATCCGTGGTCATCATCAGAAAAATAGACAATGCCACCGCCACACTAAAGGCTTCAGTCAGGTTTGGAATATAGGCCGCACAAGTCACCCCAATAACTCCTGCAATGATATTGCCAACCACCATATTCCACGGCTGTGCCAAAGGACTGGCAGGCACGGCAAACAGTAATACTGAAGATGCACCCATCGGCGCGATATACCATGCATTGATATCTCCCAACACCCACCAACTTATGAAAGATGAAAGTGTCAGTCCAAGTAATGCACCCAAACCGCATAGCAGGCGATCTTTCAAAGGAAGAATCTTGAAATTGGGTTTTAGGGTATTTAGCCATTCGAGTCGGGAATGAAACACAGCACGCCTTTTATTGTTTTGGGGAAGAAGTTGCAAATTATAGAATGCTAACGATTAAAGATGTATTTATTTTATATCTTATATTTATCAATAAATCTGTGAATCATTTTTAAACAGCTGATTTCTTGTCCTGAAACCTTTGCCACACCTTTGCAAAATCCTTATACTTAGAGCCAATTTTTCTCTAATTTTAATGGATGCTACATGAGTCGCGCCATATCGCATATTGATACATTTCAAGGCTTAATTCTTGCCTTACAAAACTACTGGGCTGAACAAGGTTGTGTAGTGTTACAACCTTACGATATGGAAATGGGTGCAGGGACATTCCACACTGCAACTTTCCTTCGTGCGTTAGGACCAGAAACATGGAACGCGGCTTACGTACAACCTTCACGCCGTCCGAAAGATGGCCGTTATGGTGAAAACCCGAACCGTTTACAACATTATTATCAGTTCCAGGTGGTGCTTAAGCCCAACCCGGACAATATCCAGCAGCTTTATCTCGATTCGTTAAAAGCCATTGGTATTGATACCCTGACCCACGACATCCGTTTTGTGGAAGATAACTGGGAATCACCAACTCTCGGTGCTTGGGGCTTGGGCTGGGAAGTTTGGCTGAACGGTATGGAAGTGACCCAGTTCACTTACTTCCAGCAAGTCGGTGGTGTTGAATGTTACCCGGTGACAGGCGAAATCACTTACGGTCTGGAACGTCTGGCGATGTACCTGCAAGGTGTAGACTCGGTTTACGATCTGGTCTGGACCAAAGGCCAGTTCGGTACGGTAACTTACGGTGATGTATTCCATCAAAATGAAGTGGAACAATCCACTTACAACTTTGAATATGCACCAGTCGACAAAATGTTCGAGCTGTTCGACTTCTACGAAGCTGAAGCAACGCGCTTAATGGAAGCTGAACTGCCATTGCCTGCATATGAACAGGTGATTAAAGCATCACACAGCTTTAATCTGCTGGATGCTCGCGGTGCGATTTCGGTGACTGAACGTCAGCGTTATATTTTACGTGTCCGTACATTGGCGCGTGCCATTGCGCAAAGTTACGTGGCAGCACGTGCGAAACTGGGTTTCCCAATGGCAGAACCACATTTACGTGACGAAGTATTGGCGCAGTTAAAAGCACAAGTTGAAGCAGAAGCAGCTCAAGCAGAAAAAGCAGCGGAGAACAAATAATGTCTAAACATACTGTTTTATTTGAACTTGGCTGTGAAGAACTCCCACCAAAAAGCTTAAAAAAATTACGTGATGCCCTTCAGGCCGAAACCGAAAAAGGCTTAAAAGATGCTGGTCTGGCTTTCGACTCAATTGAAGCTTATGCAGCACCACGCCGCCTGGCATTGAAAATTGTCAATGTAGAAGGCGCACAAGCAGATACACAAAAACGTTTTGACGGCCCTGCTAAACAAGCAGCGTTTGATGCTGAAGGCAAACCAACCAAAGCACTTGAAGGCTTTATGCGTGGTCAAGGCATTACGGTTGATCAAGTATCGACTTTCCAGGCCGGTAAAGTTGAAAAAGTGTGCTATTTAAAAGACGTGAAAGGTCAAAGCCTTGACGTTTTACTGCCACAAATTTTACAAACTGCTTTAGACAACCTACCAATTGCTAAACGCATGCGTTCTGCGGCTAGCCGTACCGAATTCGTACGTCCAGTTAAATGGGTAGTGTTACTTAAAGACAACGACGTGATTGATGCAACTATTCAGGATCACAAAGCAGGCAACGTGACTTATGGTCACCGTTTCCATGCGCCTGAAGCCATTAGCTTAGCCAATGCAGATGAATATCTACCTAAATTAAAAGCAGCGCACGTTGTAGCGTCGTTTGAAGAACGCCAAGCCATCATTGATCAGCAAGTCAAAGCATTGGCTGATGAAGTGAATGCTATTGCCATTGTTCCAGCTGACCTTCGTGATGAAGTGACTGCATTGGTTGAATGGCCTGTTGCGTTACGTGCAAGCTTCGAAGAACGTTTCCTTGCTGTTCCGCAAGAAGCATTAATCACGACGATGCAGGACAACCAGAAGTACTTCTGTTTGGTAAATGCTGACAACAAACTGCAACCTTACTTCATTACTGTGTCAAACATTGAGTCGAAAGATCCGACACAAATTATTGAAGGTAACGAGAAAGTGGTTCGTCCACGTTTGTCAGATGCTGAGTTCTTCTTCCTGCAAGATCAAAAGCAACCGCTGGCATCGCGTAAAGAAAAACTGGCCAACATGGTGTTCCAAGCTGAATTGGGTACACTTTGGGATAAATCGACTCGTATTGCAAAATTGGCTGTAGCGTTAGCGCCGATCACAGGTGCGAACCCTGCTGACGCTGAAAAAGCCGCCCTGCTTGCGAAATGTGACTTAACTTCTGAGCTTGTTGGGGAATTCCCGGAACTTCAAGGGATTGCGGGTACTTACTACGCACGTCTTGAAGGTGAAAATGCTGAAGTTGCTGAATCTTTGGGTGAGCAATACTTGCCTAAATTCGCAGGTGACGTGTTACCGAAAACCAAGACTGGTACAACCATTGCCCTTGCCGACCGTTTGGATACCTTGACCGGTATTTTCGGTATTGGTCAAGCGCCTACAGGTTCTAAAGACCCGTTTGCACTGCGTCGTTCTGCAATTGGTATCTTACGTCTTGTGACTGAAAATGAGCTGGATGTGTCGATTGAAGACCTAATCAAACTTGCTTTAGCTTCATATGGCGATGTATTGAAAGACCATGACAAGACTTTGGCAGATGCTGTTGCATTCCTGGAAGGTCGTTACCGTGCGAAATACGAAGACCAGGGCGTGGCTGTTGATGTGATTCAAGCTGTTCAAGCATTGTCGCCAAAATCTCCACTTGATTTTGACAAACGCGTAACTGCGGTAAATCACTTCCGTGCATTGCCTGAAGCGGCTGCGCTTGCTGCTGCCAACAAGCGTGTTGCCAACATTTTGGCTAAAGAAGCAACACCTGAGGGTGCTGTGGTTGAAGCGAATCTGGTTGAAGATGCTGAGAAAGCATTATTCGCTGAACTTGCGAAAATCACGCCTGTGGTTGAGCCGTTATTTGCTGCCAAGGACTACACTGCTGCATTGTCAGCTTTAGCTGCGCTTCGTGCACCAGTGGATGCATTTTTTGATGGCGTAATGGTGATGGCTGATGATGCTGACCTGAAAGCTAACCGTTTACGTATGCTCGCTCAGCTTCGTGGTTTATTTACTGCGGTTGCGGATATTTCGGTGCTTCAGCACTAAGCTATAATTGGTTGTAAATCATAAAAAACCCCGCTATAAATGAGTGGGGTTTTTTATGATTTTTTAGAATGCAAAATATTGAAGAAATTAGAGAGAGAATTTATTCCTTACTTGGAAAACATCTTATTCGTTTTCAAACAATAGAAATGAGGCTAAAAACCCTCATGAAGATAAATAAAACTATTATTTCTAAGCCCAATAATTCACCTCTGGTTATAGAACCATCTGTTCAAAATCAAACTTTAGGTGGCTTAAGTACAAAAGCCTTAAATTCATTATTTCTCGTGAATCCCCTAGAAGAAGATACAATCATTACTGAACCTAACAATACTCTTCGTCTAGATATGAAAATATCTTTTAATTTATGCGAACATAACCATCAAAGACTAAACAGTCAATTTCAAGAATTTGTTACTGATCGAAATTTTATAGCACATCACTTTCAAGAAAAATATAATTTATCTAATCTCGATGAATCTAAAGAAGCTGTCGATTTTCTATTAAATCTGGAGAAAAAACATAAACCTTTTTTAGATCAATTTGAGCAATATTGTTTGAATGCTCAAAAAAGCTTAGAGACTCAAATTGATTTTTTAAAATCTGATTTGTTCAAAGCACGTTTCATCTTTCCTTCAGATGAGATTTACAAAGAGATTGAAAAATTAATCATTAACAATAAAAAAAATGACGGTTGGATTTCACTTACAACAGTAGGCGTATCAATTAACAAAAAATTTCCTAATGCTAATAAGAAAATCAAAACAGAGTATGGCTTCAAAAATCTTAATGACTTATTACTGAATAGTGGATTGTTTTTACTTAAGATTGAGCCGACCTCAAAAGGTGAAAAAATGTTAATCCAAATAAATTATGATGAAGCTATATTCGAAGTAATTGAAAACTAGTTTTTATAGCCAATTTTCATCCGATTCCCTATACTCAAACTAACAACACTCAACAAGAAAGAATCATATGAAATTTAAAATGCTTATTTTGACTGGTCTTGCGGGTATTGCTGTTACGGCGTGTACAACTGCGCCTAAAATCCCACAACTTGAAACCGGCGTATTACAAGAAGTTCAGAATCTGGAAGTCTATCCAGACACAGTGGATAACAAAGCCAAACTGACTAAATTTATTGATAAATGCGTGATTGAATTTACCGGCAACCTCAAAGCAGGAAAATCCATAGAACACTGGTCATTTAAAGGCAATACCCTAATTTCGGGTGGTGCAACCACCTTTGCCCAAGATGGCTCAAGCACCGCCAATAATTTTGACCTGCATAGCCCAGAAGTACAAAAAAACTTCCTTGCCCTGCGCCATCATTTCCATAAAGATGCCTTAGCCCAATGTAACTAACTCTCCCCATCAGAATCACTGAATCTATTGGGACTTGGTGATTCTTTCTTTTTATACAGTCAAAGCGATAGAGAAACTAAACTTCCAAGTGTATGGCTTAAAGCAGCACGATTCTTATAAAAGAATAAAAATCAAAAACGTATATAATTTAGTTTGTAAATCATTTTCACATATCGAGGCAGATTGTTATTCGGTGTTGCAAAAACGTGTGAATTTAATCTCTGATTCCGAACTCCCGCATTAAACTGGTTATGATGGTGCTCTTATAACTCGGTAAACACTCGAGTTTTATCATGTAAGGATAAATCGGGCTATGAAAACAATCAGAATAATAGTGATGAGCACAGCACTTTTAGCTTGTACTTCCCTTTTTGCTAACCCGGACACCAAAGCAACTTCAGAGCTAAAAGTTAAACACAGTGATCAAAATACTGCTGACATCGTTCATAGCAGTAAAGAAGAGATGAGTAAAACTCGAACTGCAAAGCCAGACTCCCCAGAAAACATCCAGAACTTTGCCGCTAAAAATGCTATCCCAAGTAAAAATAGCAACCATTCACATCCCAGCAATATGGATATTAACGGTCAAACCCATGCGGAACTGAATCCATATTCTGAAAAAGCAGCTTCAGCCGATCCCACTCAGGAAATTGAAAAATAAGGTATCTTTTTAAATGACTGTATAAAAAGCTCATTTTCACGGGCTTTTTTTCTTGGATAAAACAATCGGAAGATTGAGCTTAAATGTAATGAATCTGTATTAATTTCGCCACATTCCACATTTTCCCCATCATTCACTCTTAGAATAAAATCCAATAGAAAATTGAATTAGATTGCAGCCATTACTCGAACAGGAATTATCCTTACAATGAAAATGATGAAAACGGTATTGATTACAAGTGCCATTTTGGCATCCACCTCTGTTTTGGCTCAAACCAGTACTACAGCTCCAGCACACAGCCACCCTGCACCTTATGGGGATAACCCCAATATCTTTAAAGTGCTCGGTCATAAGGCCCAGCAGAAGGTTCAGAACACGGCGGAAAAGGTGGATACAGCGGCGCAAAAAGGTGTGGCCAAAGTCAAACCCAAAGTCGAAAATGCCTGGGAAGAAACCAAGGACTTTGCCACTGAAAAATCAGCCATTGCCAAAGAAAAGTCACAACACGCAGCAGCCACGGTCAATCAAAAAATAACTGAAACTAAGGATCATATTATCGGCAGTCCAAATGATCAGCCTGCACCGATTATTTCGCATCCGCTGAGTGAGTCTTCAACCAGTAATTAATTTGCACCTACATATGACTGGCTGCTCAAGTACAAGCTGTATAGGTAAAACCAACGCCGATTTATAAATCAAGTTGATTATAAGCAATCAGCCTCTGTGTGAGAGACTGATTGAAAAGATAAATTAATTGACCTGTCGAATCGGCTGTCCTGCTTTAAAGGCCAGTACGTTCTGCTGCATCTGCTGCACAATCCGTTGCCGTGCATCGACACTGCCCCATGCACTATGCGGAGTAATGATCAGGTTGGGAATATCATCGGCTAACAGCACATTACCTTGTTTAGGCGGCTCAACCGTGAGCACATCGGTGGCAGCCCCGGCAATTTTGCCCTGACGCAAGGCATCAGCCAACGCAGCTTCATTGACGATTCCACCGCGTGCGCAGTTAATTAAAAATGCGCTTGGTTTCATGGCATCGAAAGCTTGGGCATCAATTAAATCACGGGTATCGTCAGTTAAGGGACAATGCAGACTCAGGAAATCCACTTGCGGCAACAGTTCTGCAAAAGGTACGCGGCTCGCATCAGTTGGACGGTTCGGCAATGATCCGACCAAAACCATCATGCCAAAAGCTTCAGCCAGCTTTGCCACAGCCTGTCCCAATTCACCATAACCGACAATACCCAGCGTTTTGCCAGACAACTCGATAATCGGGAAATCCAGCAGACAGAACTGTGAAGCCTTATTCCACTCGCCTTGCTTTACGGCACGGTCGTATTTGAGTAATGAAGTTGCTAAAGCCAGCATCAAGCTTAAAGTATGCTGTGCCACTGCCGCGGTGCCATAACCCTGACAGTTGCATACCACAATGCCTTGTTTACGTGCCTGAACCAGATCAATATTATTGGTGCCCGTTGCCGAAATTAAAATCAGTTTTAACTGTGGACATTGTTGCAAGGTAGCAGCATCGACCACGACTTTATTACTGATAATGACCTCTGCCTCTTGTACACGTTCGAGCAGCTGTGCCTGGGTCGTCGTTGGAAAAAGTTTCAGCTCATCAAATACAGCTTCAAGCTGACTTAAATCCAGATCATTTTTATCCAGCGATTCATAATCTAAAAATACGGCTTTCATGCTGCTTCCCTTGGCTGAGTTTGATGAATATCTAAAAATTATTGCCCAGACATTAAAAGCCAGTTTTACATTCTTTTTCAACCAAATTTAGAGATGAAAAATACAAAACCCACTATTTAGTGGGTTTGTTGATATGCAGCTGAATCGACTTGTAGATTTCATAAAATACATAAATTGCCAGGGCAAACACCACAAGCATTCCCCCGCCCATAATGATATAAGTCGGATCTAGACTGTCTGCGAAAGCATAGCAAGGTATGAATATAGAGATGAGGGTTAAAAGTACAGCCGGTATAAAATCACGTTTCATCCTGAAGCACCCGTTATTTATTGTTTAATTTTGAGTCATAAGAACTTGCCTTACCGTTCTATCTTAGACCGATTTAAAGATAAAGAAAGTGATCAAAATTAAAACAAATTGGGGTGCATGCTAAACCCTGAATCTATAGGCTATAGCGCAGATAACGGGTCAGGCTGGGTCACAAATTGCGCAGTTTCAGGAGCATCTTCCACAAACTCATGACTACCATATTCGTTATTGCTCAAGTTTAAATGCTTATAACTAAGCAGATAAAAATCACTATATTTTTTAATGACCAAGGGATGCATCCCAGCGGCTAAAGCTTCCTGTTCCCTGAACAGTTTCATCACTTGCCGGTCATTCATGGCCACGATAAAACGTTCGTCATTCATTGAAATGTGTACCAATCCACTGCCCTTGGCAAAGATCGGCATCAGAAATTTATGATTCAGGGCGATGGCACTGGCCGCATAGCTTTCAATCTTCTGGCTAATCACATTAAATACCAGACCATGACCAAAACAGTCCAGTAACTGACTGCGATTTTCCTGCGGCAAATTGACCTGTATGCCTAATTTCAGTAAATCTTGCTGACTGACCTGTTTATTGCGCAGCAATTCCCTGAGTAAATTATTCTTTAACTTGGCATCAAAAAACTGGCTGTCCAGCTGCAAATCATTATTCACCAAAATCGAACCCAAGGCATTGCGGTGTCGGGGCAACAGGTTTTCAATGACTTTACGATAGTAAAACTTGCTGTTCTTTTTCACCTGACGGATTTTGCGATAAAAATAGCTAGCATCAAACTCATGCAATAAAAAGTCATGCAGCAGTTCTGAATTGGCCAGTACCGCAATGGCATCGTGTCCGGTAAAAGGCAGGTTCAGGGTCTGAATTTTTGGCAGCACCTGTTCAAGTTTTAAATAATGCGCACGGTCTTCTGGACAGTAAGGGTCATAGACCACAATATATTCACGTTCCGCTGCAACATCCTGAGGCTGAATGCGCATATAGGCATTCTGTTCAGGATGAAAGAACATGTTATAGCGCGGGTCTTCGACTTCTTCAGGATTGATGGAATACTGCGGCACCAGCGCCACTACGCGCTTTAAATCCAGAAGATTGGAATACTTGATAACCGCATACCCGCCCATGGAACCACCATAGCCAATCCGGGTTTTAAACGGTGCAATCAGTTCCTGAATTTGGGCAAACATCTCGCGCATCGAACTTTCAGGAAACCAGGATTTCTGCTTCGGCATAATGCCAATCACGTTAAAGTTATACTTATGCAGTGATTTTTCCGCATTAATCGACAGTCCTTTGGCGCGGGTAATTAAATCGCCAAAAGAAAAAATCAGTTCATCCGATGAGCCTTTCAGAAAGATTGCACGAATTTGTTCGTCTTCAAAAATAATGTGTTTATCCATTTCCACACCGAAGCAAATCGGCCCTTTATCAGAATCAATGCTACAAATAGACACCTTGCCTATTTACGAAAAGCGAATATGTTATTTTATAGATGCCATGAAGATTAAAAAGCGCAAAATATGACACAATCACTTCATCCTGCTGCTCAAAAAGGCTTCAGTTCTGCCGCTGAACTTTATCAACAAGTTCGTCCGAGTTATCCACAAGACATCGTCAATTGGCTACGTGATCAGCTCCAACTGGGTGAACAGTCGCAGGTGGTTGATCTGGGTGCAGGTACTGGCAAATTCTTACCTTACTTAAAACAGCTGACCTCACACATCATTGCCATTGAGCCAATTCAGGCCATGCTGACACAATTGCAACTCGCCTATCCCGACATTAAAACGCTACAGGCGTCGAGTGAATCTCTGCCTTTAACCGCCCATAGTATAGATGCTGTGGTCTGTGCACAATCCTTTCACTGGTTTGCCAATCTTGAATCGTTAACACAAATTCATCGAGTGCTCAAACCGGCCGGACATCTGGCACTGATCTGGAATCAGCGCGATGTTGAGGTCGACTGGGTCAAAGCACTGGCAGACCGTATTGAGCCATTGGAAGGCAATACGCCACGTTATCATAGCGGTCAATGGAAAAAGGTCTTTGAACAGCAAGCCTTGTTTCAATTACAAAATACCGAAACGTTTCAGCAGCAACATGTCGGCACTGTGGAACAGGTGGTGTCTAAACGCCTGCTCTCTACCAGTTTTATTGCCGCCATGTCAGCACATGAACAGCAGCAGTTAAAAGCTGAATTTGAACAGATCGTTTTAGAGTATACAGGCAAGCATCCTCAAGATGAAATCGCATTCCCCTATGTGACCTATGCCTATGACTTTAAAACACTCGATCAGAAATAAAGGAACCATCATGATGCAACGTCAATTCAAACATTTTGCTCTTCCTGTTTTACTGTGCTCAAGTGTACTGATGACGGCCTGTAATGACCGTGACGGTACTCCATCTCCAAATGATAAAGTTCAATCTGAAGATAAAGTGATGCAGGAGCTGATTACTGAACCGGTGAAAGCCTTTGAAAAAACCCCGGATGATCCGCATGATATCGCCATGCTGACTGACTTTGACACGCGTTTTACCCAAATGAGCGATGAAATGGAAGATGAACTGGTGAAAATGCAGGAGAACGGTTCGCTAACAGAGGAATTTGCCTACAACCGTAAACGTGACAATATCCAGTCTGCCCTGAACATGCTCAAACAACTGAATTTAAAAACGCAACAGGGACGCTATATTCAGGGGCTGATGGCGGAATACTGGCAAGCTCAAGCCAAGCTTTATGATGAGCACAAAGATAAAAAAGCAGAACCCATTAAAAATTCAGCAGATCAAGCCAAAGGCCTGGGTGAATTTTTACATGCTCAGGAACAGCTGGAACACTGGCAATCACAATATCCAGACATGAACCAAGCCGAAACAAAAAAAGCTGAAGTAGCCAAATCTGGGACAACTGAATCTGGCTATTAAAATTTTGTGTGTAAAAAAGGGATACTGTAATCCCTTGATCTTTTAATCACTAGTTTCAGTATGACTAAGGTCGTTCTTCATATTGTGGCAGACCATCACAGATGGTATCCCACTCGGCCTTGGAGGCCACAAAAATATGTTGCGTCGGCTTTTGCTGCAACGGTGTATCCAGCGTGCCTATTCTCAGGCGATACAGATCGGGCGTATCAGTTTTAATGCTGATAATCGGCGAGCCACAATCGCTACAGAAACAGCGCTGTGTGGTTTCGGTGGACTGAAATTTTTTCAGTAAATGTTCACCTTGCACAATGTGAAAATCGGCTTTTTGAATTGGAGCGTTGGTGGCAAAGGCCGTCCCATTGGCCTTACGGCAACGTTGGCAATGACATTGCACGATGTCGCCAATTTCGCCCCGAATTTCATAGCGCAAACCGCCACACAAACAACTTCCTGTATATCGCTTTTGTTCTGACATAACTGCTGCATTTTTTATAAGGATTGAATCTGCAACTTAGCAGGTTTTAAATCACAGTTCAAAACTGGCCGCATGATGCACTGTTATTTTTGTGCAGCCAGATAGGCATGCACACCCTCGCCTGCAGCACGACCTGTCGCAAAACAGGCAGTCAGCAAATAGCCTCCAGTCGGTGCATCCCAATCCAGCATTTCGCCGCAACAAAACACATGCGGATTGGACTTCAATTGCAACTGTTCCGATAGAACATCGCGTTTTACGCCACCCGCACAGCTGATCGCTTCTTCGATCGGACGGAATCCCACTAAAACAACAGGCAAATGCTTGATCTGCTGGGCTAAAGCCAGCGGATCGTTCCATACGTCTTTTTTAACCAGTTCACGTACCAGATTGGCTTTGGCTGCATCCAGTCCTGCCTTACGCCAGACATTGCTCAACGACTGCTTTTTACTTGGCTGTAATTTTGTCGCCAATTGCTCAATACCTTGATCGGGAAGCAAATCCAGATACAGTTGCATGACCTGACCATTTTTCACTTGCTGACGCAGTGCACGCCCTTGCTTATAGATCAACCCGCTTTCCAGACCATAATGGGTAATCACAATATCGCCCATACTTTTAGTTTGACCCTCTACCCAGGCTTCTACACGTTTTAAAGGCTGGCCAAAGACCGGCTGCATAAACTTGGACCAGATACGTTCTACCCCGGCATTACTGGCCTGAAAGGCTTCAATATCGCCCTGAGACAGCCATTGCTGCCATGCGCCGTCACTACCCAGTTGCGACCAGGATACCGCGCCACAAGCCATAATGATGGCATCAAAAACCTGCTGGCTGTCTTGCTGGGTGGTTAAATCCCGGATACACAATTGCTGACCGTTTAAATTCAAGACCTGATGGCGATAGTGAAATATCACACCCTGTTCAGCAAGACGTTTCAACCAGACACGCAGTAAAGGGGCCGCCTTCATTTCTACCGGGAACACCCGTCCTGATGAGCCGATATAGGATTCAATCCCCAAACCCTTCATCCATTGCTGAATCCAGTTCGCATCCCATTTTTTTACCCAAGAGGCGAGCCATTCTGCCTGATCGTAGCGCTGGATAAATTGCTCGATTGGCTCAGCATGGGAAATATTCAGCCCGGTTTTACCCGCCATCAAAAACTTGCGTGCGGCAGACGGCTTTTGTTCATAGACATGAATTTGATAACCATATTGGCTTAACAGTTCCGCGGCCATTAAACCGGCGGGGCCCGCTCCAATAATTGCAACACGCTTTTTCATAACCAACTCATTCAGCGTTTTTAATATCAGCTTCTGCTGCTCCCGCTTGAACCGAATTTTGCCCTTGTAAAGGCATAAACTCATCAAAACGTGTCGGGTAGCTTTCAGGTTTGCTGATGATCAGTTGCTGGCACAACTCACCACGCTGCAGATACTTAATTTCAAAATGGGTACGCGCCGATGTAGCTGGAATCACTTCTTTGACAAAAGGCAATTTCCAGACTTCAATCAACTGCTGCTGTGCTTCTGCAATATATTCAGGAATATTACTGGCCAATGTGACGGTACCACCCGGCTGTAAGCGTGACAGCAGAAACTCAAAAAATGGCATGTTTAACCAGCGTTGCGCCGGATTATGCGGTTCGGGATTCGGATAGAGAATAAAAAACTGCTGTACTTGAGCAGGCAATAAGGCATGCACAATCCACGGCATGGCATCGGCATGAATCGCCTGTAAATTCTTTTGTCCTTCCAGAGCATGCTGTTTTTGCATGGCCAGGTATTTTTCACGTGTGCGCTCAATGGCGATCAATTTTTTTTCAGGATTTTGAGCTGAAAACAGTAAGGCATGTTTACCTTTACCGGCACCAATTTCCACACAAACGGGATCTGGGCGAATCATTTGAAAATCACGAGGCGCATGCATACGCTGTGCTTGAAATTGACGAATTGGCATAATCAGATCAAACTAACAAAAATCCGCTCAAGTCTAGCAAGAGCGACTGTATTTGCCTAATTGAATCCTTATTTTTCTTCGGAGAATAACATGCCGCGTACTTTTCCGTGTCCCCGCTGTGGCAAACCATCCACTTGGGAAGGCAATGAATTTCGTCCTTTTTGTTCAGAACGTTGCAAAATGATTGATCTGGGAGCCTGGGCCAGTGATGAATATAAACTGCCGACTCAGGATGCACCGCAAGCAGATAACAGTGGCGAACAAGATGAATTTTAATCGTCTTGCGTGATCCGCAGGAAAACTCGTCTAAAGGTGGATAAAATGGATTGATCCACCTTAGTCAAATGGATTGGAAAGCATATTTTTATATTCTAAAACCAAAAGAATAATACAAAAAATCAGAAGGATACCAATCGCCGTGATCAGCAAATCTTGACTATAAATCCCCAAACCCAAACATGCCAACATGAGAATAGTAAATATAAACAGGGCTATTTTTATCAATAGTCGCTTCACAATTCATCCCTCAAAATAATAAGCTATAAATTACGTGATACAAGTCAGCCTTTTATAGAGAAATGTTCATGTGCCTATAAATTTGTTTCTTATTTTCTTCATTACGTAATTCAAATTTACCCACAAAAACGACTTAAAAACAGTTTTTTACAACTGTTAAATTTCTCTCATTTACCGATAAAAAGAATAACCCGTACTCACTTTTTAAACTATAATCCTTCTACAAGAATAGCAATAAAATTTTTCTTAATTGAACACTTAAAACTAAACTTAAAAACAGTACAGTTGGGCTATAACAGCCTCATAACGATAAAAACGAACACCAATAAATTTTAAAAGCTATAAAAAGGAGAGCCCCATGGGTCTTTGGTGCTTAAAAATTCTATTTTTTCTGTTTGTCAGCTTCAGTATTGTGGGGCTGATTTTCGGCTTGTATATCCACGATGGCATTATTATTGCGATTGGCATTTTATTCATGCTTGCAGCCATTATTATTGCCTTGGAATTAAAACAGCTGCGCAGTGGACCCTTTCATCGAGATTAATGAAATGAATTCATCAATCTCTTACAGGAAAAATTAACCTGCTTTACCTGCTACAAAAGGATTATGCTGTTTTTCAAAACCAATGGTACTTAAGGGACCATGACCGGAAATAAATTGGGTTTCATCCGGCAAACTAAAACATTCACGTTGAATCGAATCAAGCAGCTGCTGGTGGTTGCCACGCGGGAAATCGGTACGTCCAATGGACCCTTTAAACAATACGTCTCCTGTCCATAGCAGGCCATAGTTTTTGTTATAGAACATCACATGACCCGGCGTATGACCTGGAGCAAAACGAACTTCAAACTCTTCCTCTCCCAGCATTAACACTTCTCCGCCTTCAAGCCATTGAGTCACATCTACCTTTTCAGGAACAGGAAAACCATAACGTTGCGATACTTCCTGAATCATGTCGAGCCAAAAGACATCTTCCTTGTGCGGACCAATCACCGGTACATTCCAAGCCTTGCTTAAAGCCCCGACTGCACCAGCATGATCCAGATGCCCATGCGTCAACCATAAGGCCTTTACCTTTAGCCCCAAAGCTTCCACCTCGGCTTTTAATTTTTCCGCTTCACCACCAGCATCAATCAAAATGGCTTCTTTGCTTTCTGCATCCCAAACAATTGAACAGTTTTGCTGAAATGCGGTGACCGGCACAATTTTGACTTGCAGCATAAGAATGAAACCTCGGAAAAATTAGTGAGCGAATGTATGCTTTAATCCATCAAGATTAGCCTGAAGCAGTGTGCTGAGCAAGGCGATATGATCTGGACGACAATTTAATGCCGGAATATAAGCATATTCTCCACCACCTGCCGACTGGAACATTTCAGCATTTTGCAGCGCTAATTCTTCCAGGGTTTCCAGACAATCTGCGGAGAAAGCAGGACTCATCACCTGAACCGATTTCACCCCTTGCTTGCCCCATTCTTCCAGCAAGGCATCAGTATAGGGTTTTACCCACTCCTGTTTTCCAAAACGCGACTGGAAACTGATGGCCCATTGCTCCTCGGATAAGCCTAATGCATCTGCCAATAATTGTGCCGTGATACGGCAACGATCGGCATAAGGATCGCCTTTATCTGCATAAGGCTGAGGGATGCCGTGGAATGACATCAATAGTTTTTCTGGCTGGCCATGTACGGCCTGATAGTCCCAGACACTGTGTGCCAGTGCCTGAATAAATGCGGGATGCTGATAATAATCACGAATGATGGACAGACCTGGCAAATTGCGCTGCGTCAAAATCCATTTTGCGAGGGCATCATATAAAGGTGCTGTTGAGGTGGCCGAATACTGCGGAAATAAAGGCAATAAAATAATGTGATCTGGAATATCCTGTGACAAGCGATTCAAGGCAGAATCAATGCCTGGATTGCCATAGGTCATGGCTGGAATGACATTGAGTTCAAATTCAGGATATTGCTCTGTTAATGTTTTTTTTACATCAATGACTTGGTCCAACAAAATTTCACGCATGGGAGAATCGTTCTGCCACACCATTTCATAGGCATGGGCCACACGCTTGGGACGAAAAGGTAAAATAAACAGCCGTAAAATGATTTGCCAAATTGGCTTGGGGATTTCAATGACACGCTGGTCGGACAGAAACTGCTTCAAAAAACGACGAACTGCAGGGACCGTGGGTTGATCCGGCGTACCCAAATTGGCCAAAATAATCGTGACTTTTGTTTTAGCTGCAGAAGACATCAGACCTTTTTCCAATAGAAATGAACTGCTTTACTTTAACAGCTTTCTGCACTTTCTTTATATGGATTAAAATGCAGATTTAAATTGAAAAACACGATCATTATCAAGCAAATTACTTTCAAGTAGCTTTTGTCCCTTGAGGGTCAGCTGCCAGAGCATCCGTTGATGGTCATCACGGCCTGACGGGACAATCCAGTCATTTTGACGCATTTGCAGTTTAATACTGTGTAAGGCACGAATATTAATTTGTGCACGGGCAACGGCATGGGCACGTGGCATTTCCACCCGGGCATCAGCCAGCCCAGTATCATTCAAGTAATCATTGATACATTTGGAAAAATATTCTTCTGGTGTTGGATTGACAAACATGCTGCCCAAAATAGACAGGAGCTGAGCCCAAGTGAGCTTCTTCTGAATTTTCAGTTCCTTAAAATTACCATCTTGATAGGCATGCATACGATATTCAAAAGAAAATACTTCTTGCATGGACACTTTAGGCAAGGACAGGAACGGGTCGACTTCCCGTTTTCCGACTTCGGTTTCAAGCTGCTCAATTTTAGCTTTCAGTTGATCAATTTCATCATGTAAAGCCTGGGTGTTTTGCGGTCTAACCCATCCCGATACCGGATAACGCTCCAGCATTTGTGGCATGTTCAAACGCACGGCCATTTCCAGATCACGCAGGCTACGGTAAGTAAAAACCTGATCCACTTCTTGCTGTAATAATTTGCGGAATTCTAAAAATTTTTCGCGCAATTCAGGTTTTTGGTCATGCAAAGACTCATCACGTGAGGCAGGATCTTCATGCATAAACACAATAATCGGTTTCTGTTTGGTGACTGCATAAATATATTCCAGATGCATATAACCTACACCTGACACAGACTGTTCACCATATTGACTGCCCAGCAGCAGGATCACATAGTCACAATCATCAATCTGACGCCGTGCAAACGCGGTGCTTAAAGGTGTCCGTTGTTCTAAGCCCCAGGAAAAGAACCCCATGCCTACTAAAGTTTGAGCTAAAACAATTCGTTCCGGCTGCATTTCACTGCCAGAAGTGGTAATAAAAACCTGATAACGCTTATCGAGCATTGGTTATCCTCTTCCAATTGCTTATTATATCCTGACAAACTCATCTCTGAGCAATCACAATATAATTCAACACCCCAATATAAATATTTTTCTAATATATTTCAGAACACTAGCTGTATTTCTTTACTTATTCAACACCCATATTGCTCAAATTCCACGTTAAATCTTCTGGAATGAGGAACTGCAACACGGTTTTTAAATGTTCTGCATTATTGCCACTCACATAGCACTCAATAGCTAAGCCATTATTTCGATCTTGCTCAAATAACAATTGATTTTTAATCAAAATACGGGCGGTTTGTCGCGCAACTGCCAGCCCAGAGTCAATTAATGTCAGTTTCTGACCAAATATAGACTGAATTGCAGGTTTTAGGAAGGGATAATGTGTACACCCCAAAACTAAATAGTCGGCCCCCTGATCGACCACCGGTTGCAAAATTTCTTTTAAGGTGGTTAAACATGCCTGGCTCATCTGTGCACCACTTTCCACAAAGGGCACCAAATCCAGACAAGTGACAGGAATAACCTTCACATTAGCAGGAATTGCGAAACGCTGGATGACGTCTTTAATCAGCTGACCACGAAAGGTTGCAGGCGTGGCAAGCACCGCCACGGTTTTGGATTTAGTTTGCAAAACGGCCGGTTTCAGTGCTGGTACCAGACCGATAATTGGAAAATTTTCTCCATAATGATCACGTAAATAATCCAGACTGAATGCAGAAGCAGTATTGCAGGCTACCACCGCGACTTTACATCCTTTCCGATACAGCCATTCAATTGCATGCGCCGTAAGCTCACGAATTTCCTGATCTTTTCGCGGCCCATACGGCACATGTGCAGTATCGGCATAATAAACAATACGTTCTTTGGGTAAATGTCTGGCAATTTCTTGTGCTACAGACAAGCCACCTATTCCAGAATCAAAAATCCCGATGGGTGCATCAGCTTGTGCCTTGGGCATTGGATCGATTAAAGGATAAACAGGATGAATGGCTGTCATGGTTTCACTTTCAGCAGTTCAAGAAATCGGAAAATCAAAGCTTAAACCTCAGGTGCCTAATTGCAAGTAAAAATCGCCACTTTGTAAGCTTAAAATGGTTTCATTTTTGTCATTTTCAAGCAGCTCTCCCATTTCAATTAAATGAAAAAAAGCAGAGCGTTGAATTAAGGCGTTAATCCCGAAACGCACGTGTACATAAGGACGTAATTCACTTTCATATTCACGCATAAAAACTGCATGCTCCTGATCGACAATCACTATATCCTGGGTGGTCGTGGTGAATTGAATATAGGTCTTTCCATCAATCTCGATCTGGTCGACCTGATTGACAAATAAAGGCTCATCTTCCACCTCAATCTCAACCTGCTCAACCGGGGTTTTTAAGTAGACTTTGCCCTGTTCTTTCCAGAGCACGGTTGAGAACAAGTCAATCAGGGCTTGTCGTTTGATCAATTGACCTTCGTGCCACCATTCTCCATTGGCTTTTACCTTTAAATCCATTGCCCCACAATGCTTTGGGTTGAATTGATCCAGAGGTGGGATTGACCTTTTGTGACCGGCCTGTGCATCTTTTAAGTATTGTGCAATGCCTTTTAAATTTTTATCATCGCCAATAGCTACTTTTTTCGTCGAATTTGGTGAATTATTTTGATTAATCATGACTAAAGACCCTGCTGACGGAAAAATAATATGATTCAGCCAATTGGCTAGATCAAGGTTTAAAACTATACTAGCCCACAATATAAAAGGCACGATACTAAAATTGTGTCTGGGCATACAGAACACTCATGGCAGCACCGGAATAATGACGGTCGCCACCTTCTAATGATATGAGGAATCCTACATGGAACACATCGAACGTGAATCGATGGAGTTTGACGTCGTCATCGTAGGTGCAGGACCGGCCGGTCTTTCTGCAGCGATCAAGATCCGTCAACTTGCAATTGAAAACAACCTGAACGATCTGTCGGTTTGTGTGGTGGAAAAAGGCTCTGAAGTCGGTGCGCACATCTTGTCCGGTGCGATACTGGAACCACGTGCCATGAATGAGCTGTTCCCGAACTGGAAGGAAGAAGGTGCACCTTTAAATGTTCCAGTGACCGAAGACAAGACCTATTTCCTGCTCTCGGATGAAAAATCACAAGAAGCGCCACACTGGATGGTGCCTAAAACCATGCATAACGATGGCAACTATGTTATCTCGCTCGGCAACGTGGTGCGCTGGTTGGGTCAAAAAGCGGAAGAGCTGGAAGTATCGATCTTCCCGGGTTTTGCCGCTGCTGAAATTCTGTACCATGCAGATGGTTCGGTGAAAGGCATTCAAACCGGTGACATGGGCATTGGCAAGGATGGCGAACCGACACATAACTTTACTCCGGGCTATGAACTGCATGCCAAATACACCCTGTTTGCTGAAGGCTGTCGTGGCCACCTCGGCAAGCGTTTAATTGCCAAATACAACCTCGATAAAGATTCAGATCCACAACATTATGGTATCGGGATCAAAGAGCTGTGGGAAATCGACCCTGCGAAACACAAGCCAGGTCTGGTGATGCACGGTGCAGGCTGGCCATTGTCTGAAACAGGCTCTTCAGGCGGCTGGTGGTTGTATCATGCGGAAAACAATCAGGTGACTTTAGGCATGATTGTCGATCTATCCTATACCAACCCGCATATGTATCCTTTTATGGAAATGCAGCGCTGGAAAACCCATCCGCTGATCAAGCAGTATCTGGAAGGTGGCAAACGTATTTCTTATGGCGCGCGTGCCGTGACCAAAGGCGGCTTTAACTCGCTACCGAAATTTACCTTCCCGGGCGGATCGCTGATTGGTGACGATGCCGGCTTCCTGAACTTTGCCAAAATCAAGGGCTCACATACCGCGATGAAATCCGGCATGCTCTGCGGTGAAGCAGTGTTTGAAGCAATTGCTGCCGGTGTAGCAAAAGGTGGTGATCTGGCGGTTGCGCGTGTGACTGAAGGTGAAGACTTATTTGCCAAAGAACTCACGGCTTATACCGACAAGTTCAACAACAGCTGGCTAAAAGAAGAGCTGTATAACTCGCGTAACTTTGGCCCCGCGATGCACAAGTTTGGCCAGTGGATCGGTGGTGCGTTTAACTTTATCGACCAGAACGTATTTAAAGTACCGTTTACCCTGCACGACCTGGTAACAGACTTCAGTGCCTTGAAAACCGTGGATGCGGTGAACTTTAAGCCGAACTATCCAAAACCGGATGGCAAGTTGACCTTTGACCGTTTGTCTTCGGTGTTTGTATCCAACACTGTGCATGAAGAAAACCAGCCTGCTCACCTAAAACTGACCGATGCTTCAATTCCAGTGAATGTGAACCTGCCAAAATGGGATGAACCGGCGCAGCGCTACTGCCCTGCGGGTGTATACGAAATCATGGAAAATGATGACGGTTCTAAACGCTTCCAGATCAATGCAGCCAACTGTGTACACTGCAAGACCTGCGACATCAAGGATCCTTCACAGAACATCACTTGGGTAACACCAGAAGGTGGCGGTGGTCCTAATTACCCGAATATGTAATCCTCATATAAGATAAAAATAAACCCGCTAAAAAGCGGGTTTATTTTTGAGAGATTAAAACAACTTAAAATTTAAGTCGTAAGTGATGAATCAATCTTTCAATCACACATCTCTAATCACGTGTTTTAAATAAAAAATCATTAACCCTTCTGTACCAGATAATGAAACTCTTTATTGCCATTTTCATCTAAACGTTCTTCTTGTAATAACAGCTCATGTCCCAAATGCATACAGAATTTTGGAATATCCCAAGAAGTTGAATTATCCGTTGCGAATACTTCCACCACATCGCCAGACTTGGATTTACGAATGGCCTGATGCAGCATCATCACCGGTTCCGGGCAACGTAGTCCACGGGTATTTAATTGAATGCTTGGCGTAACAGAGGGTTCAGACATCAGAAAACTCAGGTTTAAAAGCTGCGGTTATTTTAGCATAAACATACAGGTCCGGTGATATACAGGAAAATGAAGGAGATAGCCTGGTTTTCTGACTCAATTGCCTGTGATTTAGATGAAGATTAGCGATAGACAACTGTATTTTCTACGGTATGATTAAAATTACATTTTTTAGATATTAAGCGTCTTTAGGAAAGATCATGCACGAGGAATCAGGCCCGTCGTGGGGCATGCGCGGCTTACGCAAATGGCTGGGTACAGCACCCGAAACTCGCGACGAACTGTTAAAATTAGTACAAGATTCACGTCGTTTTTTAGAACCCGATACTGTTGCCATGCTTGAAGGCGTACTTGACCTTCCGGCAACCAAAATTCGCGAGGTCATGACCCCACGAACCGCCATGATCAGCTTGCAAGAAGATGATCAGCTGCTCGATATTCTGCATGTTCTGGTGGAATCTGCACATTCACGTTTTCCTGTTTTTTCATCTGATCAACCGGATAATGTGGTCGGCATTTTATTGGCCAAAGACCTGCTGCCTTTTTTGACCGAACCCACCTCTAAAGTAGATATCCGCGCACTCATGCGCCAACCGCTGTTTGTACCGGAAAGTGCGCGTTCCGATCAGGTTATGCGGATGTTGAAAAACACCCAGACCCATATTGCAGTAGTGATTGATGAATATGGCACCACTTCAGGTCTGGTCACTTTAGAAGATATTCTGGAAGAAATTGTCGGTGAAATTGAAGATGAACACGACAAGGTCGATGAAGAAGCCCAGTACATTATTCCCGATAACGATCCACACACGGCGAATACCTGGCTGGTTCAGGCACTTACACCAATTGAACACTTTAACAATGTTTTAGATGCTGATTTTTCCGATGATGAAGTAGAAACTGTCGGCGGTTTATTGCTTCAAGAAATGGGTCTAGTCAGCGATTTACAAGGTCAAGTGATTGAACTTGAGAATTGGGAATTTACCATTTTAGAAGCAGATGCACGTACTATTCATCTGATTCGAGCTGTCCGTAAATGAGAACTTACTTTGATAAGCTGTTAAATTCATCTCAACAACACAAGCAGCTCCCTTTTATTTATCCCTTTTTCATTTCGCTTTTTTCAGGTGCCTTATTCAGTTTTGCACTGGCACCTTATTATTACTGGTGGCTGGCCATATTGTCTCCAGCTTTGCTCTATGCTTCACTGCGTAAACGCTCTGCTCCACAGGCTTTTTTTATTGGCTGGGCTTATGGCTTTGGCTTGTGGTTTGTCGGTGCCTTCTGGCTGTATACCTCAATCCATGTCTATGGCGATACCAGTGCTTTCCTAAGCGTACTGATGATTGTCTTTATGGCCTTGGTGATGGGACTATTTACCGCGCTGCAAACCTGGATCTATCGCCGCTTTTTCCCGGAAACACCCCTGACTTTTGCACCGCTGTGGATATTCTTCGAATGGGCTAAAACCTGGGTATTTACCGGTTTCCCATGGCTATTTGTCGGTTATGCCTTTACCGAACGTTTCCTAGATAACTATGCACCCTTATTCGGTATTTTCGGTGTATCGTTTGTGGTGATTATACTGGCCTGTGCGCTGGTGGAAATCATCAATAAACGTGTGTTTTGGATCATCCCCTCTGCCATCTTACTGCTGGGTGCCTGGGGTGCTTCTTATCTTCAATTTGTTGAAAAAAAAGGTGAGAAACCGCTTTCCGTTTCCCTGATTCAGGGCAATATTCCGCAAGACCTGAAATGGCTGACCGAATACCAGGTCAAAACCTTGATGATCTACGCCAGTTTAAGCCGGACTGAATGGGGACGGGATCTGATCGTCTGGCCGGAATCTTCCATTCCAATGTTCCAGACTGATATTGAACCCTTTCTGGATGCCATGAAAGTTCAGGCCAATAAAACCGGAACAGCGTGGGTGACGGGTATCCCCTACTGGGATTTAAAAGAATCACAAGTTGAACAACACCCCATGTACTACAACAGCATTATGGCAAGTGGTGATGAGTCGCATGGTCTGTATAAAAAACAGCGTCTGGTTCCATTTGGCGAATATGTACCTTTATCGGGCTGGCTCAGCTGGGTACTGCCTGCATTACAGAATGACCCGTCTATGAGCGGTTTTTCTCGCGGAGCACGCGACCAGAAACCGTTAAATGTGAAAAATCATGCGCTGGGTGCGGCCATTTGCTATGAAGTCGCTTATCCTAACCTGACCCGTCGTAATGCCAGTCAAAGCGATTATTTGGTTACGGTGTCCAATGATGCCTGGTTTACCGGAACGGCGGGACCTTGGCAGCATTTGCAGATGGTACAGATGCGGGCCAAGGAAAATGGACGCTGGTTTATTCGTGCTACCAATACCGGGGTGACGGCATTTATTGATCATCACGGACATATTGTCAAACAGGCACCGACCGATCAAACTGCGATTCTTCGTGGTGAACTACCTGCCATGCAGGGCGAAACCTTGTATATGCGCTTAAGTGATTGGCCAGTATTGATTGTGTCATTATTGCTATTACTACTGGGTTGGCGCTTCCGTCCACGTAAGGTGGATGTGTCGTTTAAATCACGGCGCTAGCTTTAAGTGTTCCCTCTCCTTCTAGGAGAGGGCTAGGGAGAGGTTAATTATTTATGATTAATCACCCTCATCCTCTTGCGGAATATATTCCTCATCCCAGAGGGAGAAGAAATAAAAAGGCACTAAAAACCGAGGTCAATACCTCGGTTTTTTATTACCTTTAATTTATAGCTGAGTCACCAAATAAGACATCATGGCTGCTAAAAATAGCATCGGCATATAACGATAAACTTTCACCACACCCTGTTCTAAAGTTGAAGACTGTTGTTGTTTTAAGTTGAGTACAGTGGCTTTTAATGCAGACCAAAAACACAATACAAATAATGTGCTAAATACACTGATGGCAAAAAAGCCAACCATGATCTGGCTACTGCCTTCGGTTGCATTCCATAAACTTAGAATGCCCTGGCTAATGGGAAGCAAGCTCAAAATCAAAAGAACAGACTTGAGCATTGCCCAGTGAAATTGGTTAATTTCATCCGATACTATTAATGCTTTCATTCCATTCTCCTTGGCTAAAAAATACCATTAAGGATATTATGCTCAGTTTTAATTAAATAAAAAGACTATATTTATTCATATTTTACAATTCTTGTAATCAATAAATATGGGAATAATTCTTATTATAACTCTCAAATAATGATTATTATATATTCTGTTTAAATTCAATATTTTAATATATATTTTATAATTAAGATTTATTATCACTTCAGCTTCTATTGAATATTCAGATGAAGTGAAGTGATATATTCGATAAATTAAAATAAATAGTGATTTCTAATTAAGGCTGATAATAAATATCGGCATCCGTATCTTCACCACCCTCTTTGCCATCAGCACCAAAAGAATATAAATCAAATGGGCGGCCTTCAGCGCCTGGAATCACATATTGAATATCATTGTCCCAGCTGTCTTTCGGATAACCACCTTTAACATATCCGCCCGGCATCCAGTTTTTAGCCGAAGCAGGCTGATTCACCAGTGCATCTAAACCACCATCTTGCATAGACGGATATTTACCATTATCCAGTTTATATTGATCTAAAGCACCAGCAACGCCTTTTAAGGTAATGGAAGTGGTATCAACCTTGGCCTTTTCACCACGCCCCATCACATTAGGAACAATCAGTGCAGCCAATACACCTAAAATTACAATCACCACCATCACTTCAATGAGGGTAAAGCCAGACTGCTTCACTTGATATCGTTTCCCTTGCATCTCACTCTCTCGCACAATCATTATCTTTATAAAATGTAAAATCAGTTAAATCATATTGTTCATATTCACAATTGGCATCATCACAGCAATCACGATTACCAGCACGATACTTGCCATCAAGACCAGCATTAAAGGCTCAAGTAATGCCAGTAAAGTGGAAATCAGTGTAGTCACTTCCCGATCCTGCATGGTCGAGGCGCGCTGCAGCATACGATCAAGCTCGCCGGATGCTTCACCACTTTTGATCATTTGTACCATCATCGCTGGAAAATAACCACTGCGTTCCAATTGTGTCGCCAGGTTACCACCTTCAGTGACACGCTCGGCTGCCTGGTTAACAGAGTCACGGATCACCCAGTTATTACTTACCGCGGCGCCAATTTTAAGTGCATCAACCAAAGGTACACCAGACTGGGTCAAAATCGATAAGGTGCTGGCAAAACGTGCTGCATTTATACCACGCGATAATTTACCAAATAATGGCAATTTGAGCGTTAAACGATCAAAGGCATAATGCCCGGCAGACGTTCTTAAAAAACGTGCCAAAGTGATGAAACCCAGTACACTGGCGATCAGTAAAAACGGCCAGGCCACACGGATGAAATCACTGGCTTTCATCAGCACAACCGTAATCCACGGCAAGGCATCTTTACTTTGATCAAAAGTCTTGACGATGTCGGGAACCACATAGGTCATCAGCCCCATCACAATGGCAAAAGACATCAGCATGAGAATAATCGGATAAATCATCGCGCCCTGCACTTTCTTTTGCATGGCAAAGCGGTTTTCGGTGTAATCGGCCAATTGATCCAGAATTAAATCCAGATGTCCCGAGCGTTCACCCGCTGCAATGGTGGCAATATATAAATCCGGTAAGCGTCCGGCCTGCTGCAAGGCATTGGCCAGTGAATAACCTTCCATTACTTTGGAATGCACTGACATCAACAGGTTTTGCACATGAGCCTTTTCATTTTGCTTGCCTACCGCCCGCAGCGCTTCTTCCAAAGGAATTCCAGCTGCCACCAGAACTGAAAGTTGACGGGTAAACAGGGCTAAATCATAAGCCGTGATTTTTTTCTGAAACCAGCGTTTTGAGTTATGCTTGTCTTTTTGCTCAACAGGATCAACCGTCACAGGAATAAGCGCTTTGTCTCTGAGCTGTTGACGGATTTGACGTGCCGAATCACCCTCTAACACGCCTTTTTGCTGCTTCCCTGAAGCATCAATGGCAGTAAATTGATATGCAGGCATTGTGATGCTCTAATTTTCTAAAATTTGCTTCAGCGCGGTTGCGTCTGACCACCAAAATCATTCATATTCTTAGCTATAAATGATTTGCTCACTCTAACATAACTCTATCCTTAGCACGACGAAATTTGATCAGGACCATTTGACCTTTATTTATGCCAAATACACCACCGACTCCAGCCGACATTTATCGCATTCGTGTTGCCGTACCTGTACATCTCTATGACTGTTTTGACTACACTTTAACGGCTGAACAATATCAGCAAGCTGAAGTTGGGGCACGTGTGGCCGTGTCGTTTGGACGGCAAAATCTGGTGGGCATTATTGTTGAAAAATTAACGGCCGATACCCCGATTGATCCACATTTTAAGCTCAAAGCCATCACTGAACTGCTGGATGAACAAGCGCTTTTAGATCAAAAAATTTTAAGCTTGCTCACCTGGTCCGCGCAATATTATCAATTTCCGATTGGTGAAGTATTTCAGAGTGCCCTGCCGACATTTTTACGTCAGGGCAAACCCTATAATTTATTGGCCCGCATGTGGAAAGTTCTGGATTTGCATGCTGAAGACAAGCTGATGCGCTCTGAAAAACAGCAACAAGCCTATAAAGTGCTGAAATTACATCCTCAAGGCACCACAGAAAATATTTTAAATTTAGCCGGAATTGAAACGGCGACACTCAAGGCACTGGAAAAAAAGGCGATTGTGCAATGCATTCTGGAACATCAGGACTTTAGTCCTCAACCGGTCACCCTGGCACAAATGCCCTTAACCGCAAATGAAGATCAGAAAAAAGCCATTCAACAGGTGTTGAAAGCCCAGAAAAAATATCAGGCTTTTTTACTGGATGGCTTGACCGGGAGCGGTAAAACCGAAGTGTATTTGCAAATCATGCAAGAGGTGCTGAAACAGGGTAAACAGGTCTTGGTTTTAGTGCCTGAAATTGGCCTGACCCCGCAGACCATCAGCCGGTTCCAGTCACGTTTTCATGGCAACATTGTACTACTGCATTCAGGACTGAACGATTCAAAGCGCCTGCAAGCCTGGCAGGCTGCACAAACTGGCAAAGCTTCGATTATTTTAGGGACCCGTTCAACCATTTATACGCCGCTGCCCAATCTGGGCCTGATCATTCTGGATGAGGAACACGACCTGTCTTTCAAACAGCAGGAAGGCTTTCGCTACCATGCCCGTGATGTCGCAATGTACCGTGCCCATCTGGAAAATTGTCCGATTATTTTAGGCTCAGCCAGCCCAAGTATTGACAGCTATGCACTGGTTGAAATGGGGAAAATGACCCGTTTAGAACTGAATCAGCGTGCCGGTGCAGCCGTGATGCCAAAAATTCATCTGATTGACCTGAAAATTGCACAAAAACAGAATGGCATGAGCCAAAGCCTGATTGATGAAATTCAAAAACGTCTGGATAAAAAAGAACAGGTATTGGTGTTTTTAAACCGTCGCGGTTATGCCCCGGTACTGATTTGTGAAAGCTGTGCCTGGCAAGCCAAATGTCCGCATTGTGATGCCAACTTTACCGTGCATCGCCAGCCTTATCAGCATTTGCATTGTCACCACTGTGGCAGCATTCACCGTCTACCGGAACAATGCCCGCAGTGCAAGCATAGTGAATTAAAACCGATTGGCCTGGGCACCGCCAAAGTGGAAGAAAACCTGCAACAACTGTTCCCCCATTTCGATGTGATCCGGGTCGACCGCGATTCCACCAGCCGGGTCGGCAGCTGGCAAAAAATTTATGACAAAATCCAGAAAAGTGAACCGGTGATTTTGCTCGGCACCCAGATGCTGGCCAAAGGACATCATTTTCCCTATGTCACTTTAGTGGCTATTTTAGATATTGATTCCGGCCTGCTCAGTGTCGATTTCCGTGCCACCGAACGCACGGCACAACTGATTGTACAGGTCGCTGGTCGTGCCGGACGCGGTGAACGCAAAGGTGAAGTCTATTTACAAACCCTGAGACCGGATCATCCACTATTAAATACCTTAATTGACAAAGATTACCGGCATTTCGCCAGACAGACCTTAAAAGAACGTCAGGCCGCTGCTTTACCGCCTTTTCGTTATGCAGCCTTAATACGCTGTGAATCGAAAAGTCAGGAACAGAACCAGGAATTTTTACAGCAGCATGCTCAGGCGTTAAGACAGGTTTCGGAAAACCTGATTGATATCTGGGGACCGATTCCTGCCCCGATGGAACGTAAGGCCGGGCGTTATCAGGCGCATATGGTGCTGCTGTCACAAGATCGTGCCCGATTACATTTTTATATCCGTACCTGGTGGCAAAATATGTTGCATGAAAAGCCCTCAAACATGAAACTGACACTCGATATAGATCCTCAGGAATTAAGCTAAATCAAAGGTCAGACGTTGCTTAATTCTTTTGACATTAAAATAAATTCCAGGACAAACTGATGTCGCTACTGTTACAAATTACGATTTTTCTGGGTGCTTCGCTGCTCTTGGTGCCGCTCGCCAAGCGTTTTGGCATTGCCACAGTACTCGGCTATTTGTTTACAGGTATTTTGCTCGGTCCCAGCGTATTGAATATGGCCAGTGACCCGGAGGCGATTCAGGAACTGGCAGAATTTGGTGTCATCTTGCTGATGTTCATTATTGGTCTGGAGCTGCGTCCGCAACGGCTGTGGGAAATGCGTAAATCCATTTTTCTGATGGGCAGCTTACAAGTCGGCATTACCGGAGTTATTCTGGCAGTCGTGACTTTTTTTGCCTTACAGCAGAACCTGGCCGCCAGTTTTGTGATTGGTATGGCGCTGGCGCTATCCTCCACTGCCTTTGTGTTACAGCTGCTCTCAGAAAAGCAGCAACTCAACACCACCTTCGGGCAACAATCTTTTTCCATTTTACTGTTTCAGGATATTGCGGCCATTCCGCTGCTGGCGATTATTCCCTTACTGGCAGGTACTGAATCGACCCACCATGGAGTGGCCTACTTTGCCGCCATTATTGCCACCTTTAGCGGTTTGTTCCTGTTTAGCCGCTATATGATGCGGCCATTCTTCCGCTTTGTGGCCAAAAGCGGGGCGCATGAACTGATTACCGCAGTCGGCTTGTTTATTGTACTGGGTGTCGTGGTGCTGATGGATGTACTCGGCATCAGTACCACCCTGGGCGCTTTCCTAACCGGGGTGTTGCTGGCCGACTCTGAATTCCGTCACGAACTGGAAGCTAGTATTGCACCGTTTAAAGGACTGCTGCTGGGCTTATTCTTCATGACGGTGGGTATGACCACACAATTATCCCTTCTGGTAGATATGCCCTGGTTGATTATTGGCGGTGCCCTCATTTTAATGCTGGTCAAAAGTATCACCCTGGCGGCGATTGCCCGTTATTTAAAATACTCATGGCGTAACAGCTTACTACTTGCGACCTGCCTGGCCCAAGGCGGTGAATTTGCCTTTGTGGTGCTGAAAGTCGCGACGAGTGAAAAAGTTCTTACTCAAGCCATGCTTGAGCCTTTGACCCTGATTGTGACCCTTTCCATGGTGCTCACCCCGATGTTTTACTGGTTGATCAGTCGCTGGATTATTCCTTTAATAGATAAAGAAAAAACGCCAGTTTATGATGAAATTCCAGACATCCATAACCCGATGATCATTGCCGGTTTTGGCCGTTTCGGACAGATTATTGCTCGTATTGCCCATTTACAACACCAGTCTTTTACCGCGATTGACAGTAACCTGGAAAAAGTCGATTTCGTACGCAACTATGGCGGCACGGTATACTATGGGGACGCGACACAACCCGATATTTTACGTTCCGCAGGCATTGAACACGCCAAAGTTTTTGTTCTGGCGATTGATGATATTGAAGACTCCATGAATGTGGCACGTCATATTCGTTTAAACTATCCCAATCTGAAACTTTTGGTGCGTGCCCGAGACCGTCATCATGTGCATTTACTGCGCGATTTAGGTGTCGAACAGATCTGGCGTGAAACTTATTTATCATCGCTAGGTATGGCTTATCGCGCTTTACGCGAATTAGAGATTAGCGAAGAAGATGCGTATAAGAGTATTGAACTGTTTCGTGATTACGATGAGAAATTATTGCTTCAACAGCAACGGGTTTATACTGATGAACAGAAAATTTATGAGACCCATCGTAATGCACTGGCAGAACTTGAGCATTTATTTGAAAGTGATGCTCAAATTCGTCAAGAACCCACTGGCGTCAATTTACAACGCGGCTTAGCACATCAGCGTATTGATGTCACAAGAGATGATAGTAACTAGCTTGTGTTTTACAATATAGACACCATTAACACGGGCTATTGGAGAAATTTATGTCTGAATTACGTCAACGCTTTTATATTGAAAATTGCCCGATTCGTGGTGAAGTGGTTCATCTGGAAAGCGTTCTGCAAACGATTCTCGCGCAACGTGACTATCCGCAAGCCATTCAAATCCTTTTGGGGGAAATGCTCAGCGCTACCGCATTGTTAGCCAGTACCCTGAAAATTAAAGGCCGGATCAGCCTACAAATTCAGGCAGCTGGCACTTTTAAATGGGCTATGGCTGAATGTAACCATCTAGGCCAGCTACGTGCATCAGCCGATTATGAAGAAGATCCACGCTTTTTTCAGGCAGAAAACAGCAGCACGGTATTTAATGCCCTGGTCAATCCGATACTGTTTATTAATATTGAGCCTGAATTCGGTGAACGCTATCAGGGTATTATTGCGCTTGAGCATGATACTTTGGCTGGCTGTTTGATGCAGTACTATGATTTATCTGCACAAATTCCAACAAAAATCGTTTTATCCAGCACAGCTGAACGTTCTGGCGGTCTGCTGATTCAGCTCTTGCCACGCAATAGTGAAGAAGAGCAGCAACGTGTGGATGAAGACCTCTGGCCACGCCTGACCATACTGACCGAGACATTGAAAGCGGAGGAACTCACAGATCTGGAACCGACTGAAATTCTTTACCGTCTGTACAATGAAGAAGATGTGCGTTTACCTGAAGCTGAACAATTAAGCTTTGGTTGTACCTGTTCTAAAGAGCGTTGCGCCAATGCCTTGATTCAAATTGGTGTGGAAGCAGTACGTGAAACTTTAGAGTTCCAGAATCCCATTACCATGGATTGCCAGTTCTGTAGTACCCGCTACACATTTACTGCGGAAGAAGCCTTTGGTTTATTTGGCAAACACTTAAGTTAATTTGATCAAGTAAACAAAATCAGAGCAGCAATAATAATTACTGCTCTTTTTTTATCTTTCCAAAATAAAATACATCATTTTTTACTTTATTTTATAGCGTTTTTTTACACTTGTATTTTAAATATTTTAGCGTAAAATCCGCTTTTAAAATAAAGCAAAACTATCTCAAATAATGCTTTATTTCTAATGCATAAAAATAAATTAATAATTGGAAATATTGACCACATGAACACAAAAATAATGCTTAGTCTATTATTACTGCTGACCTGTCCTTTTATTCATGCAAAAGCTCCTGACTTGGTGGGAACATGGAAAACGATTGATGATAAAACAGGATATGCCCGTGCTGAAGTTCTCATCACTAAGCAAGAAAATGGAGCTTATCGGGGAACAATTATCCAAGTCCATGCCATTCCAAACCGTAGCGCTATTGATCATTGTGAAAAATGCAAAGGAGCACTCAAAAATGCGCCTCTGATTGGCTTACCGATCTTGTCAGGCTTTAAGCAAAACCCTAAAAAGACAGATGAATTTATTGATGGTCAAGTACTTGATCCCCTTTCAGGTCATGTCTATCAAGGTAAGGGACGTCTCAATACACGAGGCAATGTCCTAACCTTACGTGGCTTTATTGGTACTAGCCTGCTGGGCCGCACCGTGTCCTGGATTAGAGTGAATTAACATGCTTTTCATTCAGCACAAGTTTTTATCTCCATCCTGTTAAAAACTTGTGCATCCTCCAGATTTATAATCTTAAGAGTCAGTTCAAGTCTCATTTATGAACTATGAAATAAATTATTTTTTATTAATAACTTGGATATACTAAAAGATAAACTCCCTTACTAAAAATTATAAGAATAATAATTTCTTCATAAAAAACTGTATTTTGGCATTCAGCTAAAATATTAATTAAATAAAAATTTAAATTTTTAATATCTAAATCGAATACTTTTTAATCAAAAAGAAATTAAAAAATAACTCCCTTAGCACTATTAATTATTTATGTGACTTACTCATCAATTTAATCATTTGATTTTATAGATACTTATCGCTATAAATTAGGCGTTTTACTCTAAAATTAAAAAATAGTTCATTCAACAGGGGAAATTAGTGAAGAATTTATATAAAGGGATTTTGACCGGGGTAATTTTAGCTGCTGTTTCATCTTTCAGTTTTGCTGAAAATGATCCATTGGTGGGCAAATGGAAAACCATTGATGACCGGACCGGCTATTCTCGTGCGGATGTAGAAATCAGTAAAAAGCCAGATGGCACTTATGAAGGAATCATCGTCGCAACCCGCAATGTACCCGGTACAGAAAAAATGGTCATCTGTTCCAGTTGCCCGGGCAACTTAAAAAATAAGCCTTTTATTGGCTTACCTTTTATTTGGGGCTTTACCCAAAATTCGGACAATCCTCGTGAATTTAACAATGGCCGTGTACTTGATCCGGTTGGCGGCAAAATCTATAAAGGCAAGGCACGTCTTAGTGCCAGTGGCAAGCATTTGAATCTGCGCGGTTATGTCGGAATTTCCGTGATTGGGCGTAGTGTGACCTGGATTAAATATTAATCGCATTCAGCATTTTTCAAGGTTCCGGTTACGGAGCCTTTTTTTGTCATAATTTGAAACAATAAGGCACAGATCAATACTGTTTCAGAACTATGAAAAGCATAATAATGATTAAAACATGATCAAACCCAGATTCCCATTATATGCCTCAAAATCATTATGAAGTTCTTGGCATTAACCGAAATGCCACCCAAGATCAAATCAAGAAAGCCTACCGGAAATTGGCTCGAAAATATCATCCCGATGTCAGCAAAGAAACCGATGCTGAAACAAAAATGCAAAGTATTAATGTCGCTTATGACACGCTAAGCAATGAAGAGAAAAAAGCTGAATACGATTTCCAGCTGGATCATCCTGAAGCTTTTTATCAATCTGGAGCACAGACTGGCACAGGAGGTTTTGACCATAACCAATTTTACCGTCAGGGTTTTAACCAGCAGCAGTCCGATTTTAGTGGTTTTGAAGACCTTTTTGGACGTTTTGGTTCTGGTTTTGGCGGAGCAAACTACCAATATCAAAAGCAACAGCGCCAACAACAACGCAGTTATCAGGGTGAAGATCAACATGCCAGCATAGAGGTTGATCCGGCAATTGCTTATCAGGGAGCCACTCAGCAGATTACCTTGCAGATTCCGACCTTAAATGCCTATGGCGAGCCGGAGGTTCAACGCAAAACTTTGCAGGTCAAAATTCCTAAAGGCATGAAAGAAGGACAAAATATCCGTCTCTCTGGACAAGGACAAAGTGGCATCAATGGCGGTAAAAATGGTGATTTGTACATTGAAATTCACTATAAGGATACTGCACGGATACGGGTTGAAGGTGCCGATATTTATTACAATGTGAATATTGCCCCTTGGGAAGCCGCCTTAGGTCAAAGCATTGAAATATCTACGCCTGAAGGTAAAAAAATTCAGGTAAACGTGCCTAAAAATGCCAAAACCGGTCAACAGCTACGACTCAAGGACCAAGGGGTTCCAAGCAAAGTACCCGGTCATCTCTATCTGGTTTTAAATATTGTTTACCCAACTGCGCAAACTGAACATGAACAGCAGGCTTACCAGGCTTTTTCCGAAGCCTTTACCAAATTTAAGCCTCGCAATGATTAAGGAGAACATCATGACGACCATTCATTATCGTGAAATTATATCTGATGAATTTAATCCTGCAGATATCATTGATGAACATTACAGTTTTGATTTAAAGCACTTCGCGGATGCATGCGGACAAAGTCCGGAGTGGGTTTTACAGCTACTTGAATACGATATTTTAGACACGCGCCCAGAAGAAAGAATTCATCAATTTTTTGGTCACGATGTTTCGCGTGCACGTCGGGCCTACCGTTTGCAGCGCGACTTTGATGCCAGTTTTTCTGCGGTGGCAATGATGCTGGATTTAATTGATGAGGTACAGCAATTACGTAAACAGGTCAGACACTTGAATGTCAAAAATGCTTAAAGGTACTTTTCAGTCTCCCTGCTATCTTTTATAGATAGGTAGGTGATGACTGACTATTTTGTTCTGAAATTCAATGCTGGAGAATAATCTAGGCTTATGAAAACCAAAGAATGTAATAAAAAAGTGAAGCGCATGTTTCCTGAGCATCAGGAACTCATCCACAAATTGCGTCATGATGATCCTCATTTCGCAAAAATATTTGAGAGTCATCAGGAACTGGATAAAGAAATCGCTCAACTTGAGCTTAATCCGGTTAATTTAGTTAATGAGGATATTGATTTATTGAAGCGCAAGAAGCTGAAAATGAAAGATGAAATTTATAGAATATTGACTCAAAATGCTCAGGTCAGTTGATCTGGCAGCATACAGAAAATGGCCGAGAGCATTTTTTGAATTTAATTGAACTGTGCTGATTGTGCATCGAACACAGTGAATATGGATAAAAATTTGCTGAAAACTGACCTTTATTTAAACTTGGTCAGTTTTTCAACTTCTTTCATGGTTTCTTTGACCGAGTGCTTAATCGGCTCATAGTTTAAAAACCAGAACAGGTTCACGCGTTGATCCTGATGCTGTTGGGCCAGTAAATCAATGACGCTCTTTTCCCCACGACCCACCAGATGGCGACGATAAAAATAATAAACCAGCAGTATCGTCGTGATCAGCATCACGATCAGCATGCTCCAGAACCCGGTCGGAGATTTTAAGCCTGGAATAAACTCAAAATTCATTCCGTAAACCCCGGTCAATAAGGTTAAAGGGGCAAATATCGCGGTAATAATGGCCAGAATCCGCATGTTTTCATTGGTCTGGTTGGCGATTGCAGAAAAATGTAAATCGATGGCTGCCTGAATGGAAGCACGAAGACGAACCGTATGTTTTTGAATTCGACCCACATGGCTAACCAGATCGTCCATCCGTACCAGCATAATATCCTGCCGTTCAGACTTCTTCTTGCCTTTTAAATGAGGGTAATTATCGACAATTTCGTCCCGCAGTTCTTGTAAGACATCTATTTGTTCTTCGCAAAGATTCTCCACTTGTTGAAAAGACATACTTTCCTGTAATAACTGATTCCATTTGGCAAATCTGCGATGGCCTTGCAGTAATTCTTGCTGCCAGAACTCGACACGTCGGGTCAGAGGTACACGCAAATCTAAATAACCATCGATCATGCTATTTAGCAAGCGTAAAGCTAAATCTAAAGGTGTGGTAGAAGCCTTACGCGATTTGTTCTGATCTTGCACAGAACGGGTGAAATTCATTTCAATCCGGGAAATATAATTTTCAACTGCTCTATTGCCTTGTTCACGCACCGTAATCAGCGCCTGAGGTGTAATGATAAAACTCACCGGTGTGGTGGCTAAACCAAACATCTTTTCATGCTGTTCCAGCGCTTGTGCTCCGGTTTTTATATCATCATCCGGGCTAATCAGTTTACGGAAAATCAGCAGGTCATAATCTTCCAGGGTATCGAAACTACAAGGATGCTCCAGATTTAAAATATCTTTCACATGAAATTCATTTAATATCAGCTGAGTATATTGATAGATTTCTTTTTGCCACTCATCCGCACGATTCACGACATCTTCCCGAGTACAATCAATCCACAAAAAGACCGGTTCAGCTGTAACATTTTGGGTTTTCTGTACAAAAATATGCTGTTCAGTGGGATGTTGGTAGAAATAATAAACCTGCATATCAACAATTCTCTAGGGTACTTTTTTATTGTTTAATTAATGGAAATTTCAATAATTTAATCATACTATCTGCGATGAAATTATCAGCTGTGCGAAAGTGTTAAGCAATAACATACAACTGGATTTACATATTTTAAACCGAATTTTTTCGCTGCCCACAAAAAAGCCCCGAGCCAGCCAAAGTGATTGCTTTGACGAAGCTCAAGGCTTTTTTAATCATTTTCATTCACATGAGCTTAGTCATGTGAAATTCAAACCATTAAGCTTGTTCGATGTCTTTCATGGTCAGTTTGATACGACCACGGTTGTCAACATCGGCCACTTGAACCTTGATTTCCTGACCTTCAGACAATACGTCTGAAACGTTGGCAATACGTTCGTTCGAAATTTGAGAGATGTGAAGCAAACCGTCAGTACCCGGAAGAATGTTCACGAATGCACCGAATTCAACGATACGAATCACTTTACCTGTGTAGATTGTACCTGGTTCGATTTCAGCAGTAAGCGCCTGGATTTTCGCAACTGCAGCCATCGCAGCAGCTTTAGTTTCACCAAATACGCGAACTGTACCGTTGTCTTCAATGTCGATTGCTGCTTTGGTTTCTTCAGTAATTGCGCGGATGGTCGCACCACCTTTACCAATCACGTCACGGATCTTGTCAGGGTTGATGCTGATCACCTGGAATGTCGGCGCGTGCATAGAAATTTCAGGACGGGCACGTGAAATCACCTGGTTCATCGCATTCAGGATGTGCATACGACCTGCATATGCTTGATTTAACGCAACTTCCATGATCTCTTCAGTGATACCTTCAATCTTGATATCCATTTGAAGTGCAGTAATACCGTTTGCAGAACCTGCAACTTTAAAGTCCATGTCGCCAAGGTGGTCTTCGTCACCCAAGATGTCAGAAAGTACTGCGAAACGCTCGCCTTCTTTCACTAGACCCATTGCAATACCGGCAACTGGTGCTTTAAGTGGAACACCTGCATCCATAAGTGATAATGAAGCACCACATACAGAAGCCATTGAAGATGAACCGTTTGATTCTGTGATGTCAGATACAATACGGATCACGTACGGGAAGCGGTCAGCTGCAGGAAGTACGGCTTGAACACCACGACGCGCCAGACGACCGTGACCAATTTCACGACGTTTAGGACCAGATTCACGACCAGTTTCACCTACCGAGTATGCAGGGAAGTTGTAGTGAAGCATGAAGTTATCAGTTTTAGTACCCGCTAATGTATCTACCATTAACGCATCACGTGTATTACCCAAAGTCGTTGTTACCAAGGCCTGAGTTTCACCACGTGTGAATAATGCAGAACCGTGAGCACGGTCTAGAACGCCAACTTGTACATCAAGTGCACGAACTGTTTTGGTGTCGCGACCATCAATACGTGGTTTACCTGACAAAATGTTGTCACGTACGGTACGGTATTTAAGGTCTTCAAACAATTCATTCAAGTCATCTGCAATACCAGTTTCGTCATTTTCTGGAACGAACTGAGCAACTGCTTCAGCTTGAAGTGCATCCAATGCCGCATAACGGTCTTGTTTCACTGCAATGGTATAGGCTTCAGAAATTTTCGCTTCAAATGCTTCTTTTAATTTTACACGAAGGTCTTCATTTTTCTCAGGAGCCGTCCAAGTAGACTCTGTTGCACCCGCAGCTGCAGCGAATTCTTTAATGGCCTGGATTGCAATTTGCATTTCGTCATGACCGAAAAGCACAGCGCCTAACATTTGGTCTTCAGAAAGTTCTTTCGCTTCAGATTCAACCATCAATACTGCAGATTCCGTACCTGCAACCACAAGGTCAAGGTCAGATTCTTTTAACTGTTCATTGTTCGGGTTAAGAACGTATTCACCGTTGATTAAACCAACACGCGCACCACCGATTGGACCACGGAAAGGCGTACCTGCAATGGCAAGTGCTGCTGAAGTACCGAGCATTGCTGCAATATCAGCTTCCATGGTTTTATCAGAAGATACCACAGTCGCAGTGACCTGAATTTCGTTGTAATAACCTTCTGGGAACAATGGGCGGATTGGACGGTCGATCAGACGTGAAATTAAAGTTTCAGCTTCAGACGCACGGCCTTCACGTTTACCGTAACCACCCGGGATACGACCAGCAGCATATTGTTTTTCTTGATAGTTAACAGTCAGTGGGAAGAAGTCCTGACCTGCTTTAGCAGTCGGTTGAGCAACCACGGCAACCAGTACGGTTACACCGCCCATAGTGATTAGAACGGTGTTGGCTTGACGCGCAACACGACCTGTTTCTAGTACAACTTGATGTTGACCAAATTGAAATTCTTTACGAACAATATTAAACATTGACATGTATTTTTCTTTCCTAGTTCTTTTGAACAGTTATTCTAGTGGAGACCCCTAAGGTTTGGCATTCACATCAACTGCATAAATGACAAAGCTTAGAAGCCGACCTCACTAGACTATAAAATGTATGAATACACTATTTTTAAACACAAAGAAGGAGCGAAACAATCGCCCCTTCCCCATTACCTAACCAAAGCCAGGTATATTCTTAATTTTCAGCAATACAGCATTTAACATGCAATAGTCCGAAAAAATAAGTTTAATCGAATTAACGACGTAAACCTAAAGCAGCGATCAAAGCGCTGTAACGAGTAGCGTCTTTACCTTTAAGGTAGTCAAGAAGCTTACGACGTTGGTTAACCATACGGATAAGACCGCGACGGCTATGGTGGTCGTGTTTGTGTTCTTTAAAGTGACCTTGCAAATCATTGATTTGGGCAGTTAAAAGAGCTACTTGAACTTCAGGTGAACCAGTGTCGTTTTCAGCGCGAGCAAATTTAGCAACGATCTCTGCGCGATCTGCGTTTGTTAAAGCCATTCGATTTCTCCGAGATGCTTAAAAATTACATTTGATAGAAATCAATTGATTTCTCAATTGACTGCCGTGCATCACTACAGCAAGTGCGTTATTTTAAGGGAAAATCCGGGGGATTGCAAAAAGAGAAACCGCTTTTCATTTTTTTATATCAATTCATTGAAAATTATTCATTTTTTATTTTATCCCTTCCACTTTGAATTGATACCTTAACGCTTAACGTTCATTCTAAAAACTGGGAAAATTGTGTTACCCATGAAAAGCGCCTCTTTTTATTTTCCCGTTACGGATTGAAGATAAAAAAAAGCCCAAGCTGGGCTTGGGCTTTTTTTGCGCTGTAGTTTCTTATGTTTTAATTATTATTCTTTTATTTATAGTCATAATTTACGCTTTTCGCGTTTATCGTTATAAACATTCCTTGTGTGAAGCTTTACTTCCTTATGTGGTAGATTCTGCCACAAAACATTGTGTAAAAAAGTCGACTTTCTCGTATCTCCTTGTAAGTCTTTTCGTACATTAATTATTATTTCTTATATTTCATGTAACCAAAAAAATTAAATATATCCAATAAAATCAAATATGTTAATACAAACCAAAGATGTAATTCATACAAAAACACCTCTATCTACCGTATTTGATTTTTAGCGCTACAACCAGAGTTCAATAGTGGTCATTTCAGCCAATCATTTTTGTAATAAATCGCCTAATTGTGCATATAAAAAAGCCCTGTAGTCTCTCCCAAAACTACAAGGCTTAGCGGCTGTAAGTTTCCTCTTTATACTTACTTCATTGTAAGTTCGCTGCCTTTCGGCATTATTATTATGTTATGGCGATTTTACCCAACTTTCCGTGTTGAGCTTTTTATGTGCAGCCATCATCTCAAAAACATTCCTAAAGCTCTATGCGCCAATTTCTCGAATTGATGTAAGCAATTTCGTACAAATCTTTAAATTATTTATTTACGATTAACAATTTAGCAAATTATTAATTTTATCTAATACTCCGCTTTTTCTTATGGTTTTAATGGTTAAGGCTTGTACAAAAGCCTCTTGATCAGCCAGCACACTCACTACTTTTTTGGCGCGGGTAATTGCGGTATACAGCAATTCTTTACTGAGTAAATTTTTCGCAGCCTCATCCAATACCACTGCGGTATGGGTAAATTCCGAACCTTGTGATTTATGAATGGTCAGTACAAATGCCGTTTCAATACTTTTCGGTAAGCGAGTAGCAGGTACCCATTTTTCCAAACTCGGGAAATAGACTTCAAACTGTGACTGTCCATCGCGGTTACGCTTAAAGCAGATTCCGATATCCCCGTTCGACAAGCCCAGTTGATAATCGTTATAGGTCATCATCACTGGTCGACCAACATACCAATCACCTTGCCTGCTCATCTGTAGCGATAAAGCCTCCAGTAAGCGCTTTTCAATCTGCTGATTCAGCTGGTCTAAACCGAAGGCACCATGACGAATTGCCGCCAAAATCCGGTAATCATCAAAAGTCTTGATCACCGGTGCTACCCAAAGCTCAGGTTCATCGGCGGTTAAATAGCTTTTCAGCACTTCAATATAGGGGTGATAGCCCAACATCAGCTTGTCGTAATAAGTTGTCCGGTCAAATTGCCCGGTCAAATGAGCAGGAAAATACTCAAGTTGGATCTGATCCGCCATTTTTGCCTGCAATGACACTGCCTGGATTTCACCCGGATTAACCACTTGCTGTGCAAACTGGTCGAGTAAGGCTGCACTGGTTTGCACAGCTTGCTGGGTCTGAATGAATTGTGCCATTTGCCCAATCAATGCTCCTGCTTTAAAACGGCGACTGTTGACCAAATTGACCCGATTTTCAGCCAGAGCCGGGACTTGCTGTAAGTCGGCCAGTACGGCGCCCACGTCCACCGCAGCCAGCTGGTCAGCATCGCCCAATAAAATTAACCGTGCCTGATCAGGCACCGCAGACAACAACATATTGGCCAAACTGAGATCCAACATCGAGGCTTCATCAACCACAATCACGTCATAGGGCAAAGGCTGCTGGACATGAAAGCGTGGCTGATAACTACTTCCTAGCCCCAATAAACGGTGAATGGTGATGGGGTTGAGCTGCTTTAACTCATCCGTTACTAAGTCTTGCAGTTTTTCATCATTCAGCGAGTTTTGCAGCGCTTCTTTCATGCGCTGTGCAGCCTTACCGGTCGGCGCAGCCATGGCAATGCGGATATTCGGCATCGCCTGATTCAGCACGGCAATAATTCGCGCCAAGGTATAGGTTTTTCCGGTTCCCGGTCCGCCAGTAATGATATTCAGTGCCTGCTTCGCCACCATCTGCAAAGCCTGAATTTGATAGGGGTCAGTGAGTAAATCGGGATAAGCTGCAAGATCAACAGGGGGAATAGTTTGTTGTTTAAGACGTACCACTTGCTGGGCCAGAGACTGCTCCATCGCCCAGTAACGGTACAGATACAGATGCTGCTGATCAAAAACAAAAGGCGCGATATTTTGCTCGACATTTTCAGCCAAAACCACTAAATCATGCAGCATATCCGCTTGCTGCCGAGTTGCAGAAATACAACTGTCACCGTGTTGAACCGCTTGCAGAACCTGTTCAATAATATCACTGCTATCTTCGTCCTGCGGTACATAGCTAAACGGCTGCTGGCGAATAAACTGACTCCAAGTGCTGATCCATGCAGCGCTTTGATCATCTTTATATTGTTTATTTTCCACACAGTTATCCTCAAAGTTATCCACAGCTTAATCTATTGTTTAAAAGCCATTAATTTTCATAAATCAGGCTATTTTGCTGTTTTTATCTTCAGTAAAACTGCCTAAAATAGCATCAAGCCGTAGTATAAATTCGGCCTCCGGCTTCCAATGATAAAAGCCCTGTTGCGCCTGCCCATTCATGCCGCGCAAATACAGATAACTTGCGCCACCCAAATGTTTTTCAATGTCATAATCCTGCAGCTGTACCGTTAAATAGCGATGCAATGCAACCAGATACAAACCAGCCTGTAGCCAATAGCTGGCATGCGACATGCTCTGCTTAATTTCCATCTCAACATAATGCGATTGATCGGTGCCTAAAAAGTTACTTTTATAATCGGCGATGTGATAATGCTGGCCATCAAAATACACCAAATCGATGGAACCGGTGAGATAGCGTGCAGAATTGGCCGGGTTAAAATCTAGCATCTCAATACCATGTTCTGCATAGAGCTGATGAATACGCTGGATGGCCAAAACATGATCTGACAAGGACAGATAAAACGGAAATTCAGCCAGATATTCATGTTCATTCAGTTGATTGAGCTGAAAATCCTGATGTAAGGGTGTCGTTAACACCTCGGCTAGCCATTCACTCATCCAGCCAATCAGCTGTTCTTCATCGACCTGCTGAAACTCCTGCTCATATTTTAACGAAAGTTCTTGCCACAAAGCAGGATAATCATTTTTAAAACGGCGTCGGATTTCCAAAGACCAGTCTTGCTGATCTTTAAAATCAATATGTTCGAAAATTTCATGCAGGAATGTTCCTGCCACTGTGCCCATCGGAAAATTGCGTTTGATCCATGCCAACGGTTGGTTGGCAACAATCTCAATTACTTCAATCACATGGATTTCATCTGCGGCACTTGGCATTTGCTCGGTATTCACCGCCAGCGCATCCATAGCCTGTTTACGGCTTAAATGCTGGGCCAAGGCACTGAAACTGGTTTTGGAACGTGGATAAAAGCGCTGACTAGGGAATTGCAAAGCCTGTAAAGGCAAAAGTTCCTGCTGCTTGGCTTGCAGCTTGACCGGTCTTTCAATCAGTAATGCTTCTTCAGCACTGGCGGGATGCTCAAAGTCTTGCCCGCGCCAGAAAGCCAAACCATGATTGGACTTGCCTTCCTGATCCTGTAACAAGGCATAAACCCGATGGCTGGCCCGGGTCAGGGCCACATACCAAAGCCGATGCTGCTCTGCGACAGCACGGGCATTGTGCTGATCAATTGCGTTTTGATCGAGCAAATGCTTGTCATTCACCGCAACCACACGCTGAATATCCACTTTCCCGGTCACCGGATGAACATGTTCTACCGTGGAAAAGTTTAGGGTTTTGTTCATTTCCCTAAAATCTTTATCTGCCCCAAGCAGGAACACAATTTTAAATTCCAGTCCTTTAGACTGGTGAATGGTCATCAGTTGCACCCCTGCCTCATTGGACAGTTTGCGTTCCAGTTCCCACTCACGTTCCGCTGGAGATTGCAGCTGTTTCAGATACCAGTGATAAAGCTTTTGCGCGCCCTGATACTGTTCACTGTGCTGACATAATAATTCGGTCAGATGACGCAGATTAACCACGCTACGTTCATTATCGCGGCTCTGGGTGGCCACCAGGTTTTTCCAGACCTGAAATAAATTCAGACAATATTGCCACGCGGTTAAAAAGCCTTTTTGCAGCCACATTTCCCGAATGCAATCAAAGTTGTAAATGAACTGGCTCAAACCATCGGCCTGGGCTGCAAGCTGTATCAATTGCTGCAAATTAAAGCCTAATAGACGGCTGAGTAAAGCCCGCTTGATTTTGCCTTCGTCATAAGGATGCATAATGGCTGCCAGTACCGCCCCAACATCTTTGGCAATAGCATGATCAAACACACTGCGTTTCGATGGACGATTGACCCGAATGCCCAGACGCTCCAATTCATACTGGGCTTTATCCAGACCATCATTGTTTTTCGATAAAATTGCGATGTCATTTTCAATCAGATATCTGGGACCAGTTTTTTCCGCCAGATAGAGTTTTTCTTCAATGCCCTGATTGAGTAAATCACGAATTTTCCAGGCGACCTGAATCGGCTCGTCCTTTTTATCATTCAGCAACAGCCAGCGCAGCGGTTGATGATTTTCACCCTCTGCATCGATGAGTGCCGGATGAGGACGCGAGCCGGCTTCAACTGGGCTATAAATCACCTCTTCACCAAAGTCCATCTGCCGCTGAAACAGGGCATCCACCGCCTGCACCAGCACTTTAACCGAACGGTGATTATGGCGCAGGCTGTATTGCCGTCCCTGTTTGGACAGCACATCGGCACGGGCTTTGTTATAGGTCAGCATGTCGCCGCCACGGAAACCATAAATCGCCTGTTTCGGGTCACCGACCATGATCATGCAACCTTGCATATAGCGCTTCTGGTCGCGCCAGATCCGCGCCAACATATTGTCCTGATCCTGATTGGTGTCCTGAAATTCATCTACTAAAATCAGGGGATAACGTGCCTGCACAAACTTGGCAAAGCGTAGTCCCTGCTCACCTTGCAAGGCTTCTGAAAGAGTACGAATTTGCTGGGCAAAAGTGGTTTCGCTTTTTTGCTGCAGCACTTGCGGCAAGCGTTTTTTGACTTCTTTACTTAAATAAAACTTCAGATAGGCATCCAGCAAATCCAGATCCAGATTGAGCTTGGACAAAGCTTCGCAAAAACTTTTTAGCGCTTGCATCACTGAGTGCTGTTCAAACTGATGCAATACCTCTTCTGCACATTTATTCAGGACTTTTTTCGTTGCCAGATCGGTCAGATTTTTCAGGGTCGTTTCAAAATGCGGGGCAAATAAGGCATAGCTGCGCTGTTCAGCCAAAGCCTGAATAAAAGCCGGTAAATCCTCACACAGCGTACGCTGCATCATGCTATCAGTGCGCCATTTTTTGCCAATGACCGAATGATACTGACCATCTGCGGAATAATATTCACTCAATCCGGCAATCAGGCTTAAATCCAGCTGGATAAACTCATCCACCAACTGCTCAAACTGCTTTAAATCCAGCTCGGGCGCCTGCACTTCCTGAAACTGTGCCGAAGCAAAGTTCAGGCTATTTTCCACTACTGGCACATAAGCTTCCTGTGACTTCAGCTTTTGATTCAGTAGCAAATAGTCCACCACATTTTGTGGCTGCAACTGAATCCATTCACGCAGCACATCATGAATCAGCTGGTAAGTATAGCTTTTGGCATCATCGGTAATATCGGCCCGTTCAATTTTGCCGCTTTCAAAAGAAAACTCGCGCAACAGCTTTTGGCTAAAGCTATCCAATGTACCGACAAACACTTCATCCAGCTGGTCAATCACCAGTTTTAAACGTTCCCGGGCAAAATCCACTCGCGTAGCATAGTCACTCAGCACCTTTTGAAATAAGGGATCTGTTTCAGCGGCAATTTTGGCCTGAATTTCAGTCTCGGTCAGGGTCTGACAGCGTTCAAAATAACGCAAGGTTTCCACCAGACGTGCCCGAATACGGTTTTTCAGTTCTGCAGCGGCGGCACGGGTAAAGGTGGTGGCAATCACCTGATTAGGCAGATATGGCCCGAGAAAAATCCGCACCATCAGACTGGACAGGGTAAAGGTCTTTCCGGTACCGGCCGAAGCCTCAATCCAGTGCAAACCCTGGAATTGCATGTCGACAATCGGGTTAAAAGACATTTGAGTTAATATTTGGGGAGAATTCATCTTATTTTTTATTCTTCAATGGCCTGTTGATGCATAAATACCGGTTGATAGAGCTGATAGGAAAATTGTGCGCAGGCATCTTCCAGCAATGCAGTTGCATCCTGTTCCTGTAAAATAAACTGCCAGTCGCGGTGCATTTGGGTGGCTTCATTATCCGCCACAGAAAAGCCGCTGAACTTGCCATCTTCATGCCAGTCTTTATAGATCACATCCATATCGTCAATGCACATCTGGTTCTGCTCATTGGCTTGCCAGTTATGCTGTTTGTCTTTCTCAGCAATTTTAAGCAGCAAGGCCGCAGGCAACACCAACGGCTGGCTTTGTCCATATTTCCAGGCCGCCAGCCAGTGATCCAGCCATTCACGGGCTTTATTGGATGTCACGCCATGACACAAGATGGTCCGGTCACTAAACACCACAATCCGCGCCAGTTTTTCGCCACCATCACCCAGATTCAGATAAGCCAGCCAGAGCAGATATTCCAGCCAGACTTTGGCACGGCGCTTGGCACGCGCGCTTGAAGCATCCAGACTGACCCATTTTTCTGCGCCATTTTTCGGCAAATGAATGTTCATATACATGTGATCATTCACCTTCCACACTTGCTGTGTGGTCGGAGTCACTTCAGGGGCATATTTCAGCAAGCGGTCTTTTAAACGCTGCTGTTCAACCAGACTCATTTGCCAGCTGCTTTGTTGCAGTTTGCCTATCGGCAGCTGATCCATCAACAATTCAGGTTGAGCAGTCCCCTCCTGTTTTTGCAGAAACTGGCGCACGGCATAACGCCCCAAACCATCCAGCAACAAGGGTTCCTGTACCGCAGGCAGATCTTCAGGGCGCAGGTTTTCCACCCCCAAGGTTTTTAAATATAAACGTGCCGGAAACGTCACATCCTGAATCCATTGATGACTGTCCAGCACCAAGACATCCTGCTGCAGATGCTGATAAGGCGTATTCACCCAAGATGAACGCTGTCCGGTGGCATGCCGAATCTGTCCCGCTATACAAAACCACTGATCCTGATAACGCACCGGTCGGGCCGATTCAAAGCCCAGTGGATCAAAAGGTAATAAGGGATGCACATGATACAGCGAGCGTAGTTGTTCAGGCACCTCTACACCGCCGATGATTACCGTTTCATCGGCTTCCGCATCGGGCCTTTTGTTCTGCACAATATAGGCCAGATGCTGTACCAGTTCCTGTACCACAGTGGATGGATCACGCACTTCACCATCGTTAATGTCGAAGCCATTATAAAACAGCCACAGGTTGTCCTGCGCCAATAGCAGGTGATCTAAAAATGCCCCCTGATCATCTTCCAGACGGGAACGGTCGCCGAGCTGCGGTTTGAGCAAATCCATCAAATCAAAAGGTAAATGCTGGCTACGATTGGGAAACTTACCACTGTCCAGTCCCAACATCACAATCAGCTTATACGGCACAGGACGAATCTGCCCGATCTGGCTAAAAGTAATCTGCCCGGTCGGTTCAGCATGGTCCAGCTGCATTTCCAAGGTGTTATTAATTTCTGCCAACAGATAAGGCAGAGGCAGGCTTAAACTGCGCAAGGCATGATGATCGTGCTCATCGTAGAAACTGGCCAGTGTCAGCATTCGTTCCTGTTTTTTAATGATTTTATACACGGTCGATAATGACTCGACGCCAGTTTCTTCAAACTCGGCAAGATCCTGCATCAGGCGTTTTAGCCACTGCTCTACAGGGACATTTTGTCCTTGCTCATGCGCAATCATCCAGTCCCGGCGCGCGTCAAAATCCTGATAAATCTGGATCAGCTTGCCAATCAGCTCAAAATCGCTGGGCAGGACCTGGGCAAAACTGAGCGTGCCCTGAAACAGGCGATGCTCAGGAATGGCAATCCCCAAGGCCAAACGGTCGAGCGCAAATTTAAAACTAAAACGATAGTCTTCATCGCCTTCGCACAGGCTACGCTTTAAATGCTCGGCATCCAGTCCGCGTTTAAAACCGGCAGCAATCAGCAATTCCGTAATGCGTTCAATGGCATTGACGTCCAGACTGTAACGCTGCTGGGTCGCGCTTAAACTCAGCCAGTCGGCAAAATCTTCAATACTGAAACGCCCCTGAATCAGTTCAATCCGGCCCAGTACCGCTCGCCAAGCATTCAACGCATCCAGTTGTGCCACACCGGCAATTTGAATGGGCAGATATACACTGTCTTTGGACAGTTGATGACTGCTGCCGGCTTTATGCTGAATCAGGTCACGTTCGCTGGGTGGCGGTGCAAATACGCTGCGGATCAGCGGTTCAAGCTCGCTTAAGCTTGGGCTGAGCACCAAAATATCACTGGGTCTACGCGGTGCTTCTTTGGTGCCCTGTGCCAGCCAGTGAATCAGCTGTTCTTTTAACACTTCCAGCTGGCGCAAACTGGAATGGCAAACATGAATTTGTATCGAATCATCCTGTTCATCCAGTACATATTGATGCTGCTCTGGCTCCACCAGATACAAAATATCAGACTGGATTTTACCGAGTAAATTCGCTTTATATTCATCAATAAAGGCATCTGCCCAGACCCCATCTTCCCCCGAAGATAAATTCGATAACAGGGAGAAATGGTCACGCGCCTGCTTGCCAAAACGGGTCAACAAAGGATGACGCGACTCGCGCTGTTCTGCATTGAAATTTAAAGTAAATTCCTGGAAAAACTGTTCAATGTCGGCATCACTGGCTTTGGGGTTTTTCGCAATAAAGCGTTCTTTGACCCTGAGGTCGTAACGTGCTTTCCAGTTCGGATCGACACTGTCGGCCCAATATTCCTGTGAAGGGTTGTAATGCAGAATATAAATATCAAGGTACTGCCCCAGACGGCGTAAAAACTCCAGCTGCATGGGAGGCAAATCCAGCAGGGTAAAAATTACCAGTTGTTGTGGCAATTTTTTTAATGCTGCCTTGCGGGTCTCAGGATGATCCAGCGTTTCCCAGAACATAGCATCAATACTCTGCATCTGTTCAAAGTCCTGATGAAACACTTCCTGCCACAGCCAACGCTGCCAGGCTTCCAGTTCACGCGCCTGATTCAGGGTAAATTCAGAAATGTCGCTATTGGTTTTAAAGAACATGTCCTCAATCGGAAGTTCTTTATTTTGTCCCCAAGCCTGCAGCCAGTTAGTTGGACAGCTGCACATATTGGGAGGGCAATTTTTCTGGCAATGGCCGCGATATTCCATGTAATGGCTAAACAGGCGTGATACCTGCTCTGCCACCCAATACAGCATGCCCTGCTTTTTCAGCTGCTTTTCAATGCCCTGTTCCAAACGGTCGGCGCTGTCATAAATCCGCTGTACGATGGAATATAAAGGATGATCAAGCTGTAAAGAATTTTTTTCGCCCTGAATAAAGGCTTTTAATGCCTGAAACACGCGCCACTTGATAATAATTCGTGGAATATTGGCTTTACGCACCTGCTCTTTTTGATCGACCAGCACCCATTGATAGGCTGACCATTGGAAACCACGAATCCGGTGATGAAACTGGGTATTGGCACTGATGCCTTTTTGCTCTGCCAGCTTTTGGGTCAGCCAGGCTTCAACCGCATGCGACGGCACAATAAAGTGTTGAGTTTGCAGCAGCTGAAAAGGTGTTGTGGCAGGCTTATTCACGGTCGTCAGCATGGCGTGCACCAGCACGTCTATACGCTGACTTTGAATCACATGAATGGCCATGACTGCATTACCCCAATATTTTTTAAAAAATGAAACGCCTACAAAAGCATAAAGATTATTTACTATACAACGGCGTCTGTCTATGTCAGTTTTAACTGCACATTAGCTTTAAAAAGGCTTTGAAATTCACACCTTAATGATGGTTGAATAGAACAAATAACACAAAATTTAAGGTATTTACATGATGAAAATAGATAAAATTCCAGACGCAATCGATCCTCAGTTAGACTTGGAAAGCATTCGGGCAGAATGCCTGGAACTTGTCAAAAAACGTGCTTACTGTTCTGCAGGTGCAGCCGTCATTCCGGTTCCATTTCTGGATGTGGTCATCGATGTCGGAATTTTGTCACAACTCATTCCGGAAGTGAATGCACGTTTTGGTTTGGCTCCGGAACAAATCAGTGTCTATGACCCTGAAACCAAAAAAGTACACTGGCATGAACTGCGTAAACGGGGGGTAGAATTTTCCGGCCTGGTGGTGGCACGTACCGCAGTGAAAAAATCCCTCAACAATGTGGTAGCAAAGGTCATCACCAAACAGGTGACTAAATTTATTCCGCTAGGTGGTCAACTTGTTGCTGCAAGTTTAGGCTACATTGTGATGAAGAAAGTCGCCGAAGCTCACGTAGAAGACTGTTACAAAATTGCCAAAGGGATTCAACAAAAACAGCAAGCCCAAGCGGCGAGTTAATCATCCCTCGCTCTATTAATAAAAAATTCCGCTTGCAGCTGAGAACCTAATTGGTTCTCAGCTGCTTTAAAATGGTTCTTAATATTTCTAAACGTGCGGTATTTTTGTCATCGTTGGCAATAATATGCCACGGTGCATAAGTGGTGCTGGTATGTTCGAACATATCCGCAGCTGCATCCAAATAAGCATCCCATTTTTCCCGATTGCGCCAATCCTCTGGAGTGATTTTAAAGCGTTTGTTTGGCGTCTCTTCACGGGCTTTAAAACGGGCGGCCTGCTCATCCTTGCTAATCGCCAGCCAGAATTTGATCACTACAGTTTGACTATTGGCCAGATCCCTTTCAAAGCGGTTAATTTCATCATACGCCCGCTGCCACGCATGCTCACTGACCAGTCCCTCCACGCGTTCCACCAGCACCCGTCCATACCAGGAACGGTCAAAAATCCGGATGTCTTCATCAGTCTGCAACTTGGTCCAGAAACGCCACAAATACGGATGACGCATCTCATATCGTTCAGGAGCCGAAATACTATGAATGTCATATTCCCGCGGATCAAGATTTTTCACCAGCCGTTTGATGGTACCGCCCTTGCCTGCCGCATCCATACCTTCAAATACAATAATGGCTTTACGGTCATCAAAACGTAGCGCCTCGGCCACTTTTACAGATAGTTCTTTCAGCTCTTTTTTATAGTCTTCTTTGGTCGTGGACTGATTTTCTGGATGCAGCAACAACTCTGGAACAGGCGCCTGTTCCCATTCGGTTTCTACTTCGCTCAAATGCTCCGGACAGTTTTTCATAGCCGCCAAAATGATCTGTGCAAATTGTTGATTACGTAATTTTTCATCCTCGCAATCAATGATGTTCCAATCCTTGGTAAAACGCTGGCTGAGCTTTTGCAAACTGTCGTACTGCTTTTTATTACGCCAGTCCAGACCATGTAATTTATGCCAGCGCACTTCATGGGGATCCAGATTATCCATTCGCTTTTGCAAAGATTTCCAAGACAGATCAAACCAGACCTTCACCACATCGACATGATTATTTTTTAAGTCCTGCTCAAAAGCCTGCATATTGGCAATATAGGTATCAAACTGCGATTCATCCAGAGGCTTGGATACATGCAGGGCGGTGGCCAGCAAATCACTATACCAGTTGCCAAACAACACCATGAGCTGGCCTTCGGCAGGAATAAAGCTTGCATACGGCTGCCAGTAGGTCTGTGTGTTATTGAACATGTTGGCGGCATCAGCCTTAACCAGTAAATAACGCGGATCGACCCATTCACGCAGCTGCTTCACCGCCTCGCCCTTTCCAGCCAGTTCAATGCCATTGACCAGCACCAGTACGCTTTTGGCATTACTCTGACCACGGGTATTTCTTAACTGATATTGTGCTTCAATCAAATTCAGGGAAAGTTCATCTTCATCCAGCAGCAGATTTTTTGTTTTTTTCAGTGTCATCTTTTCCCCTATCCTTTTTTCTAAATTTCAGTCTATTCAAGCATAATCCTAGACTAAATTTGACCACATAGTGTTTATGTTGCTCAGAATTGCTGCGATTCCCGGCAAACTGACTTAATTTAAACCATTTTTCTTGCTGTTTGTCATAGCGACTTTGCCCGTCTCGCTCTAATATTTAGCCATCTAAAAAATAATAGAGACACAGCATGTCTAAACTGGCTGCATTGGATGATCTTTTAGAATTGTATTATCAATTGAATTATCATCAAAATCCTGACATTTTTCGGCGCCTGCAAGATGTACAGGCCTGGCAAAAACAGCGCATGCAGGCCACCCATAGTAAACAGTTTGCTGAAAAGCAGAATGTATTGATGTCAGAGTATTTTCTGAACCGTCTCTATGGCGGTCCAGATTTTGACGCACTGGCTGAACAGATTGCCCGCTTGATGAAATATGCACACAAGGCTGAAAAGCTGATTCCTGAAAATGCGGTGAAAACAGGCACATCAGGGGTATCTTTAGCCATTTTGGCGGTACAGCTGGATGAACAAGTGGCCATGCAGCTACTTGAAGATTATCATCCGCACGAAGCTTTAAATGATGAGATGATGCGTTTGACTTATCTTAAACTCGATCAGGGGCAGTCTCGTTTAAAACAGCTGGATTTACTCGACCAGCTGGGTTTTAGCCTGGATAAATACATGCGCTCGTTTATGGTTCAGGCTGCATTTAAAATGTGTAAGGGAGCAGCCAGCAAATATAATTTCAACATCATGTATGAATTTATGCAGGATGGCTTTTTGGCCATGAAACCGTTAAAGTCAGCTGAGAAATTCGTGAAGGATTTTACCGCAGTTGAACGTCAGATTATCCATAAGGTTCACGCAGGCGATCCTCACCCGTTTCAGTAAATTATGTTGTGATGGAAATAACAAATTGCGCAGTGAATAAAAACACAGAGCAGATTTTATGTATATTATTCATAACAATTGCATGCGGATTGCTGTACAACGTCCTAGAATCTGTCATCATGCAAGCACTGCAACATTAACCCTATTTTTATGTTAGGAGTGACTCTAATGTCTAACGAAAAGCAAACGCCTCCCTCTACCCCTGAGTCGGCACAAAATACAGACAAAGTGAGTCCTTTCTTAACTGAGCCTCTTCCGCAAGGCACTGCCCAAGGTCAGCAACAATCTTTACAACAACAGTTAACCGATACGCCAGTGACCGGTTCAGTACCCAAATACAATCTGCCTCGTGGCGCCAACACTGGTAATGTCGGTCCGACTACCCACTTCGGTTACCAGACCGTCAGCAGTGAAGATAAAGCCCAGAAAGTGGCGGAAGTTTTCCATTCAGTCGCCAGCAAATACGACATCATGAATGACCTGATGTCATTCGGTATTCACCGCTTATGGAAACGTTTTGCCATTAATATGTCAGGCGTACGCCGTGGTCAGCATGTGCTGGATATTGCCGGCGGTACAGGGGACCTGGCCAAAGTCTTTAGCCGTGAAGTCGGTCCTACCGGTCATGTGGTATTGTCTGACATTAACGAGTCTATGCTGAACGTCGGTCGTGACCGCCTGACTGATGCTGGCTGTACCAATGTAGACTTCGTTTTGGCCAATGCTGAAACACTGGAACCCTTTGCAGACAACAGTTTTGACTTGTTGACCATCAGCTTCGGTTTACGTAACGTGACCGATAAAGATGCTGCGCTGGCTGCCATGTACCGCGTGCTTAAGCCAGGTGGCCGTTTGCTGGTACTTGAATTCTCTAAACCGGTGTTTGAGCCATTCTCTAAACTGTATGACCTGTATTCATTCACGGCTTTACCGATTATGGGTAAAATTATTGCCAACGATTCTGAAAGTTATAAATATTTAGCCGAATCCATCCGTATGCACCCAGACCAACGCACATTAAAAGGGATGATGGAAAATGCCGGCTTCCAGAACTGTGATTACCACAACCTGACGGGTGGTATTGTGGCGGTTCACCGCGGCTTTAAACTTTAAGGTTTTATACTATGTGGTCGATTCTGGCACTGGGTGCAGTTGAACGGTTAATTCATCATGTGATTGATCTGGATGCCATTACCCGCATCCAGCTGAATCAGTTGCAAGGCAAGATGCTGCGGGTGGTGATTGACTCACCGCAACTCTCTGTTGATGTGTTTTTTGACGAAAATAAAGTGCGCCTAAAACCGACCGTCACCGGTCAGGCAGAACGTCCGTCCATTTTTGAGCAACGCCCGTTTGACCCGCAACAAACATCTATTATGCCAGCCACCGCAACCTTACAGGTTAAAAATGTGGTTGAGCTGATCAAACTGCTGCTGGCAGATAATGTGGGCAATATTCCGCTACAGGGTGACTATCACCTGCTACAGGATATTCAGCGCATCATGCAACAAGCTGAACCTGATCTTGCTGCCCATTTAAGTCCCTGGATTGGTCCTGCCCTTGCACATGAACTGGGTAAAATCCAGCTGGCACCAAAACATTTAAAACGTTCCTTAGAAAGTTATTTATTCTTTGCTGAAGATGCGTTAAAAGAAGATACAGGTTTATTTGCTGCACGTTGGCAAATGGACGATCTGCAACAAGATACCCGAATTTTCAATCAAAATTTAGACCGTGCTGAAGCCAAGATTCAACAGCTTCAGGCACAGATTGATGCTGATTCAGATACACCCGCTTCATCTCAAGACTAGGTAATTACATTTATGATTCCGCACGTTTCACGTTTACTCGAACTTTGGCGCATTGCCGCGCACTATAGACTCGACACGTTGTTTCCTGCGGAAGAATTACCGGAAAAAGCCCGCCATGCTTTAAGTTTCATTCGCATGCACCCTGCGGCATGGTCAAGCCGTGAACGTAAAAATCCCCTCAAGCTGAAACAGGCTTTAGAGGAAATGGGACCGCTGGCGATTAAATTGGGACAGCTACTTTCTACTCGTCGCGACCTGATGCCACCTGAAGTGTTACAACAGCTGGTATTACTGCAAGACCGAGTCAAACCATTTGACAATAGCGTTGCCAAAACCCGCATTCAAGAATCGCTCAAAGCCGATGTCAACACGCTGTTTGCCCGCTTCGATGCGCAACCCTTGGCCGCTGCCTCGATTGCACAAGTACATACTGCAGCGTTACATGATGGTCGCGAAGTGGTGGTGAAAGTTACACGCCCCAATATCCGCACTCAAATTCTGCAAGATTTTGAAATTTTGGACTGGCTGGGAGCAGCGCTGGAAAAACGTCTGGAAGCAGCACGTGCCCTGCATTTATCGGAAATTATTCAGGACTATCGTCAGATCATTTTAAATGAGCTGGATTTGACCCTAGAAGCCGACAATACCCGTCGCATGCGCCATTACTTCACCGGCTCTAGCATGATGTATGTGCCTGAAGTGTATATGGACAGCAAAGATGTCATGGTTGCTGAACGCATCACCGGGGTTCCGATTTCTGATACCGCGACTTTTGACCAGATGGGTATGAATCGTGCGGACCTGGCAGAAAAAGGCCTGACCATTTTCTTTACCCAAGTGTTCCGTGACAACTTCTTCCATGCCGACATGCATCCTGGTAACGTGTTTGTCGAAACCATTAATCCAGCTAATCCACGCTTTATTGCACTGGACTGTGCGATTATGGGTGAGCTCTCCAAGCATGACCAGATGACCGTAGCACGCATGTTACTTGCGGTCATGAACAGTAACTTTATGCAGCTGATTCAGATTGTGCACCAAGCTGGCTGGATTCCACCGGGTACCGACCAGGATGCTCTGGCCCGTGAAATGCGTCGCACCGTAGGTCCAATGGTATCAAAACCGATGAGCGAGTTGGACTTTGCCGGCATCCTGATTCAAGTGATGGATATCGCCCGCCGTTTCCATCTGGAAATTCCTCCGCAGCTGATGTTATTGCTGAAAACACTGGTTCATGTAGAAGGTTTGGGCACCGACCTCTACCCGGACCTTGATATCTGGAAACTGGCGAAACCGATTCTAACTGACTGGATTAAAGTCAATATGAATCCAGTGAAAAACATGAAGGAAATTGGTCAGCAAATTCCAGACCTTCTGCTGGGTGCACAGGATTTACCAAGTCTGATGATTGACAGCCTGAATGGTTTAAAAAACCAGTCCGCCTGGCATTCCAAACAATTGCATGAACTGCAAAGCATGCGTCTGCAAATGGAACATCAGCAAAAACGCAGCTGGATTTTTGGCAGCATTATGGCCATTTTGCTATCCATTGCGATTATTGCACCATGGTATGTATCTATTATTCTGATCATACTTGTGAGCTTGCTGGCTGTCTGGCGAATTGCGAAATAAGATTCTCTATTCAAAAATAATATCAGCCCGTTTATAATGGGCTGATTTTTTTCATAATATCTAAAGTGATTATTCAATTATTATTTATAATGATTTGTTGCATTTAGTTCAATTTAGGTGTTTTTTTCACTTATTTTTTAACCATTTTTTTGTTATAAAGTTAAGCATCACTCATAACTAAAACTTAGGCTTTAGGGAATACTATGTTCAATCGAACTTTTAAACTAACAACATTAGCAATTGCAACTTCATTATTGGCGGCTTGTGGTGGTGGGGGAAGTAGTTCGTCTACGCCTGCTGCACCCACTATTAGCGGTCTGGCTGTAGATGGGCCACTAGCAGGTGCTACAGTAACTTTCACTGAATGTAATAATGCTACCACAACAACAAAAAGTGACGGTACATTCACCTTCCCTCAAGGCTGTACATCAAGTCCTGTAACCATCACTGGTGGTATCGACACAGCGACTGATTTACCGTTTACTGGAGAAATTAAAGCGCCAAAACGTACATCAAATGAGCAAAACACCATTGTAGTTTCGCCAATTACTACACTCATTCAAGCCAGTATCACAGCGGGTGCTACACCTGAAGAAGCAACCACAAAAATTGCAACGGCTTTGGGCTTAGCAGGTAAAGATTTACTTTCAGTAGATCCAATGAAAGATCAGGCTGTCTATGCAAAGACGGTTGCAGTACAACAAATGGTTGAACAGATTCAAACCGTTGTCGCGTCTCTAGGCGGTAGCACCACTCAAGCGGACTTAAATACTGTAGCATTTTCTGCATTACAAACTGCATTATCTGCTCCTACCTCAGATAATAACTTAACAAGCACAGCTACAATTACAGCTGCAATTTCGGCAACTGTAGAAGCAGTAAAAGAAGATTTACCAGCCGAAACTGCGGCAAACTTGGCAAATGTACAAACCAACCTCGCAGCTTTAAGTGCAGAAGTCATTTCAAGCAATGTTCAATCTGTAGAAACTGCGATTCAAAATGTACCTGCTGCGACATTCAGTCAAGGTACTGAGAGTATTAAGGCAGCGACTGAAACCGTAGTTGTTGAAGCCAAAGAGTCTATTGCTGTGGAAAAAATTGTCACTGCTTTGGCACCTGTCCTAACTCAAGCACCTGCTCAAGTTGAAGATTCACTTAAAGCAATCAGTACAGCTGTTGCCGATCCTACTGCTCCAACATCTAATACTGCCATTGCGAATGCAATTACGCAGATTCAAACTAACGTTCCAACAGTGACTCTTCCAGCTGAAACAACTACATCTGTTCAAAATGCAAATGATTTCTATGCAGACTATTTAGAATTGAATGGCTTTAATGTACAGGGTGTAAACCAAACGATTACAGCACTAAATGCTTCTCTCACTAACCCGATTCAAGTAGCAAGTTTAAATAACCTTTTGGTGGGTATCACTCCTAAAGGTACATATGCAACAACGGCTAGCCCAATTGTTGCTACTGCTGCATTAAACATTAATACTGGTACTAAAACATTAACGATCTCTGCAAATAAGTTAAATCTTAACTTTAATGCAGGTACATTAACTGCAGCTACCATTCCAGCAGGTACAGAGATTAAGGTTGATTCAACAATCAATAGCTTAAAAACTACTTTCACCATAAACGCTGATAAAGATGTACTGAGTAACGGTAAAATTGCGCTAAATACAGCGACTTTAGGTTCATTGTCAGCATCTTTAGCAACTCAGCTCAACAATTTTAGCTTAAAAGGTGACACAGTTACCATGACTGCAGTCCTTAAAGCAACACCTGTTTTCGCTATTACTAAAGCTGATGGTTCTCCAGTCCTCGCATCTAAATATACTTTAGGTACAATTGATGGATCAGGTGTATCGGCTAAATTTAAAGTAACGCAATAATTGAAACTAAAGAGCTGCTGCAAAGCAGCTCTTTTTTATCATCTGGAAAAAATATGAAGAAAATATCTGCCATTCTGGGATTATTTTTAGGTGGTACTGCTATTGCTTACGCTGCTCCGAATGATCCGTATCTAAATGCAAAAAACTTTAATGCTCCTGCTTCTACACTGCAAATAGATCTTGCCGTGGACGCAGTCAATGACAGCATTGATATATTTAATATGCGTGAAAGCGAAGGGGTCAGTGATAGCTCAGCTGGAGATTACCAAGGTTTTCATTTGTCTGGTCAGTATGAACTAAATCCCCAGTGGTCCATTGAAGCAAGCTACTGGCAACGTGAAATTGAATACCGTCAGGATAGCAACAAAATTGACAGTGCCTTGCTCGCCTTACGTTACACGCCGGAACTACAGCTGAAAAAGCGCGATGCATTAAGTTTCCGTGCCAGCCTCTGGGGTAATACTGCAGATACCCTATCTAAATCCAGTCCAACCTTGGTGAATCAGCAAACCTTTAATCAGGTTCAGGTACACAGCCCAGAAGACCTTCAGCTACAGCTCGATGCCATCTTCTCGCGTAAACTTGATCCGATGAACCAGCTCAATGCTTTTGCCAGTGTAGGTTATAGCAAAGTAAAAGTCAGCAATGTTGACCTTCAGGCTAAGCTGGCAGGCTGCTTAATGGACATCTCAGTCAATGACAGTAATCAATATAATGCACAGTTGGCTCAGCCTTGCTCAAAAGATGGTATTACTATCAATGAGTTGAACATTCAAGGTAATGCCAACGAGTTTGGTTTTGATATCGAGAAAGACCTGAATTACGATAGTTATTATGCAGGCCTAGGCGGCTCATGGAACTGGCGCTATAAACAGTTTGAAAGCCAAATTGCCTATCAATATCAGCGTTTATGGCGTAACGATATTGATGATCGCGTGAGTAATTTTGGTAATACCGCGATTAAAGACAACCATACACTTGGCGTAAAATTCAGCTACGATTTCACTCCACAGATCACTGCTTTCTTGCAGGGTGAAATCTATCAGAACAACTTTGTTGGCAATATTCCCTTTCTCTATAACGGGGTCACGGCATCACGCCTAGATAAACGTTATGGACTGGCTTCTTTAGGGCTCAATATCCGTATGTTCTAGGCTTAAAATCCTTTTAAAAAACCGTTTATCGATCCGCAGCTTTACGTAAGATGCGGATTTTTATTTTTACTGACTCATCAGTCATTCACTGAATGATCTCGCCATTGTTGCGTACCCCAGACAGATTAGAATAACAGTACACCTGTAGATTGAATGATAGATCATGATGCAAATCTTGCAAAAACGCCCTTCTTCTCTAAATGTCCGTGCTGGCCGGTTGGCACGCCAACTCATTGAAAAAGAAGGTTTGCAGGCGAATTTTGTCGATATTGTTCCCGGTGCAGCAGGTGGCCCCAAAGGCCTTGGCATTCAAGGCCTCGATCAAGCCATTTTTGGCGATTTTCTGGCACAAGCGCCACAGCGCAGAACCCTGATTGGTTCATCCATCGGTAGCTGGCGTTTTGCCAGTATTGCTGCATGGGGTGCAAAAGAAGGCACCGAACGCCTTGCGGAGCTTTATACCAACCTGTATTTCCATAAAAAAATGTCACGGCAGGAAGTAGGGCAAATTTGCCGTAACATGCTGCTCGATCTGATGCAAGGCAAAGAACAGCAGCTGGTTGAGCATCCGGACTATCATCTGACCGTCATCTCGGTCAAAGCCCAGCACATTTTCCAGAGTGACAGATCCCTGCCTTTACTGGCATCGGTTGCCGGCATTATTGGCAGTAATGCCGTGGCACGTAAACACAACCGTCTGTTTATGCAAAGGGTAATCAGCCAACCGGAAATGGGGACACAATTTAAAGTCAAGGATGATTTTACCACGCATTATCAGCCTTTAAATCTCAGCAATGTCACCTCCTGGCTGATGGCTTCAGCTTCTATTCCCGGAGTGATGGCGGCAATCCGAGATATTCCCGATGCCCCGAAAGGCAGTTACCGTGATGGCGGTTTAATTGATTATCACCTTGATCTGCCGTTTCAGAGCCAGGGCATTGTGCTGTATCCGCATTTTAGCGACAGCATTACTCCGGGCTGGTTTGACAAGATGTTGAAAAAGCGCAAGGCCAATCCGGAAAATCAGGCACGGACTTTACTACTTTCCCCCTCAATCGAATATTTACAGTCCTTACCGCTCGGTCGCTTGCCGGATCGTAAAGATTTCACTCTAAAAGGGCTGGACCAAAAACAGCGGATTCAAATGTGGAATCAGTCTGTAGCAGAAAGCCAGCGCATGGGGGATGAGTTTTTGGAAATGGTGGAAAAACAGAATTTTCCGCAGCTGATGCAGGATTTATAAAATCAAGTAGAGGAAAAACTATAGGCGCTTGATTAAGTGAACCGGTTTATTTTCCTATGCTTGGAATATTATAAAATCTTGGGTGAATAAAGCACCTGAACCTCTTGAATCAGAAATCAAAAGGTTCATACGTATATTTTTTTCTCAAACAGTCGCTAATCACGTACACTATACAGCTGCGATTTTGATTCGCTGTTTTCCATTTTGAACATATTTTTGGTGAAATTCTCATGAACAACGCGCAATGGCTCGATGAAGTAAAATTTAACGAACAAGGTCTGATCCCTGCCATTGCCCAGCATCATCAAAGCGGACGTGTCCTGATGGTGGCCTGGATGAACCGGGAGGCTTTGGCGCTCACTGCCGAGAAAAATCAGGCCGTGTATTTCTCCCGTTCACGCAACAAGTTATGGCACAAGGGTGAAGAATCCGGTCATTTCCAGACTGTGCATGAAATCCGTCTGGACTGTGATGCCGACGTGATTATTTTGCAGATTGAACAGCACGGTGGTATTGCCTGCCACACTGGTCGTGAATCGTGTTTTTATCGCAAATTGACCGCAAATGGCTGGGAAATTGTCGATGCACAGTTGAAAGATCCAAGCCAGATTTATGCTGAAAAATCAACCAATCCACATACCCTAGCCATGAATGCCTCGACTGCCCAGTCTGAACAGGTCGAAGTTCTGGATTATTTGGGCCAGATGATGGCAGAGCGCAAAAAAGCCGATCCGGATTCATCTTATGTCGCCAAACTGTATCACAAAGGCTTGAACAAAATTCTGGAAAAAGTCGGTGAAGAAAGCGTTGAAACCATCATCGCAGCCAAAGATTTTAAATCTGAAGCCAATACCGACAATAAAAACGACCTGATTTACGAAGTTGCCGATTTATGGTTCCATACCATTGTGATGCTGGGTTATTTCGACCTCGATCCACAACTGGTATTAAACGAGCTGGCGCGTCGCCAAGGCCTGTCTGGCTTGGTGGAAAAAGCCAATCGTCAGCATTAATTCAGTCTTTACCGTGTCAGTATCTAAAAAGCCCAATCCCACCTACGAGCAAGCGCTTGCTATAGATAATGCGCGTCTGGGCAATTCCTTCAAGGTGATTGCCTATGCTGGCACAGGTAAAACCACCACCCTGCAAATGATCAGTGATGCCATGCCAGAACGGCGTGGCATGTATCTGGCATTTAACAAAGCCATTGCAGCAGAAGCACAAAGTAAATTTCATCGCAATGTCGACTGTCGAACCTTTCACTCGCTGGCTTTTCGCAGTGTGCCGCGTGGTATCACCGACAAACTGCGCTTGCCGCGTTTAAGTCCGAGCTTTATTGCCAAGGAATACCGGCTACAACCGATTACCCTGCGCCGGATGATGGGCGGCCGTTATGAAAAATATGTGATGATGCCGTCGCGTCTCGCCAGTCTGGTGGCCAATGCGGTCAGCTATTTCTGCTCGACCAGTTCGCAGTATCCGGCACCGCGACATCTGCAGGCACCGAGCTGGTTACATCCGGACGATATTGAAGAATTGCAGAAGCATCTTTATCCGGCCATTGAACGGCGCTGGCTGGAGTCGATTGATCCCAATCATCAAGCCGGTATAGGGCATGATATTTACCTGAAACTTTGGGCCTTGTCTGAACCGAATATTCCTGCAGACTATGTGCTGTTTGATGAAGCACAAGATGCTGACCCGCTGATGCTCGGAATTTTGCTACGTCAAAGAAATACCCAGGTGATTTATGTCGGCGATGCCCATCAACAGATTTATGCCTGGCGTGGTGCGGTCAATGCCATGCAACAGCTGCCGCTACCTGAATCACGCCTGACCACCTCGTTCCGTTTTGGTGAAGAGATTGCCTTAAATGCCAACGCTATTTTAGGTGCATTAAACGAAACCGTGCCCTTGCTCGGCAATCCGTTACTGAATTCTAAAGTGGTGAATAAACCGCATACCAAACAGCGTGATGCGATTTTGTGCCGCACCAATGCCCGCGCCATGGAATTGCTGCTTTCCGGACTGGTGCATGGCGACAAAGTCAGCTTGCAGGCCGATCATGTCAGACTAAACCGTTTTGTCGATGCAGCCAGTATGCTGAAACAGGGCCGCCGTGTCACCGATGTACCCGAACTGGCTTGGTTTAATTCCTGGCATGATGTGCATGAATACTGTGAAACCAATGATGGCAGTGACATTAAACCGCTGGTCAAACTGGTGGATGATCACGGCACCGACCCACTCAAAAGAGCCTTAGCCAAAATTACCCCGATTGAACAGGCCGACTACATTATCTCGACCACCCACAAGGCCAAAGGCCTGGAATGGGACCGTGTGCATATCGAAGATGACTATCAGTTTAAGGTCAATGAAAAAGACCATAAAATTAGTGACGAAGAGTTAAGATTGCTTTACGTGGCTTGTACACGTGCTAAAGTAAGTTTAAATATTCACCACATTTACGATCTGGTACAACAGCTGAAAAAGCAAATGCCGGTCTCGCTGCGTAAAGCTGTGGGAGAATAAGTTTCGCTTTAGCTGCAAGGCAGGTGTTTTATGAAAATTGACTCCATTCAACTCAAACACGCGCTTCATTTTGCCGATCTCAAGCTGAACTTTAATGACAAGCCCATCACCCTGATTCTGGGCGATCAAAGCTCCGGTAAAACTGGCATTTTAAAATTCACCTATCAGGCACTCACCTGGTTTGCAGCCCGTTATAAAGACTCGCGTGCTGCCGGTGTGGTCATGCAGGATCAGGACATCATGTTTACCCGCCTGCAATCCAAAATTGATATTCGGGTTCAGATTCCTCCCGATATTGGGACTTTAAATGCCTCTAGCGAAGCTGCAGACAAGACCCTGACGACGTGTGACTGGCAGATTTATAAAACTTTAAATAGTCATGGCATTGGCACCAGCAAAGCCGAAACCCAGCAATTGGACAATCTGGTGGAACTCTATCATAACGCGCTGAAGCACGATCAGCAGCAAGGCTTGCCCTTGATTGCCTATTACCCGGCAGAACGTTTTGTCCATGAAATGAATATTCAGAGCAAAAATAATCCGGTGGTGTTTCAGACTTCACATGCCTATGAAATTTCCAGCATTCCCTATACCACCTTTAGCCGTTTCTTTGAATGGTTTCGTGAAATCAGCGATATTGAAAATGCCCAGATTGCGCAGCTGTTTCAGCAGCTCATTACCAATTCGTCCATCCAGAAAAATAAAGACAAAGATTTTTTACAACAATTGGTCAATGCCCAAAAGCAAATGAACGCGCCGAGTCTGGACGCTTTAAAACAGGTTTTGAGCACCGTTCTTCCCAATTTTGAAGATATTTATGTGCAGTATCAGCCTAAATTGCAACTGCTGGTGAGTTATGCGGGAAAAACCATGCTCTATCAGCAACTTTCCAACAGTGTTAAAAACTGGATCGCCCTGGTGGGAGATATTGTACGGCGTTTGTGCCTGCTAAATCCCAAAAGTTTATATCCCTGTCTGGAAGGCGACGGTATTTTGCTAATTGATGCCATTGACCACCAGCTGGATCAAAATACCTCGCAAGTAATTTTACAACGCCTGCATCAGGCGTTTCCGCGTCTGCAGATTATTGCCACCGGCAACCGCATGGAATTACTAGAACATGCAGTGGAATATCAATGTTTAAAACTGGAACATAAGCAGCTGTTTGATATGCAATTGCAACCGCTCAAGGAAGAATTTGATTCAATTTATGAAAATCTGGTGTTTAATGAGGAAGTGATTGAAACCGATGCCTTAACCGAGCCTGTACCAGAAAGCATGACCCCACAAAGCCTGTTAGAGCAGATCCAGCAATATTTAACACCCGAACAACAAACAGAATTATTGCACTTAATGCAACAGCAGGATGACACCTCTTCCTCTCATCCTATCTCATGACACAACAATTTGAATGGTATTCGAAAATACTCAGTATCTCTTTAAAAAATCCTGTTTAGCATTGTATCTGGCTAAACACGCTACGCCCCTCAAGCATGCAGGGGCGTATAATAAGTCAGGCAAGTATTTATGAAATGTTAACAAACCCAAGTGTGCGCGCAAAAATAATTGATGTTGTTTTACTCATGCAATAAGATCATGTATATTTAAAGTTTAATAGTAAAATCCGATTCTACTATGACTTTTTTACAGGTTGCGCAACACAGCTTGTTTTTCATTTTTTAACTCAAACCGGCTTTCAAGATTGAGAAGTTTGGATTGTTCTTTGCATTCCTGTAATCGTTGGAAGATAAGATTCACGCTTAGGTGTTTATAGCCTAACTCACGACTTTGGATATGAGTGTGCTACCGATTATTATTTTGCTACCGTTAGTACTAGGCACAACCCTTGTCTCGTGGCTGAAATTTTCACGCGGGCTAACGGCTTTAGCCGCCTTAGGGGTCAGCCTGAGTAGTCTGACCCTGTTACTGCTGGAAGCCAAAGATGTGTTTAATGGCGTAACCATCACACAAACCTGGGCCTGGTTACCCCAGTTAGGCATTGACTTAAGCTTTCGTCTGGATGCCTTAGGCCTGTTGTTTTGCTTGCTGATTAGCGGGATCGGAACGCTCATTTATATTTATGCCTATTATTATTTAAATCCTAGAAATTCTCTGAGCAAACTCTATCTTCTGCTGATGCTGTTCATGGCCTCCATGCTCGGGATATCACTTTCTAACAATTTAATTTTACTGCTTATTTTTTGGGAACTGACCAGTATTTCCTCCTTTCTGCTGGTCGGTTACTGGAGCAATTACGAAGCGGCACAGCGCGGTTCACGTATGGCTCTGACCATTACCGGCATGGGCGGTCTGGCCATGCTGGGCGGTTTCATTCTGCTCGGCCAAATCACCGGAACCTATCAGATTGACCAGATTTTGACGATGAAGGATCAAATTCAAAGTCACTCATTATTTGTTCCAAGCTTGCTGCTGATTTTACTGGGTGCCTTTACTAAAAGTGCACAGTTTCCGTTTCACTTCTGGCTGCCGAATGCCATGGCAGCTCCGACGCCAGTTTCAGCCTATTTGCACTCTGCCACCATGGTCAAAGCCGGAATTTTCCTGCTGGCACGTTTTACGCCAATTTTTGTCGGTGCAGCGCTGTATCACAATATCGTGACTTTCGTGGGCTTGTTCACCTTATGTATGGCTGCCTTCTTTGCCATTTTCAAGGAAGACTTAAAAGGCTTATTGGCTTACTCCACCATCAGTCATTTAGGCTTGATTGTGTGCTTACTGGGATTAGGTTCACCACTGGCAATTGCTGCTGCCATTTTCCATATTATTAACCATGCCACCTTTAAAGCGGCTTTGTTCATGATTGCCGGGATCATTGACCATGAAACCGGAACCCGTGATTTGCGTAAACTTAGTGGGATCTGGCAACTCCTGCCCTTTACTGCCACCCTGACCATGATCACCGCCGCCTCTATGGCCGGTGTGCCACTGACCAATGGCTTCCTGTCGAAGGAAATGTTCTTTACTGAACTATTGGCCAGTCTTTCAGGTCCTGTGCTTATTGTTTCTGCCATTCTGGCAACCCTGGCCGGAATTTTTGCCGTGGCTTATTCGGTCCGTTTAGTGCATGGGGTATTTTTTGATGGTCCAATTGGTGCAGGGGTCCCGAACCGGCAAGCACATGAGCCGCCGCTGGGCATGCGTATACCCGCCATACTGCTGGCGGTTTTATGTATTCTGGTCGGCCTTGTACCTGCGCTGCTGGTGGAAAATATTGTCAATGCAACTGCACGTGCCAGCACTCAAGTGTCTGACTTTGCCGGTAGCCATTTAGCCATCTGGCATGGTTTTAACCTGCCTTTAGTGATGAGTATTGTGGCACTGCTGGGCGGGATCATTTTCTATTTTGCTTTGGCCAAAGGCGGTCGCATTCGGGAAATTGATCTTGATCCTATCTTGGGCAAATTCCAGGGTAGAGTGCTGTTTGATTTATTTTTAAAACATCTGTTACTGAGTTCACGCAAGTTCAAACGGCAAACTGAAAATGGTTCACTGCAAAGCTATCTGATGTGGATTGTACTGTTTAGTGGTGCTTTGCTGACTATGCCCTTTATCAATCAAGGCCTGACCACTGGTACACGTGAACTCATCCATGCGCCAGCAATTGCCATTGTGTTGTGGCTGCTCTTGTTCTCAGCCTGCTGGATGATGCTGTGGTTTCACCATGAACGGATTAAGGCCGTGCTGATTAGCGGTGCTGTCGGACTTGTCGTGACCCTAGTGTTTGTGACCTTGTCTGCACCTGATCTGGCATTGACTCAAATCACGGTAGATGTAGTCACTACGGTATTGCTGCTGATGAGCCTGTCCTTACTACCACAACTCACTCCTTATGAGTCCAGTGTGTCACGGCGCTGGCGCGATGCCCTGATTGCCATGGGTGGTGGTCTGGGGATTGGCTGGATTACATGGCTAATGCTGACCCGTGACCACAACTCGATTTCATGGTTCTTTCTGCAGCAGTCACTGCCACTCGGTGGCGGTTCCAATGTGGTCAACGTAATTCTGGTCGACTTCCGTGGTTTCGATACCTTTGGGGAGATTACCGTACTGGGTATTGCTGCAATTGGCGCACTGTGTTTAATGGATGGCATGCGTGCGCACGGCACCACCATTACCCAGGGCCTGACCTACCGCTTTAATCCCTCTCCGCTGATGTTTCGTATTACTGCATCCTGGGTATTGCCTCTGGCGCTGGTGGTGAGCCTGTATATCTTCCTGCGTGGCCACAACTTGCCCGGTGGTGGTTTTATTGCCGGTCTGATTACCGCTTTGGCCCTGGTGATCCAGTACATTGCCTTAGGACAAGACCAGGCTGAACAGATGCTCAGAGCCAAATCCGGCCGCTTATATGAAATCTGGATTGGTTCAGGTCTAAGCATTGCAGGACTGACCGGACTCGCTGCCTGGTTCTGGGGACGTCCATTCCTGACCAGTGCCCATGTGCATATCGCTCCACCCCTGTTAGGTGATATCCATTTGGCATCCGCTGCATTATTTGATGTCGGGGTCTATGTCACCGTCGTGGGTGCCACCATGTTGATGATTTCCGTCCTGGGTGACTCACGCCACTCCAGCATGTCTGGTCCAGTATTGAAGGGGGAATAAAATGATTAGTCTAGAGTTTTTAGTTGCCTCTGCCATTGGTTTACTGGTTGCCACGGGAATTTATCTGATCTTGCGTGCACGTACTTTTCCCGTGGTTTTAGGACTGGCCATGATTGGCTATGCGGTCAATCTGTTCCTGTTTGCCATGGGACGGATTCAGGTCAATGCCCCGGCTATACTGACTGAAACCAGCAAAGTGACCGATCCTTTACCTCAAGCGCTAGTCTTGACAGCCATTGTGATCGGTTTTGCCACTACGGCCTTTATTGTCCAGCTGGCTTTACGCAGCCGTTATGAAAGCGGTACCGACCATGTCGACTCAAAAGAAGAAATCACCCCGATTGACCCGCGCGAGGATGAGCCTTAATGAATGCATTCATCCAGTTCTGGACTGAACACACCCCAATATTTAGCATTTTAATTCCGGCATTTACCGGTTTCTTACTGGTTCTTTTGGGCAATCCCGGCAAAGGTTCATTAGCACACGACTGGCGACAACCTTGGCGTCGTGGCATTAGTTATGTCTCGTCAATCCTGGGCTTAAGCACTGCCATCGTGTATTTAATCTTCGCCAGCAGCGGACAAATCAGTACCTATAACCTCGGTGAATGGGCTGCCCCGTTCGGTATTGTGCTGGTTCTGGATCAGCTTTCCGCACTGATGCTGGTGCTGACCTACGCTCTGGCTACACCCATCTTATGGTTTGCCAGTCATGCATGGGATACTCAAGGGCGTTATTTCCATGCCATGTTCCATTTTTTGCTCATGGGCTTGTGCGGTGCATTCCTGACCGGGGATTTATTTAATTTATTCGTATTCTTTGAAATCCTGTTGATGGCCTCTTATGTCCTGCTGCTACACGGACAAGGCAAGGCCCGTTTTCAACTCGGTATTCACTACGTCACTATAAACCTGTTGGCCTCTGCACTGTTCCTGATTGGTCTAGGCATGATCTACGGCAGTATCGGCAGTTTAAACATGACCGATATTGCACGTTTAATCCCGCTGCTAGAACCAGATCAGCATATCCTGGCCGTTGCAGGCGGCTTGTTGTTATTTGTGGTCTTTGGCATCAAGGCTGCAATGTTACCAGTCGGTTTTTGGCTACCGAAAACCTATGCCGTAGCCACCACTCCGGTCGCTGCCATTTTCACCATTATGACCAAAGTGGGGATCTATGCCATTCTTCGAGTCAATGGCACGATTTTTGATGATGATTTCAGTCAGGATATTCTGGCAAACTGGTTACTTCCGATCGGTTTGGTTACCTCGATTTATGGCGTGATTGGTGCCATTGGCGCGGAGCGTTTACGCCGTTTTGTCGGCTTTATGATTTTATCTTCGATTGGCACGCTGCTGATTGCCATTTCATTATTTAATACTTTGGCCTGGGCTGCAGGACTGTACTATCTGGTGCATAGCACCATTATTGGCGCTGCCTTTTATCTGCTTTGTGGCTGGATTACCTCACAGCGCAGTACATTCAAAGATCATTTCAACATCGCTCCGAAAATGAAACAGCACAAAGCAGTGTCATTGACCTTCTTTTTCATTGCCTTGATGATGGCGGGTTTACCGCCTTTTAGCGGCTTTTTAGGCAAGGTTTTTATCTTGCAGGCGACTTCACATTCCCCTTATCAGGGTGTAATTATTGCGGTGGTGCTACTGGTGAGTTTACTCAGCATTATTGCCTTTACCCGGGTGGGATTCATTCTGTTCTGGCGTGCCAGCAAACCTGAAGATCAAGCGGAAACCGAAGCATTTAAAGCATATCAAGCCATACCCAATCATGCCCCGATACGCAATGACAAAACCATTTATTTGCTGTTGTCAGGCTTGGTACTCTATATGGTTTGCGCAAATCCGATTCAGCAATACATGTTTAAAACGGCTGAACAGATCCAGAATAATGCTGTGTATGAAGATGTCATTTTACACAAAGATGACCTGAATCAGGTGATTAGCGTACAGCCTTATAATCCTGAAAATTTACCTGAAACCAAATATGGCGGTGAAACCGTCGATCCAAATGCACATCTGATTCCGTATATCATCTCGAAAAAGACTTTAGAAGGTGAGCACATTTCAGAATATAAACAACGCCAGATCAGACAGCAGCAAGACCAGCAAGCCACTGATCCGGATGATGCCAAACTCAAGCCTATGGAGCCTTAAACATGCAAAAAACATCGTTTTTGGACCGCTGGCTGCCGCATCCCTTCGTCTCCGTGATTGTGGCCTTAAGCTGGATCATGCTGGCGCATAGTCTGGATCTGGCAACCTTGCTGATGGCTTTATTGCTGGGCATTGCCATTCCATATCTAGTCAAACCGTTTATTGGCAACACCCCAAATATTCACTGGATTCTGGCCATAAAATTATTCTTTGTGGTGTTATGGGACATTATTGTTTGTAATATTAAAGTAGCCAAACAGGTGCTTGGTCCCACCCATAAACTGCATCCGAAATGGTTTCGTGTGCCTCTGGAAACCCAGCATGAACAGGTCAATGTTTTACTGGCCCTGATTATTACCACCACGCCGGGTACCGTGACCGCAGGGATCGATCACGATCGTGGTGATATTCTGGTTCACGCCCTGAGTACTGATAATGCCGAGATCGATATTATCGAAATTAAAAATCGTTATGAAAAAGCACTGATCGAAATTTTTGATGTGGAATTAGGAGAAGATTCATGAGTATTTTGCCTTATGCACTTGGTCTGTGTATGGTCGCAATCACCATTTCCATGTTTCTTTGCCTGATCCGTATGGTAATCGGCCCTTCCATCGTGGACCGGCTTTTAGCACTGGATACCCTGTTTCTGAATGCGACCTGTCTGGTGGTCATTCTGGGTATCTACTGGGCAAGTACCTCCTTATTTGAAGGTGCCTTATTGGTTGCCATGCTTGGATTTGTGTCTACCGCAGCGCTGGCACGCTACTTTACCACTGGCCATGTGGTCGACTAGGAGCAACAGCGATGCAACTTCTCATGGAAATCCTGGTCTCAATTTTTTTGTTGATTGGCTCATTCTTCATGCTGGTGGGCGGCATTGGGATGGTTCGTCTGCCCGATTTATTTATGCGCCTGCATGCGCCGACCAAATCCAGTACCCTGGGTCTGGGCAGTTTCCTGATTGCTGCCATGATCTTTTCAGCCTTTCAGGGACGCGTTGGTTTTGCCGAACTGTTATTGACTTTGCTGGCATTCATTACTGCACCCGTGTCTGCAAATCTTATGGCACAGGCAGCACTGCATTTACGTTTACGCTCAACCAGTGGTGAAGTACCTGAAGCACTTGAACGTCCCTTACCCTGGCAGCGTACCCGGCGTCGCAATCCCAAAACAGAAAATGATTCACATAATGATGTCAGCTAAAACCGTTCTTGTTGTTCTAAACTTAACTTAAAATTTTATACCGTTTTACACAAATTTATTCTTCTGAGCAGAATTTTCAGCCACAAAAAAGCCACCCGAAGGTGGCTTTTCTTTTTAGCGATTATTCATCATCTTTTTTTGCATCATCAGCTGGAGGTAAATCCTTCACTGCTTCTGCAATCAGACCAAACATATAGTTGCCATACGCGTTGGTTTTGTCGTAATGGAAACGCAAGCGAGGCGTTATACGTGTCTTGATACGACGACTGAGTTCGTGACGCAGGAAACCGGATGCCTTATTCAAGACATCTAACGTTTCCTTGTTTGCCGCTTCACTTTGCTCATCGCCCAGCTCACGCCCCATCACGGTCACATAAACTTCGGCATATCCTAAATCTGGGCTAACTTTCACCGCAGAGATGGTCACCAGACCACCCAGGCGTGGATCTTTCAGCTCTTGGCGAATCAGTTCAGACAACTCGCGCTGAACTGAATCGGCCATACGCTTCAGACGTTGACTACCCGCCATTAAAGACTCCGTTTAATCAATTGAACATCATACACTTCGATCTTGTCTTGTGCTTTGATGTCTTTATAGCCTTTCACTGCAAGACCACATTCCATACCGGCACGAACTTCTTCCACCACTTCTTTATAGCGACGAAGAGATTCAAGCTCACCTTGGAACACCACCACGTCATCACGAAGAATACGGATTGGTTTATTACGGTGCAATACACCTTCAAGTACCATACAACCTGCAGCCGCACCGAATTTGCTTGAGTGGAACACTTCACGCACTTCAGCCACACCCAGAATTGTTTCACGGTGTTCAGGAGCAAGTTTACCGCTCATTGCTGCTTTCACGTCATCAATCAATTGATAGATGATGCTGTAGTAACGAATGTCGATACCGTCTTCATCGGCTTTTTGACGCGCAGTATTGTCGGCACGAACGTTAAAGCCAAGCAATACCGCTTCAGAAGATTCAGCCAGCGTTACGTCAGACTCAGTGATTGCACCGACACCTGAACCAATAATACGTACTTTCACTTCATCAGTTGCCAGTTCGGCAAGTGCCACGTGTAATGCTTCCAAAGTACCGCGCACGTCAGTTTTGAGTACAACGTTCACGATAGGCACATCTTTCTTGCCCATCGATGCCATTATGTTCTCAAGACGCATTGCAGATTGACGTTCAAGACGTTTTTGACGTTCACGATCCATACGCGCATCGGCAACTTCACGTGCTTTTTTCTCGTCATTCACAACAAGAACTTCGTCACCGGCCATTGGTGCTTCCGGAAGACCCAAGATCTCTACAGGAATTGATGGACCCGCAGATTTGATACGTTGACCATTTTCATCCACCATCGCACGAACGCGACCGTAAGATGAACCTGCAAGGACAAGATCACCTACATTCAATGTACCGTTTTGAACCAAGATAGACGTTACCGCACCACGGCTGTTGTCTACACGTGCTTCAATGACCACACCTTGAGCAGCACCTTCTTCAGATGCTTTCAACTCTAGCAATTCTGCTTGAATTGAAATCAGGTCTAGAAGTTCATCAATACCTTGACCTGAGTGTGCTGAAACCATGGCAACAGGTACATCACCGCCCCATTGTTCAGGTACGATCTGTTTCGTGGTCAATTCATTCAATACACGGTCAGGATCGGCAGACTCTTTATCCATCTTGTTAATTGCAACAATGATTGGCGTACCAGCAGCACGTGCATGGTCAATCGCTTCCGCAGTTTGTGGCATTACACCATCATCCGCTGCAACAACCAGCACCACGATATCAGTCGCTTTCGCACCACGTGAACGCATTGCGGTAAACGCTGCGTGTCCCGGGGTATCCAAGAAAGTGATAATGCCTTTATCCGTTTTAACGTGATAAGCACCGATATGCTGGGTAATACCACCCGCTTCGCCTGCAGCCACTTTGGTACGACGGATACGGTCAAGCAGCGATGTTTTACCATGGTCAACGTGGCCCATGATGGTTACGACAGGAGCACGAGTCGTTTGAGCACCACGTGCTTCTTCAGCTGCTTCAAGCAAGTTGTCTTCAGCCTGAGTATCAGAAACTAGAACTGGGTTATGACCCATTTCTTCCACCACAAGCGCTGCAATCTCTTGATCAATCGCCTGATTCTGAGTAACCAATTCACCCATTTTCATGAGTGCCTTGATAACTTCACGCACCTTCACTGCCATTTTCGCAGCTAAGTCAGCTACGATGATGGTTGAGCCGATTTCAACATCATAAATTTGTTTTTTAACTGGTTTTTCAAAGCCATGCTTGTTCGCCTGACTTGATTTTAAACCGCGTTTATGCGAGTTATCACGGAAAGATTGCTCTTCGCCACGACGGCCACCTTTTTTCGGTGCACGCGCATTGGTGGTATTGCCACCACGTTTAATTTCACGGTCTTCTTTCGCAAAAGAATCTTCATACGCCTGACCAACCAGACCGGCAGCCAGTGGAGAATCATCAATCACACGAATTGTTGCCGTGGCATCTTCAGAAGAATACTTGGAAGCCATTTGACGCATTTGTTCAAGCGTACGTTGTTGTGCTTCTTCAGCCGATTTACGACGTGCTGCTTCTTCAACTGCTTTTAACTGTGCAGCTTGTGCTTCACGTGCTTTCTTCTGTTCTGGTGTTTCAGTCACTTTAACCGGCTGTTTTACAATCGGCTTGTTGTTTGACTTGCGTTTTACCACAACCGCTGCTTTTGGTACTTCTTGCTTCGCAGTTTCTTGCTTCGCTGCTGCACGCATTGCTTCTAAAGCCTGTTTTGCTTTAGATTCAGGTTGTTGCTTAGGTTCTTCAGCTTTCGCTGCTGGCTTTTGCTCAACTTCACGCGAATTCTGTTCGGCTTGTGCCTTCGCTAAAGCTTCAGCTTTAATCTGTTCCGGATCTGGCTTAACAAATGTATGCTTCTTACGAACTTCTACATTAATTGTTTTCGCCTTACCTGATGTACTGGCCACTTTAGCAGTACTGGTTGTTTTACGTTTCAACGTGATTTTTCCTGCATTCCCATCGTCCTGACCATGAACTTTCTTCAAATGGTTAACGAGGGTATTTTGTTGTTCAGTGGAAATAATATCTTCAGCTTTACGTTGGGGTAAACCTGCGTCACGAACCTGCTCTAGGAGCTTCTCAACGGGGCGATCCACGCTGAGAGCCAACTCTTTAATCGACTTGTCCGTCATATATTTCCTCCTAGTTAAACCATGATTCGCGCGCTTTCATAATAAGTTGACCCGCTTTTTCCGTACCTAAACCTTCAATATCTTCAATATCGTCAGTGGCTTGGTCAGCTAAATCATCTACAGTCACCACACCGCGAGCCGCAAGGGCATATGCGATTTCCTGTGTCATCCCTTGCATTGCCACAAGTTCAGCACTTGGTTCTTGAATGTTTTCTTGTTGTTTCAATGCATCAGCCAAGGTAATTTCCTTCGCACGGCTTTGCAATAATTCAACTGTTTCAGCATCCAGTTCGATTTCATCAAATGTTTCAGCTGGAACATAAGCAATTTCTTCCAAAGAAGTAAAGCCCATTTCAACCAAAGCCATTGCCAAGTCTTCTTCAATATCCAGACGGGTGACAAACATGTCGAGATATTGTTGAGCTTCATTTTGTTGACGTGCGTAGAATTCCTCTTCGAGCATCATATCCAATTTGTAGCCAGTCAATTCAGAGGCTAAACGGACATTTTGACCTTGTGAACCAATAGCACGTGCCAACTGATCGCTCGCCGCAAAAATGATATCTGCACTGTGAACATCTTCATCAATCACAATACTGGATACATCTGCAGGTTCTAGCGCACTAGCAATGTACTGTGCCGGATCATCAGACCACACCACCACATCAATACGTTCACCATTGAGTTCTGACTGTACAGCCTGGATACGTGTACCACGCATACCAATACATGCACCTACAGGATCAATACGGTGATCGTTGGTTTTCACAGCAATTTTAGCACGAACACCCGGCTGGCGTGCAGCTGCTTTAATTTCGATGATTTCTTCAGAAATTTCAGGAATTTCTTTTTTCATCAATGCAATCAGCATTTCAGGACGTGCACGTGACAATAACAGTTGTGCACCGCGACCTTCACGGTTCACGCTATATAAAATCGCGTTTACACGTTGCTTCGGACGAAGAATTTCTTTAGGAATCATCTCTTCACGGGCAAGATAAGCTTCCGCATTGTCACCCAAGTCAATAATAAAGCCATCTTTGGTTTGCTTTTTCACTTCACCGTAGATGAGTTCACCGACTTTAGATTCATAGGCATCAGCAACCAGAGCACGTTCAGCTTCACGAATTTTTTGCACAATCACCTGTTTGGCAATTTGCGCAGCAATTCGGCCGAAGTCGATCGATTCCACTTCGAGTTCACGAATGTCACCAATAGACCATTTGGCAGGATCCACATCCGAAATTGCATCCTGACATGCCGGCATTTCGTGATCTTCATCAGCCACCACTTCCCATTGACGGAAAGTACGGTAATCACCTGTTTTACGATCGATTTCCACACGTAAACGTGCTTCTTCCGAGTTTGTGCCTTCATAAAATTTCTTTTTAGTCGCAGCAACAAGCGCTTGTTCTAGCGCTTCAAAGATCGCTTCACGAGGTACACCTTTTTCGTTACTAACCGTTTCTACTACGGTAAGAATTTCACGTGCCATAAGTCACCTATTCGTTCAGATTCTTATTTATTTGGATAAATTAATCTTGGTAAATCAAATTTGCTTTGTCGATATTATGACTATCAATTTCAAGGATTTGTTGCTTTTCAACTTCCACTTGAATAAGTTCATTTTCAAGATCAACAGCAATCAGTTTGGCTTGAAATTTACGACGGTTATCTACAGCACTGATCAGACGCAGCGCAACGGTTTGTCCGATATAACCAGCCATCTGTTCAAGCTGGAAAAATGGACGGTCCCAACCCGGAGAAGAAACTTCAAGTGAATACTCACCAGAAATTGGATCATGTACATCAAGCATAGCACCCACTTGCTGTGTTACGCGAACGCAGTCTTGTACGCCTATACCTCGACCCTGTTCAAGCTCGCCATCTTCATTCATGACAGGTTGTTCGTTATTTTCATCTGCTTTATCGATATAGATACGCAATAAAGAACGTTTACCCTGAGGAAGAAATTCAATTCCCCAAAGATCGACATTGCATGCTTGCACTGCAGGAGCGATTAGGTCTTGGAGTGCTTGAGTTTTATTTGATAGCTTCATTTACTCTCGTCATTATGGTGCGATTCAATGGTCGCGGTGACCGGTTCAGACTAACTCAACTATATTAGTAGTGAAACATGACGATTTGACCAATAAATGTCGGACACTACACGATAGCCAATAAAAAAGGGCGTAATCGCCCCTATTTACACAGAAAAACCAAAGTCCACTGTGCAAAAAGGCCCACCTTTTTGTGAGCCTTTTAGAAACTTGGTAGCGGGAGCTGGATTTGAACCAACGACCTTCGGGTTATGAGCCCGACGAGCTACCAGACTGCTCCATCCCGCATCAACGTGCAAAAATTATATACAATCTGCTGATCATTTTCAATCAAAAACTGTTCAGTGATTGCTTGATTAAGTTGCACCCTAATCAAATAGTGGTAGCGGGAGCTGGATTTGAACCAACGACCTTCGGGTTATGAGCCCGACGAGCTACCAGACTGCTCCATCCCGCAACAACATTACAAAAAATTAATCTCACCTTAAATTATCAAAGTGCTTATTTTAGTTTGCATCTAAAATAAGATTGGTAGCGGGAGCTGGATTTGAACCAACGACCTTCGGGTTATGAGCCCGACGAGCTACCAGACTGCTCCATCCCGCATCAACAGATTTGCTGCTTACACCAACTTATGCTCTGGATTATAAGTTGGTGCGGAAGGGGGGACTTGAACCCCCACGCCCGAAGGCACTACCACCTCAAGGTAGCGTGTCTACCAATTCCACCACCACCGCAGCTGTGACGCATTCTAGTCGGATCAGACCCAAAAAGAAAGAACTAAATATATTTATTCGCTAGTTTTTGGTGCAACTGGTGAAGTTTCAGTCGATTGGCTTTGTGCCGGAGCAGTCGTTTGTACCGATTTTAAGCTATAGGCATCAGTAGTTTGCTTTTTAGCAAACACCGCTAAACTTAGGCTGGTGACAAAAAACAAGGCTGTTAAAATTGCCGTTAAACGTGTTAAAAAATTAGCCGAACCTGAAGCACCAAAGACGGTTGCTGCTCCACCACCACCAAATGATGCACCCGCATCGGCACCCTTACCATGTTGTACCAGAATCAATACAATCATTAAAATGGCTAAGATAATATGTACTACCAGCACAAATGCATGCATGCTGAACTCCTAATTATTTTGTATTTGCAAAAGCCTGGGCAATTTTATAAAAAGACTCTGCATTTAAAGATGCACCACCAACCAGCGCACCATTAATGTCTGGACAGGCTGCCAACTCTACTGCATTTTCCGGCTTAACACTACCACCATATAAAATTGCCATGCCTGTACCCAAAGGGGTAATTTGGGTTAAACCTGCACGGATTTTGGCATGCATTGCCTGTGCGTCTTCAGGTGAAGCTGTTTTACCCGTACCAATTGCCCAAATGGGTTCATAAGCCACCACTATATTTTTCCACTGTTCAGCCTGAACAACTGTGGCAATATCACAAATTTGTTGCAACACCACCTGCTCGGCCTGACCATTTTCACGCTGCTCTAGACTTTCACCTACGCAATAAATAATGGTTAATCCTGCATTTAAAGCATTTTTAACTTTTTCATTCAAAATTTGGGCAGTTTCAGCAAAAATCTCACGACGTTCTGAATGACCAATCAATACAAAACCAATTTGCTGATCTTTGAGCAGTTCGGCACTCACTTCACCGGTATATGCTCCTGTACCTGCAATACGGGAAACATCCTGTGCAACAGTATAAATAGAGCGCACTGAACTTGCCAATTCTGTCTGAACACTACTCAAAGCCAGCATGGTCGGTGCAATACCCAAATAACAATCTTGTTCTTTAATTTCATTATTTTGCAATAATTTTTTAAAATCTTGCAGCAACGCTTTTGCATCTGCCTGCATTGGGTTCATTTTCCAATTGCCGACAACCCAAGGAGTAATAGCCGAACCCGACATACAGTAACCTATTAAAAACAATTCATTAAACCGCGCACATTCTACACGGAATTCAAGATTTTTCAGAAAATTTTCACATGGCTTTTTTATGCGATTCTTATTTTTTTGCAATCCCCTTTTTTACGCTCAAGAAAAACTTCACCCTGTAATACGACTGGTTCAAAGTTTTATCTGATATTAAGTAGATGACAACATTTTAAGATATGGTATTTTTATATAACAAAAGTATAATTCAATGATACCAATTATAAACAAATTGATTAAGCAGGCATATTAGAGCATGGCAGCATTACAAGGTTCACCAAGATTTACGGGTTTTATTCGATGTTTAGTCGAAGATGGCTTAGTTTCTGCCGAAAATATGCAGAGTGCAATATTGAATGCAAAAAAAGCCAATCAAGATATTGTGCCTTTTTTAATTGATCAATTGAAAATTTCCTCCTTGGCTATTGCAGAAAAAATTTCTCAAGAATTTGGAGAACCTCTTTTTGATTTGAGTGCCTATGACTCTGCTCAAATTATCCGAGAAGGGCTGGATGAAAAGATCATTAGCAAACATTGTATTCTGCCCATTTTTAAACGCGGGAATTTACTCTACGTCGCAACCAGTAATCCCACCAATATAGAAGCCATGGATGCGATCCGCTTCAGCAGTAAGATGAATATCGAAGCGATTATTGTAGAGCACCAGAAATTACACCAGCTGATTGAACAAAACTTTACCCAGGCGGACAGTTTTGAGTTTTCTGATGAAGATATCGATCTAAATCTAGAGCAAGATGATTTAAGTCAAAAAGAAGATGAAGATGATGGTCCTCAAGGGGATGAAGCTCCCATCGTTAAGTACATCAATAAACTGTTAATTGATGCCATTCGTATGGGTGCTTCGGATTTACATTTCGAACCGTATGAAAAGTCATATCGGGTGCGTTATCGTATTGATGGCGTGCTGCGTCAAATTGCCAATCCGCCGTTACAGCTGTCCACACGTTTAGCCTCACGTTTAAAAGTCATGTCGCAGATGGATATTTCTGAAAAACGCTTACCTCAGGATGGCCGGATTAAACTTAAGCTTTCAAAAACCAAAGCCATCGACTTCCGTGTTAACTCATTACCTACCCTATTTGGGGAAAAACTGGTCCTGCGTATTCTGGATCCATCCAGTGCCATGCTGGGTATTGATGCATTGGGCTATGAACCAGAGCAAAAAGAACTGTTTATGCAAGCGCTGGAAAAACCTCAAGGCATGCTACTGATTACAGGTCCGACAGGTTCCGGTAAAACCGTATCTCTCTATACGGGTTTGAATATTTTGAATCGTGAAGATACCAATATTTCCACAGCTGAAGACCCGGTAGAAATTAACCTGGAAGGGATTAATCAGGTCAATGTTAATGCTAAAGTCGGTTTAACCTTCTCTGCTGCGCTTAAATCATTTTTACGTCAAGATCCAGATATTGTCATGGTCGGTGAGATTCGAGATCTGGAAACAGCTGAAATTGCCGTAAAAGCGGCCCAGACCGGTCATATGGTGATGTCGACCCTGCACACCAACAGTGCACCAGAAACCTTAACCCGTTTACGCAATATGGGTGTTCCTTCCTTTAACATTGCAACTTCTGTCAACCTAGTGATTGCACAACGTTTAGCACGTCGTCTATGTCCTCAGTGTAAAATTCCGGCAGAGATTCCTGGACCCAGCCTGCTGGAAATGGGCTTTACCGAAGAAGATTTGAAACATCCAGACTTTCAGGTATATCAACCGGTAGGCTGTTCCGAGTGCCGTGAAGGTTATAAAGGTCGTGTCGGTATTTATGAGGTCATGAAAGTGACCCCTGAAATTTCGAAAATCATTATGGAGGATGGTAATGCACTTGAAATTGCAGCAGCATCTGAAAAATCGGGGTTTAATAATTTACGCCGTTCAGGATTAATTAAGGTTATGCAGGGGGTGACTTCCCTTCAGGAAGTCAATCGTGTAACCAGTGAATAAATGAAAATTTAAAATAAGGATAAGCGCATGGCTGTCAAAAAAGCACAGATGATGCCCGTCTTCAGTTATGAAGGTGTTGATCGTAAAGGGGAAAAACTTAAAGGGGAACTTCCTGCGCGGAATATGGCACTTGCTAAAGTGACTTTACGTAAGCAGGGGATCACCATTAAACATATTCGGGAAAAACGTAAAAATATTCTCGAAGGTTTAATGAAAAAGAAAGTGTCCACCTTGGATATCACGATTTTTACCCGCCAGCTGGCCACCATGATGAAAGCCGGTGTACCACTTGTGCAAAGCTTTGAAATTGTTGCGGAAGGCTTGGAAAACCCAGCGATGCGTGAAGTAGTACTTGGTATTAAAGGTGAAGTTGAAGGCGGGAATACCTTTGCTGGTGCACTTAAAAAATATCCTCAATATTTTGATAATTTATTTTGCTCACTGGTCGAATCTGGCGAACAGTCAGGTGCGCTGGAAACCATGCTAGATCGTGTCGCGATCTATAAAGAGAAAAGCGAACTTTTAAAGCAAAAAATCAAAAAAGCCATGAAATATCCGGCAGCTGTCATTGTAGTTGCCGTGATCGTGACCATTATTTTGATGGTTAAAGTGGTACCTGTGTTCCAGGACCTCTTTAGTTCATTTGGTGCCGATTTACCTGCCTTTACCAAAATGGTGGTAAATATGTCGGAATGGATGCAAAAGTACTGGTTTATTCTGATTATTGCCATTGGTGCAATGATTGCCGGATTTCTTGAAGCAAAAAAACGCAGTAAAAAATTCCGTGATTTTCTGGATAAAGCAGCCCTCAAAGCGCCTATTTTTGGTGACCTGGTCTATAAAGCCATTATTGCCCGTTATAGTCGTACGTTAGCAACCACCTTTGCTGCTGGTGTTCCCTTGATTGATGCCTTGGAATCCACTGCAGGCGCAACTAACAATTGTGTTTATGAAGCAGCGGTGATGAAAATCCGTGATGATGTAGCCACAGGCCAACAGCTACAATTTGCCATGCGGGTTACCAACAAATTTCCATCCATGGCTGTACAGATGGTGGCGATTGGTGAAGAATCGGGTGCCCTCGACAGTATGCTGGATAAAGTTGCCACCCACTTTGAAAATGAGGTCGACAATGCGGTCGATGGTTTAACCTCCATGATGGAACCCCTCATTATGGCCGTGCTGGGTGTGCTGGTTGGTGGTCTGGTGATTGCCATGTATCTTCCAATTTTCCAAATGGGTTCTGTGGTTTAATGCAAGATTTCATTTCTTATTTTATGATCAACCCAACTGCTTTATATATTGCAGTTGGGCTTTTTAGTCTCTGTATCGGCAGTTTTCTCAATGTCGTGATTTATCGAACGCCGAAAATGATGGAGCAAGAGTGGCGGCAGGATTGTCAAATATTGCTGCATTCTGAACAGGTCATTATTGACGAAACAAAAATCACCCTCAGCAAGCCAGATTCTACCTGTCCGAAATGCCAAACGCCCATTCGCTGGTATCAGAATATTCCTGTCATCAGCTGGCTGTTTTTACGGGGCAAATGCGGTTCTTGCAAAAATCCGATCAGTATTCGCTATCCGCTCATTGAATTGTTAACTGCAGCATGTTCCCTGATTATTGTGGCAGTATTCGGCCCTACCCTGCAGATGCTGTTTGGCCTGATCCTCACCTGGGTACTGATCGCACTCACCTTTATTGATTTTGATACCCAGCTTCTCCCAGACCGCTATACCTTAACTCTGGCCGCCTTAGGTTTGGGAATCAATAGCTATAGTATCTATACCAGTCCAACCTCTGCCATCTGGGGCTATATTATTGGTTTCCTGTGTTTGTGGATTGTCTATTATCTGTTTAAGATGATTACAGGTAAAGAAGGTATGGGCTATGGCGACTTTAAACTTCTGGCTGCCTTAGGTGCCTGGATGGGGCCATTGATGCTCCCATTGATCGTATTGCTTTCTTCTTTCGTAGGTGCCGTGATTGGCATTATTCTGCTGAAAGTACGCAAAGAGAACCAGCCTTTTGCATTTGGTCCTTATATTGCCATTGCCGGATGGATTGCTTTTATTTGGGGTGAGCAGATTATGAAAATCTATTTAGGACAATAATTTTTAGGGATATATATGACTTTTATCTTGGGTTTAACTGGAGGGATTGGCAGTGGAAAATCGGCCGCCAGCAACTGGTTTGAAACCCAGGGCATTACTGTGGTCGATGCCGATATTGTCGCGCGCGAGATAGTAGCCAAAGGACAGCCAGCCTTACAACAGATTCATACGACTTTTGGCGATTGGGTTCTATTAGACAATGGCGAGCTGAATCGTCGGGCTTTACGCGAACATATTTTCAAATATCCTAAAGCACGTAAAACGCTGGAAAGTATTACCCATCCTGCAATTCGAGAGTCTATTATTCAACAGCTGCAGGCTGCGACCAGCCCTTATGTAATATTGGTCTCTCCCCTGCTGTTTGAAACCAACCAACATGAACTGACTGATCATACCCTGCTGATTGATGCATCGATTGATTTGCAGATTCAGCGGGCTGCTATGCGTGATCACCAGTCCATTGAACAAATTGAAAAAATTATTCAGTCCCAGATGCCACGTGAACAAAAGCGTCGTTTGGCTGATGATATTGTGCTGAATGACGGTCATCTTGACCATTTATACAGCCATTTAAGACCGCTGCATGAAGCTTATTTGAAACGCTGAAATTAAAAAAAACAGTCGATTAGGACTGCTTTTTTTGTTGATCAAGTTGCTGCTGCAAACTGTCTTGATGACCTATCCAGCGCCATGGCTGTAATGCACCAATCGCCATCCCGATCAAGCCACAAATAATGGCCAGACTTAATGGTTCACCCAATAGCGGTACAGCCAGAATGGCCGCCATAAACGGGGCCAAAGTCACGATACTTCCGGTCTTGAATGCACCCAAACGCTTAATCGCTTCTACATAAGTCAGTGTTGCCACAATGACCACAAAGATACCGTGAAAAATCACCTGTACCATTAAATGCACAGGTTCAGGTGCCGTTAAATTTTTCGGTAAAAACAGCAGATAAATCGGTACATAGATAATCGCCGACCAGATGGCAACGCCTGCCATAGAATGCCAGGCAGAAAGTTTCCATTGGCGTAACAATACGGTGAATACACCCCACCAGATCGCACTCAAGAAAAATAGCATGTCACCAAAACCAAAGGCCACACCGGTTTCCTGATACATCAAGAAGCTCATTGCAGTGATCGCACTCAGCATAATCACCAAACTAATCCGGATGTGTTTATCTAAAGGCTGTTTAAATAATACCAATCCAGCTAAAGCTGTACACAGCGGAATACAGCCATTCAGGAAAATGGCTGCATGCGCTGCTGGTACATAATGAAAGGCACTATAAGAGGTCAGACAATACGCTACCCCACCGATCATTGCCAGAATAAAAGGTTCTTTTTTCCATAAAAAAGCGGTGTCTTTTTTATAGAGTAAAATGGGCATGAGAATACAAAATGCCAAGGCAAAACGTAAGGCGGTAATATCCCAAGCACTAATTCCCCACTGGGCATTCAGGCGAGAAGTAATGGTAAATCCACCCCAAATACACATGGTAATGGCGACATAAAGATAACCTTGAGACCGGGGAGACATAGCAAACAACTTTTAAATAGCAAAGAAAAAATTACAGGTTACGTTGACGACAGGCTTCATACAGTGCCATCCCCGTCGCCACACTGACATTTAAGCTTTGCAAGTTCCCTGCCATTGGAATATAGACCTTCTGATCACATTGTGACTGGGTAATTGGACGCAGACCTGTATCTTCAGCCCCCATCACGACACACACTGCCGTACCGGTAAAATCAAATTGATCAATCGGTAAGGCTTTTTCATCCAGCATGGTTCCAACTACACGTACATTAAATTCATCTTTGATATGGCCCAAAGTACGCGCCAGATTGGTCACCTGAATAAACTTCACTTTTTCTGCGCCACCGGCAGCAACCTTACGCGCAGTTGGCGTTAGGCTTGCAGAACGGTCACGCGAAACCACTACGGCTTCAACCCCCATGGCAGCAGCTGTACGGATACATGCGCCCAAATTATGCGGATCGGTGACCTGGTCCAGTGCCAGCAAAAGCGCTTGAGGATTTTGCTTCAGCACGGCATCCAGATCCTGTTCATTCAATACCGGATGCGGACGCACTGCCGCAACTACACCCTGATGAAAAGGTTGGCCTGCCAGTTTTTCCAGTTTGTCACGGCTGGCTTGTTGCACGCTAATACCAAAAGGTTCAGCCAGAGCCAAGACGTTTTTCAAACGCTGGTCATCACGGCCTTTCAAGGTAAATAAAGTCAGTACGCGCTCAGGCTCGAGTTCTAATAATGACTCCACTGAGTGAACGCCATAATAATATTCTGGTTTTGCCATGAACGGCCTCTAAAATCTATGGTGACTATGGGTAATTATACAAAAAGAAAAATCCTGCAAAGCAGGCTTTACAGGATTGATGCTTGAATCTAGTTTAACCGATTCAGGTTAAAATTTCTTTGTCTTATCCGGGACGAATGCTTAACCTTCGAAATGACAGACATAATCGAGCACTTCATCAGTCTCGATTTTAAAACGGCTATTGCCTGGTACATAGAAAGACTGACCGGCACGGAACAGTTCACTTTCAGTTTTGTCACCAATTTGGACACGACATTCACCTGAAATAATTTCCATACGTTCAGGTACATGTGTTTGAAAGGTCAAAGCCTGTTCTGTTGGCAAAATTACCCCTAAGGTCTTTTTGGTGCCATCTTCAAACTGTACGGTATGACTGATACACAACCCATCGAAATAAACATTCGACTTTTTGACAACCGAAACGTGATCAAACTGATTTGACATGCGTATTCTCCAGATAATGCGCATTTATAATTTTTGCCCGAGCTAGTTTAAAGCCGAGTATTAAACTAATCAATCATTGTTTCTTCCAGTCAAATCAATATTTTTCAAATTTTTACAAATATTTTTTCTATAAACTTCAAAGAAAAGCTGGAGAGTGATGCACGAACTTCTGCATAAATGAAATGCTAAGCTCAAATTATTGCCAATTTCTTCCCAACCAAAGGTGAATAATATTCCCCAGCATTAATCCTACCTTCAAATCATCCGCATTATATGGTTCAGGTTTTGCGGGACTGGATCGAGCTGCGCATCAGTTTTTTATCTTTTTTCTAAAATAAGAGGCTATTGATCGATGGCAAATTTTATCGGCTATTTTCAACTGCGCGTTTTATTTTCTGCACTCAGATAAGGTAAGATATTGATGTTTTAAATCCTTTTAAAATAAAAGCTGTCTTGTGACCAAAACAAAATTTCACTATCTTAGATTAAAACTTTTCGCAGCTTGGATGCGTTTATGCTGACACATTTAACTCTCATCAATTTTGCTTTAGCTGATCACTTAGCCATTGATATTGAAAAAGGTTTCAATGTCCTGACGGGTGAAACCGGGGCGGGTAAATCGTTATTACTGGATGCCCTGTCTGCCTGCCTGGGTGAACGTACCGATACCAATTATGTACGTTTCGGTTCGGATAAAGCCGATGTGACGACCATTTTTAGTTATCAGGAACACAGCCCTGAAGCCCAATGGTTAAAAGCACACGAGTTGGATGATGAGTCAGGCGAAATTCATTTACGTCGGGTGATTTTTGCTACAGGTCGTAGCAAAGCCTGGATTAATGGCCGTCCAAGCAGCTTGTCAGAGCTGAAAGAAATTGGGCGTTTGCTGGTACAACTCTATAGTCAGCACAGTCAGCAGCAACTGTTAGAACCGCCCTATCCCAAGCACTGGCTCGACCGTTACAGCAACTTTTATCAGCCTGCGCAAGATGTTCGTAATGCCTATAGCACCTGGCAAAAAGACATTCGCCAGCATCAAGCCGCTTTGGATGCTCAAGCAACCCGCAAACAGCGGATCGAAACTTTAGAGTTGCAACTGGAAGAACTCGAATACATTACCCAGATTGACTATAAAGAGATTGAACAGGAATTTGACCGTTTAAGCCATCATGAACATATCATGCTTGACTGCAGTTATAGCTTAAATGTGCTGGATGAAGCCGAACAAAACCTGACCCAGGAACTTTCTTCAATTATTCGTCGTCTGGAATCACATGCTGGTCGTAGTGAGCAGCTTGCTGAAATCTATAATTCACTGATCAATGCACAAAGTGAAATTGATGATGCAACGGCAAACTTGCGTCAGTTTATCGATCGCCAAAGCTTCGATCCTGAACGGATGGAAGAATTGAACTCACAACTGGAAATTTTCCACCGTTTAGCGCGTAAATACCGCACTCAGCCAGAGACACTAAAAGAAGAATACCAGGCCTGGCAGACAGAATTGGAACAATTGCATCAGCTGGAAGACCCGGAAACCCTGGCTGAACAGGTCGAGTTATCGCATCAGGAATTTTTAGCCAAAGCACAATATCTGGATGAAATTCGCCGTGAAGCCGCAATCCCCTTGGCAAAACAACTGACTGAACAGGTCAAGCAGCTGGCTTTGCCAGAGGCCTATTTTGAATTCAAGTTTGAACCTTTGGAACAGGTTGGTGCCGAAGGGCTTAGCTTTATTCAACTGCTGTTTACTGCGAACAAGGGTATTCCGCCACAGCCTTTGGCACGGGTCGCTTCCGGAGGTGAGCTGTCGCGTATTGCCCTAGTGATGCAAGTCATGAATGCGGAAAAAACCGAAGCGGAAGTGCTGGTCTTCGATGAAATCGATGTCGGGATTAGTGGCGGTACTGCAGAAATGGTCGGCCGTTTGCTGGCTGATTTGGCCCAGCATGTACAGATCTTATGTATTACCCATCAGGCTCAGGTGGCAGCACAATCCGATCAGCATCTACTGGTGAAAAAGCGTCAGACCGATCCGGCCAGCAGTACCATCATTAATCTTGCAGAAGAACAGCGCATTGATGAACTGGCCCGTATGACCGGCGGCGTCGAAATTAATGATACGACCCTGCAACATGCCAAGCAGTTACGTCAACTTAAGTTTCAACAGGTATAGGTTTGAGGTTTAAATCACAAAAAATGATTGGCGAAACCCAATTAGTTTAGTAACTTGGTCATAAGCGCTTAGTTAATTTAATCAGTTTTTGATTTTAAGGGGGAATGGCTTAGATGACTAAACAATATCTGACACATCGCTGTCTCATTGCACCTCCTGATTTAGCCGATGACTTTTTTGCCAATACGGTAATTTATTTGGCACGCCATGATGAAGATGGTGCACAAGGCATTATCATTAACCGCCCATCCGGTCTTTCAATCAAGGAATTGTTGAATGATCTGGAAATTGAAGCGGACAATGTCAATCCTCATGCAGTCTTGCAAGGGGGACCTTTGCGTCCTGAAGCCGGATTTGTGCTGCATACCGGTCAACCGACCTGGCATTCATCCATTGCTGTGGGCGAAAATGTCTGTATTACCACGTCCAAAGATATCCTCGATGCCATCGCCCACAATGAAGGCGTTGGACGTTACCAAATTGCTTTGGGTTATGCCAGCTGGGGCAAAAACCAGTTAGAACAGGAAATCGCACGTGGTGATTGGCTGATCTGTGATTCTGATATGGATTTGATTTTTAACTTACCTTATGATGACCGCTGGGATGCTGCCTATAAAAAAATGGGCCTAGACCGCACCTGGCTATCATCAGAGATTGGACATGCCTGATTTATCAAAACCGCACATGATTATGGCATTTGATTTCGGTACCCAGAAAATGGGCATGGCAGTCGGTCAATCGCTGATTGAAAGTGCCAATCCGCTTGCCTTGTTTCCGATGAAAGATGGCATCCCGAACTGGGATGCTTTGCTGAAAATCGTCAAACAGTATCAACCGAGCTTATTTTTGGTCGGTTTACCGTTAAATATGGATGATAGTGAATCTGAACTTTCTGCGCGTTCACGCAAATTTGCCCGACGCTTGCGTCATCAGACCAATATTGAAACATTGATGGTCGATGAGCGTCTGACTACCCGTGAAGCACGTGATGAACTTGACCAGTATCAGTCTCAAGGTCGTGGCAAAAAACTGGCGGCTGACAGCATTGCAGCTGCGCTATTCATCGAAAGCTGGTATCGCAATCCACAAGGGGTAGCACCTTAAAGATAAAAAATATCTTTTAGAATAATGCCAGTCCGTTCAATAATTGACTGGCATTTTTATTATAAATTCAGCATTCTGTTTGATACACGGAAACGTCATCCGCAATTGTTTGAGGCAAGATTACATAAAAAAGTGGTTGTTTCTGCGATACATTCTTTAGTTGATGGTAATGGACGAGTTTTGCGGATGACAAATGGTTTTGGTTACTTTTGCCAAAACAAAAGTAACATACGAGCTCCAAAAATTTGATTTAAGGAAGCAAGACTCTGTCGTGAACCACTTAAAAAATTAAGGCGTTGTTACCAACTCCTTAGATCAGCATTAATCTCTCGTATGCTTTTTTTGAAATGAACAAGGGCTAAGTTATGGCTGATCTTTTTTCAGGATATGTACGGTTACAGTACGTCCTGCCACAAAGGCCAGCTGGTTCTTCGGCAATTCATCAATCATAATTTTTACTGGTACACGCTGTGCCAGACGCACCCAGCTAAAGGTTGGATTCACATTGGCAAGTAATCCCGTAGTGGATGTACGTTCGCGGTCTTCAATCCCGGAAGCAATGCCCTGAACATGACCTTTGAGTTTTTGTGAATCGCCCATCAGCTGGACCGTTGCAGGAGCACCAACATAAATCTTGTCGAGTTTAGTTTCTTCAAAATACCCCACCACATACAGCTGCTGACGGTTTAACAGTGCAGCCACTGCCTGCCCGACTTTGACATAGTTGCCTTGTTGTAATTCAAAATTGGATAAGGTGCCATCAGCCGGTGCCACCACTTCAGAGCGGTTTAAATTTAGTTCGGACAGGTGCAGATTACTGTTGGCTACTTCAATCAAGGCTTTTTGCTGCACAATATTGGCTTTGGCCTGATCAATCGCAGCCAGCATTTGCTCATGTTCGGCATGTGACTGATCTCGCGTTGCAAACATCTGGTCCTGTTCCTGTTTTGAAATCGCACCCTCCATAAGGTTGGCATAGCGGTTGGCATTTTTATCCGCCAGATTGATATTGGCTTGAGATTTCACCAGATTGGCTTTGGCCTGAGCCAGTTCTGCTTCGGCAGCAGCCAGGCCTGCCTTGGCTTTAGACAGGTCCGATCTGGCCTGTTCCACATCCAGGGCTTGACGGGCCACATCAATTTTAAACAGCACCTGCCCTTTTTTCACAGTCTGGTTATCTTGCACCAAGACCTCGGTGATCAAACCCGCAACATCTGAAGAGACTTGAATCACATCGCCGCGTATTCGGCCATCACGGGTCCATGGCTCAGAATTGTAATAATCCCAGATATGTTTTACCGCCAAAATTGCAACGACAGCGACTATAGTAAATAGCACCGGTCGGACGACTTTACGCAAGTCTAAAGATGTCATGGAAAACCTCATTCATTTCAAAAAATGTCTGCTTAGCCCAAGCAGACAATAAAACCCCAATGCATTAACCACAGCAGCGCAAGATAAATACAGAGATAAAAAATATTCGGCAGCGGAATCCAGCCCTGTTCCACAACACGGTCAAGCACGCGCATCACTACACGCAGTACAACGTAGGCCAGAACCGCCTGAATCAGCAGAATCGGGACATATACCCCATAGACATTTAACTCACCCATGGACAACTTCTCCAAGTTGTATCTCTTCTTTAAGCTGCGCTGGTTCATGACATAAACTGCTGCGAATATTGTTTAAAGACATCTGTATTCGCCAGGAAGTTTCAGCATGTTCCAGTTGTTGTGCCTCTTTTTTCAATTGGCTGATTTTTAAAATAACCTGCTGATGAAGCTCTGTAATCAGCTGTTGTTGCGCATTTTCTTTGGCACGAAAATAGTCATCCAGACCTTGTTGCAGATCTTCCAGACTCACCAAAATGGCTTGCTCTGAATCAAGTCGATGCATCAACTCTTGCAGACGGGTCAGGTCAATCACGGCACTGGTTTCCACCAGGGCCAAATTAATCTGAGTCTTTAATTTTTCCGACTGCACCATCTTGGTATTCAATATTCCAATCCGGTCCAGCATACTGCGTAAATGAATACGAAACGGCACGCCATAAGGAAGATATAAAGCCTGACGAATGGCCTTGTAATGCAGCGACAGAATCCGCTGTACCGTAATTTCAGGAGACATCGCCCGAACCAGATGAATGATGTAAATCGAAATAATCGGCCCCAGCACCGAACCGATGGTGGCATCAAAGAAAAAAACCTGATCCAGCGTGTAATGGTTTTGCAAGTTCAAGCCCATGATGGTTCCCATCAATAAGGGCAAGGCAATCCCGGTGAGTGGCGGATGAGGAAACATCATCAGGCAATAGATCACAAAAGGGGCCAGTACCAGTGCCAATTCCCAGAACGAGGTCACGTGCGGAAAAATGCCATAGGCATAAATAAACACCATCATCCCTGCATAAATATTGCCACGCACAAACATCTTCAATGCCGGTACCGGGTTATCTATGGCAGTTAAAATACAGGCGCTGATCGCTGCCATTTCAGCCATCATAAAACCGGCTTTCCAACCACTGAGTATCCAGAATCCTGTCGCGATGATCACCACAATAAAAGCGGAAATTCCGCCCCGCACCGCAACCCCATGGTCACGGTGTAAATTGGGATAGGTGGTGCTCAGGGGTGTGACGCTTTCTGGCAATGAAGCATCGCCCTGTTGGATGCGTTGCCAAATCAATCTAATGGCACGAATATTTTGAATGAAATGACGGATATCCATTTTCAGACTGGCCAAAATCACCTGCTGTTCAGCAGATACGGTGGCCATTAAACGGGTAAAATCCTGCTCAAAATTTTCAGGCAACAGATTTAGGGTCTGTTCCTGAATATCCTGATCATCTTTTAAAAATGTGGCGCTATGATCATGAATCACCTGAAGCTGGACACGGTATTGGCGATCCATTTGATCCAGCTGTTTGATCCGTTCGGCCATCGCCACCAGGTTCGCTACCAGCATGCTCAGTTGATGTAGCATTTCCTGTAGGGGTTTGGTCATGCCCTGCAAGGTCGATTTCTCATAGGACAAGTGCACTGCCATGACATGAATTTCAGCAATATCACGGGTAATCTGACTGAGTGCGGTACTGTAATTTCCCAGTTCGGAGGGATTGAGTAAAATCTGGTCAAATAAAGTTTTGGTGTCTTTAAAGGTTTTAGATACACGTGCCGCCACGGCTGGCCCAATATGCAGCGGAAAAATTGTCGTAGTCACAATAGCACTACAAACCACCCCAACCAGAATTTCTAAGAAGCGGCCCACGGCCATATCAAACATCGACGCCGTGTCAATGCTATAGATAATGTTATAGCTGATAATGACGGTGGTATATCCCGCCAGCATAAATACATAACTACGCGGAGTCCGGTCGAGCAGCGAGATATATAAACAACCTCCTACCCATGCAGCTAAAAATAAAGTGAACAGCCACGGTGTGTTGATTAGTAGCGGAGTCACTGCCACCGAAACTACCGCACCCAACAAGGTGCCCAGTGCACGATACACACTTTTGGAAGAAGTCATCCCGGAAAAGGGATTGGCAATCACAAAGACGGTCCCGATTGCCCAGATGGGATAGGCCAAATTCAGTGCAAAAGCCACATACAGCGCAAGCATGCCTGCCAGAAACGTTTTAGTCGCAAAAATCCAGTCCATCTTGTTGGGACGAAATGCGAGTACTTGTTTAGTAAGCAGCATGGGTTGATCTCAAATTAGGGGGTTACTTCCTCTGCCTGATTTTGGAATGACGACTACAATGCACGATCTACCTGGAAGATGGATCGTGTAAAAATAGGGAGGTTTAAACATGCCTCAGATGAGCGTCATTCAAAACGAATGGAGAAGATTTCACATCATCCTGTTGATGTGAAATAACACAGGAAAACAGTCAGCCTGGAAAGGTTGAAAATTCACCATTAGACATTTATTTTGATTATTTTTTCAAACAAAGCCCATAAAGTCAATAATAATATCTTATTGTGATAATTAAACATAAATTAATAAGACCTATTAAATGAATATTGCCTGATTTTCTCATGCTCACCGTAAAATATTTTTAGATGAGGTACAAATACAACATTAGCTTCACAAAAGCCCTGCTCTACCTAATTTTTTGTTATAAAGTAATACTTATTCGTTTTTCTTTTTATATGCTTTGACCAAGCAGGTACTTATGGCACTTTCTAGTTTTGGTAAAATTCTTACCGTTTTGGATCTCTTTTCAGTGTCTCGCCCGATCATTAATGTCGATATCATTAGTGAGGAATTAGGACTCTCTAAACCCACAAGTTACCGTTATTTAAAAGAATTGGTTTCGGCAGAATTATTACAACGCCTCAGTGGAACTTCAGGTGACTACACACTAGGTTCTAAAATTGCCGTACTGGATTACATTTCCCGTACCACAGACCCTTTGGTACAGATCAGCATTCCCTTTATGCAGCAAATTGTAGAACGTACCGAATTCGGCTGTCTGCTCACGCATTTAAATTACGATTCATGTATCGATATTCATCACGAACTATATAAAGACCTGACCACGCTGATTTATGGTCGTGGTTGTCCTCGCCCAATCTATAAAGGTTCTTCTGCCAAGGTGATTTTGGCACATTTACCCAAACAGCGCGTTTTGGATTATTATCGGCGCTTTGTGACTGAACTGTCTGAAGTTGGCTTTGCACATAGCGAAGAAGAATTCCTGTTGCAAATGAAACAGATTAAAAAACAGGGCTATTATTTCTCGAGTGGAGAAGTCGATCCCAATCTGGCCAGTCTTTCTATTCCAGTGAAATTTTCCACTAAGGAACCGCCTTTGGCCTTGACCCTGTTAGGCTCGAAAAACCGCTTTGAATTTACCAATTTCCAGAAGTTGATCGAAATATTACGCGACAATGCCAGTTTAATCGAAAAGAAATTTATGACCTTGACCCATCAGGAAGACATATTTTAACTTGAGGAACAACAATACATTTTAATCTAAAAAATGTTGAATTCATTATTATATTCTCATAATATGATTATCGTTCTTCAGCATCCAGTGTTCCATGATAACGTGATGCCAGGTTAAAAACTCTCCCCAAATTAAAAAAGCTCATCACAGGATGGGCTTTTTTATGCGCTTATTTCCAATATTCTATTGCTTCTCATGCGGATAAAAATAACGGAACGTCAGATTCACCCGTGGCTCAATAATTTTCACCGATTTCCTTAAAGTATGCTTCCAGTACTGCTGAGTCTTGCCACGCATCACAATCAGCTGACCGCTCTGTAACAGCACATCAACTTTGTCTGGCTTTTACTTGTGCTTAAAACTGAATTTCCGGGTTGCCCCAAAACTTAAGGAGGCAATCACGGTTTCCTGACCTGTATTGGGTTGCAATGTAGACTCATCATCACTATGCCAGCCCATAGCTTGAGTGCCATCTTCATACAAATTAGCAAGACATGAATTAAACGCATAGCCGACCAAATTTTCGATATGCTGCTTTAAACGGAATAATCCGGGTGTCCAGACATGGGCTTGCTTGAATGTGCCGGAATAATGATATGGGTAATTTTCATCGCCATACCAGGCCACTTTACGTGCAGTTTTATAGTGTTTTCCATACAACAGCACTTCATCATGTTGCCAGGCCAGATGAGTCAAAAAATACTGCAAATATTGCTCGCTCTGCTGAGGCGTTAAAATCAGGCCATAGTCTTGTACAATGCCGTCATAGGGCAACAGATTGGCTCGGACTTCAGGCTCAAACAATTCAAAGTTCATCGGCAAAAATAAATCTAAAATTCATTTTATTCTAACGAATGATTTCTGTTCACAATTGAGAATATTGTATGCGCTTGTGACATAGGCTATCAGGCTTAGTCTCAAAAAAATTGCATATGAATTTATGACACTTATTTCAAAAAATTCAGCCTTTTGTCCAAACCTACAGCTTACTGGTCATCGAATTTGACCCTGATTGCTTCCTTCACCGCTCAGGTCAAGGCGCTAATTGCAATATGCGGTTAATAGTATTAATCGACTGATTGAATCGGGGGTTGGGGCTGCCTGAAGGCTGCCATATTCTGATCACCATCTCTGCCATTTTACTGGCTAAAGAAGTCATCAATGCCTTAGTGCAATTAGGGCAACAATTTTATGGGGAAAAGCTGCGTATTAGCGGATGCTGAAGAAGAAACGCATAGTTGATTATATTATGAATATTTTTATAACAGCGTGCTCACATGATCCCTTTTATGAGCGAAACTCGTTTACTTCTTCTTAGGGCAAAATTAAATTTTAAAATAAATCATTCATAGAAACATGGTCTTTCCGCTTGGCTCCATTCCCAAACCATAGCTGATAACCACCTAGTCATGAAGTCATGAGCAATAAAAAAAGCCTGCAAATTGCAGGCTTTTTATTTAATTATGAGAGTAATTAACGCTGAACTTTCTGTTCAATCTCTTCGACGCTGGTATGGCGAACATCTAGCCCTTTGACCATATAGATAACCTGTTCAGAAATATTACGTGCATGGTCACCAATCCGCTCCAAAGAACGCAACACCCACATCACATTAATGACCCGTGAAATATGACGCGGATCTTCAATCATATAAGTCATTAAGGTACGGGTCGCAGACTGGTATTCACGGTCAATATCGGCATCCGCAAGCAATACTCGTAAAGCCTGATCAACATCCAGACGTGCAAAGGCATCCAGCGCATCATGAATCATCACACGAACCTGATTACCAATGTGACGGGTTTCCATATAGCCACGTGGCGAACTGCCTTCTTCACATAAATTTTGTGCAATACGGGCAATTTTTGCAGCTTCATCGCCAATACGTTCCAGGTCGGTATTGGCCTTTGACATGGCAATCACCATACGTAAATCAATTGCCGCAGGATGACGGCGTGCCAGAATCAGGGTCAAGGCTTCATCAATCTCGGTTTCCATACGATTGACTACATTATCCTGAAATTGCACTTCAATCGCTAAAGCGGCATCAGTGTCTAACAGGGCATGAATACTGTTGGCCACTTGCTGCTCGACCAAGCCCCCCATGGTCATAAACTTGGTATTTACATCTTGCAAATCTTCATTAAATTGCGAAGAAATATGGTGATTTAACACCGGATTGTTTGGCAAGGGACGTACTCCACAACAGCGATTTTAAAATGAATGATCTTGTTTAATATTAAAGCATACCTACTATGAAGTTTTTATGACAAAAACTGCAAGATTAGCTGACTGGCTTGAACGACTTGTCAACCAGCCAGGTATTCATTTCTTCAAGGTCTTTTTCGGTCAATTTACCGACCGATGCTTTTAAACGCAGCACATTAATCAAATAATCATATTTTGCATTTAAATAATCCTGTTTGGCAGAAAAAGCGTTGCGTTGTGCCAGCAGCACATCGACCATGGTTTTTAGACCTTCCTGATATTGTGCTTTAGAGGCTTGGGAAACCACTTCCGAAGAGTCCATTGCGGCTTTTCGTGCCTGTAATTTGGCTTGATCAGTTTCTACCTGCATATAAGATTTTTTCACATCGGTACTGGCTTTGCGAATTGTAGCCTCCAGCTGGGATTCGCTTTTCTTCACATTTACCGTGGCTTTTTGAATGGATTTTTGCGTTCTGCCCCCGGTATAAACATTCCAGTTCATCTCTACGCCAATCTGGTCAAACTGGCCATCACTGGATACCACATTTTGCGGGGACTGCTTGATATATCCATACGTCCCTACTGCCTCAATTTGTGGATATAAGGCAGCTTTTTCTACCCGTTTCTGGTCTTCTGCATAACGCTGCTGGATACGTGCCTGCTGAACAGAGAGATTCTGACTCAGTGCCAGCGCTGTCCAGGCATCCAGATCAGCAGGATAAGGCTTTTGAAATTGAAAATCGTCTCGGAGTACGGCCAAATTTTCTTGATAAGGCCCGATTAACTGGGTCAGCTGTTCCTGTGCCAAAACCAGTTGTACATGCGTGGCAATCCGGTTGGCCCGGGCACTTTGATATTGCGCATTGGCCTCACTGACATCGCTTTTTGCTACCAGTCCTTCTTTTAATTTGGCATTCATCACATTCAGCTGTTCAAACAGGGCTTTTTCTTCCTGCAGATTGGCTAGGGTTAAACTCTGCTGACGCAATATATTAAAATAACTTTCCGAGACGTTTAAAATGTGTTCCTGGCGCTGTAATTGTAAAGTGATTTCACTCAGATTAACGGAAGTTTTGATCTGCTTTAAACCTTCCCAGGCATCCCAGCGAAATAGTGGCTGACGAGCAGTAATGGCAATTTGTCGAGTAGTAGACGGGGAAGCCGTAAATGCATCTGCCGGAAAACCCGGAATACTGCTATCACTGCTCTGCTGGCTTTTACGCATCACATTTCCAGAAACAGTCACCGTTGGCAATAAATTCCCTTTGGCAATACCCAGATTGAGTTGATCTGCTTCATACTGTAAAAGATTGGCTTGCCAGTTGGGATCGCTGTTTTTCGCCCGTTGATAGGCTTGCACCAAATCCAGAGCATGACTCCAGGGACTGAACAGCAACACACATGCACCAATGACTATTTTAATATCCATTTTTTATCGTAAATCCCGACCTGCGACCATCCATAGACATGCATATTTATAATAAAAGCTATGCAATATTAAAATGATCTGCTCAATTTTCCGTATGATTTTTATTAATTTTTGCCATCTGCTCAGCTGTTATTCATCAACCTCCACATGACTGCTCCATCATCACAGCACGTAACCAAAATCCTTCACAACACTACACAGACAAAGACTTTTTCAGTTATACAATACCCGCATACCCTGCAAATCATTGCCGCATGTACCCGATATAGAATGACTGTGCCGTTAAAAACAAAATTTTCTGTTAAGCAATACTTCCCTTTCTTTATTTTTATCCTTCTTATCGGGTGTCAAAAACCCGAACCTCAACCTATTCAAGAACCGGTACAAAAACAATCACAACAAGATGAAACGGTAGATTTAAACCTATTATGCAAAAATCTTGAGAAAAACATGCTGGCCATTAATGCGGAACGCACCACTTTTGCCCTGGAACAGATTAATCAGGATCTCAAGTTATGCTTGCCGCTGTCTACCTTAGCAGAACAACAACATTTATTAAAACTGTCCAATCAAATGTACAACAACTTCCTTAGCGTGGATAGAACAGCGCCACAGCAAGTTGCTTTCGAAGAGTATGCTTTTGATTTATCGCAGCATCCGACCATTCAACAAAACCGTTTTGAACAACTGACGTTACGTGATCAATATTTATTAAAACATAAAGGGCAAGCTTATATAGAGCTGTATGATCGCGGTAAAGGCCAGATCAATTATCGCCGTAGCCCCGAATATTTAGCCAGAATTTTTGCGCCTTATATGCCGCAAGCCGAACAGGTCTTTATCGAAAATCTGGCGGCACAAAATACGCTGCCGGTATTTTCAGAGCATATCTTGATGATTGAACCGCATGAAATTGTGACCCGGGCTTTATTCTGGGAAGAATATTTAAATCAATACCCGAAAAGTAGCTATCGTAAAGATGCGGAATATCTTTTACAGATGTATAGCCTGTTTTTATTTAAAGGCATGCATGATTCGCCGGTCTCGGATACTTACCTGGATAAATATGCAGTACAAAGCAGTTCAATGGATGAAATTGAAAAATTAGCCCAGGTCAAAAACTCGCATTTAGCCGTTCAAGCGAGCAAGTTTCTGCAATTTCTACAGTTATCCGAACAGCAGCGCTTACAAGAAATTCCTGTTCAGCTTAGCCTTAAAGAACAACTGTCGATGTCTGAAAAACAGCTCGCACTCAGACAGTTAGATGAATATTTGGGTTTACAAAATCTGAGCCTTTCCAACCCGCGTGACTGTTTTAGTGATGCCGTTTGTGTTTAAGCTGCCTGTCTGTCTCCGATCTGGACGCCAGCCGAAAAGCGATGTTTTATGTGAATGTTTTTTAGTACATGGACATGGTAGTATTGATTCATAGCTTGACGGAGCGCGAGTAACAACTCGCTGAGATCGCCTAAATTCTATATGCAAATATGGCATTTGAGGGTGAGTACCGTTGAACCTGATCAGGTTAAGACCTGCGTAGGAATCAAGCCATCAAAAAACCTAAGCCTTCAATTGATTTGTGTTGATTTTAAAATCATTCAATCAGATCAATCTGCCACGTTTTTGGTCGTGCTTGATTCGTTGATGTTATTCACAAGGATCATTACCATGGACCAATTAACGAATCGCTCTGCAACAGATATTTCCGCTCAGCATGAGCAAGATGCCAAAGATCTCACCCGAATTTTACCCGCTTCCAGAAAAGTCTACATTCAAGGTTCGCGGAGTGACATTCAGGTGCCTATGCGTGAAATTTCCCTGACCGAGACCCCAACCGGTCTGGGTGGAGAACACAATCCGGCCATTATGGTCTATGACACTTCAGGCGTTTATACCGACCCGAACGTGGCCATTGACCTGAATAAAGGTTTGCCCAATGTGCGTGAAACATGGATTGAGGAACGTCAGGATACGGAACGTTTAGAGACGCTGAGCTCTGCTTTTGGACAGGAACGTCTGAAAGATATTCGTACGGCAGAAATCCGTTTCGCCCATATTCAAAAGCCGCGCCGTGCTAAAGCGGGCAAAAATGTCACCCAGATGCACTATGCACGTCAGGGCATCATTACTCCTGAAATGGAATATATCGCCATTCGTGAAAACCAGCGCCAGCAGGAAGGTGTTGATGCACGCCAGCATGCCGGTCAAAACTTCGGGGCCAAGAATCTGACGGAAATTACCCCTGAATTTGTGCGTCAGGAAGTAGCCGAAGGCCGTGCCATTATTCCGGCCAATATTAACCATCCTGAAATTGAACCGATGATCATCGGACGTAATTTCCTGGTCAAGATCAATGCCAATATCGGCAACTCCGCACTCGGTTCCAGCATTGATGAAGAAGTAGCGAAAATGACCTGGGCCACCCGCTGGGGTGCTGACACCATTATGGATTTGTCGACCGGCAAAAATATTCATGAAACCCGTGAATGGATTATCCGCAACTCTCCTGTTCCAATTGGGACGGTTCCTATTTATCAGGCACTGGAAAAAGTTGATGGTGTTGCCGAAGACCTGACCTGGGAAATCTTTAAAGACACCCTGATTGAACAGGCAGAACAAGGCGTGGACTATTTCACCATTCATGCCGGCGTGCTTTTAAGATATGTACCGCTGACGGCTAACCGCTTAACCGGAATTGTTTCTCGCGGCGGCTCTATCATGGCACAGTGGTGTCTGGCGCATCATCAGGAAAACTTCCTGTATACGCATTTTGATGAGATCTGCGAGATCATGAAGGCCTATGATGTATCCTTTAGTCTGGGGGATGGCTTACGTCCAGGCTGTATTCAGGATGCCAATGACGAAGCGCAGTTTAGTGAACTGCGTACCTTGGGGGAACTGACCCATCGTGCCTGGGAGCATGATGTACAGGTGATGATTGAAGGTCCGGGGCATGTACCGATGCACATGGTCAAAGAGAATATGGACTTGCAACTGGAAGTCTGTAAAGAAGCGCCTTTCTATACCCTAGGGCCTTTAACCACCGATATCGCTCCCGGTTATGACCATATTACCTCGGCAATTGGCGCTGCCATGATTGGCTGGTACGGTACCGCCATGCTGTGCTATGTCACGCCAAAAGAGCATTTGGGCTTACCGAACAAGAAAGATGTCAAAGACGGTATCATCACCTATAAAATTGCAGCCCATGCCGCCGATCTGGCCAAAGGCCATCCGGGTTCGCAAGTGCGTGATAATGCCCTATCCAAAGCGCGTTTCGAATTCCGCTGGGAAGATCAGTTCAATTTGAGTCTGGACCCGGATACGGCACGTAGCATGCATGATGAAACCATGCCGAAGGAAGCGCACAAATCTGCGCATTTCTGTTCCATGTGTGGTCCTAAATTCTGTTCCATGAAAATCACTCAAAATGTGAGGGATTATGCGAAAAATCAAACTAACGAGGGACAGGATACAGAGATTGAAGCAGGTTTGAATGCCATGAAAACCAGCTATCATGAACATGGTCAAAAATTGTACCACAAGCTGTAATTCTTAAAAAAAAATCTTTTATTTTCATAAAATTCTCAGTTAGGATGAATGTATGCTTTTCATCCTGACTGAGCTATATGAATATTATTAAACAAGCCACATATAACAACGACCAAGTCAAAATTCAGTCGCGTGAATATCTTTTTCGTGGCTTCATTCAGGTTGAAAAAGTCAATCTCTGCCATCGTTTATTTAACCAGAGCAAATTCACTCCTGTTATGCAGCGTGAACTGATTCACCGCCCTGAAGCTGCCGGTGTACTGATTTATGATGATACCCAGCAAAAATTTGCCTTAATTGAACAATTCCGTGTCGGTGCAATGGATGATCCAGAATCCCCCTGGCAACTAGAAGTGATTGCCGGTGTACTCGATGGTGATGAATCGCCGGAAAGCTGTATACGTCGTGAGAGCATGGAAGAATCTGGCTGCGAGATTGACCAGTTACAGCATTTATTCAGCTTTTATCCTTCGGCTGGGGCCTGTTCTGAACTGTTTCATTTATATAGTGCCCAAGCACATCTTCCTGAACATGGCGGAGTGTTTGGCATGCCGGATGAAGGGGAAAATATTCAGCTGCATATCATTGATTATAGTGAAATCACTACCTTATTGAGTAATGGCCGATTAAGGAATGCGCCAGTCATTATGGCCTTGCAATGGTTGCAACAACATATTAAAACAACAAGGAATGTCTAGGGAGTCGGACATGACTTTATACCAACCCAATGAAGACCAGCAAGACTGGACCATTATTCAGATTTCAGACACGCATTTAATGGATCAGGACGATCTGGAATTTGTAGAGATGAATCCGGAACAGAGCTTTCATGCTGTGATGCAACAGATTCAGCAGCAATATCCGAGTACCGATGCCATTATTCATACTGGGGATCTGGCGCAAGTACCGGTCAAACAGACGTATACACGTTATTTATCTTATATGCAGAATCTTGGTATTCCCTTTTATCAAATTCCAGGCAATCATGATGATATTGATCTGTTCCCTTTCTATCAGCATAAAAATCAGGTACACGCCATTCATTTTGGCAGATGGAGCGTGCTGCTGCTAAACACAGCCGTAGACGGCAGAATAGATGGCCGGATTGAACCAGAGCAATTACAACAGCTAGATCAACTACTGGCAGAACTGCAACAGCAATTTGTCATTGTGGCATGTCATCATCATCCTTTTGCCATGCAATCAAAATGGATCGATCAACATAAACTGAAAAACCCTGAAAACTTGACCGCTGTTTTAGCCAGGCATAGTCATGTTAAAGCGGTTATTTTTGGTCATGTGCATCAGGATTCGTGTCATGAATGGCAGCACATCCGGTTTTTCTCAACTCCGTCGACCTGTGTCCAGTTCAAACCTTTCAGTGAAAATTTTGCCCTAGATGACCAGGCCCCGGGGTTTCGTGTCCTGCATCTGAAAGCCAATGGTGAGCTTGAAACCCGAATTCAGCGTGTCCAAACAGTACGGCAACAAATTAATAGCGAAATTTCAGGTTACTAACTTTTCATTTTGCTTTTTTTCTATTACTTTATGGCTTCCGAAGGAAGCATGATCGATAGAATCCAAGCATCAAAGACTATCAAAAAGCACAAAAAGTCTATATGATGACGACCCTCGAAGGAGAATCTCCTTAGGGTTGGATAAAAACACTTGCATATCACCATATTTTTTGCGTATAGATAATACGCATATGATGAGGAATGCCCTATATGGCGAATGACAACCAAAATCAAGTCTTGGACGAACAAACTGATGTGGTAGATGAAAAATCTACCAAACGCGTGCGTAAAACAAAGCCAAAAGCGTCAGAAAGTGGTTCTACTGCTAGCTTATTTGGTATTGCACCTTATCAGCCTAAAAAAAATGAAGAATACATGTCTGAAGGACAGCTTGAGCATTTCCGCCAGATTTTATTGGCGTGGAAAGCAGAGCTCATGTCTGAAGTAGACCGTACCCTCAACACCATGCAAGACGAAAATACCGCATTGCCTGATGTTAATGACCGTGCCACACAAGAAGAAGAGTTTGCGATTGAACTCCGTACCCGTGACCGTGAACGCAAGCTGATTCGCAAGATCGAGCAATCCATCGAAGCGATTAAAAACGACGATTACGGTTTCTGTGAAACCTGTGGTATTGAAATTGGTCTGCGTCGTCTTGAAGCACGTCCAACTGCTACCCTTTGTATTGACTGCAAAACCCTGGCAGAAATCAAAGAGAAGCAAAATAACGGTTAATACTGTGTTAAGTAATCCCTCCCTGACCCTCCCTTTAAAAAAGGGAGGGAAAGCTGAAGAGAATTACGTGGGTCGGTTTGCGCCATCGCCAACCGGCCCTTTGCATTTTGGCTCGCTTATTACAGCGGTAGCCAGTTATTGCGATGCCCGTGCCCATCAGGGTCAATGGCTGATCCGGATTGAAGATACTGACATGCCGCGTATTTATCCCGGTAGTGAAGAACATATCCTGCGTTCAATTGCAGCGTTCCAGTTTGAGCCCGATGCCGAGATCATTTTCCAGAAAGACCGCCTCGATATTTATGAATCTGTGATAGAACAGCTGCATCAGCAAGGCTGGGTCTATGCCTGCCAGTGCACCCGTAAAATGCTCGGGTCCAATCATATCTACGCTGGAACCTGCCGGGATTTAAACCTGCCTTTTCAGCAGCAAGCCATTCGTCTGAAAGTATCAGATCAACAGATCTGCTTTACCGATCGCCTGCAAGGAACGCATTGTTCCAACCTGCAACAGGACCTGGGCGATTTTGTGCTGAAGCGCCGTGATGGCATTATCAATTATCAGCTCGCCGTAGTGGTTGATGATTATCTGCAAGGCATGACTCATGTGGTGCGTGGCGCAGACCTGCTAGACAATACCGAACGGCAAATCTGGCTCGGTTCGCTGCTGGGTTATCCGCAACTTGACTATATGCATCTGCCTTTAGCGATGAATGCTCAGGGACAAAAACTTTCTAAACAGAATCTGGCTCAAGCACTCGATCTCAAGCGTGCTCCTGAATTATTACAGCAAGCCATTCGCGCTTTGCACCAAGCGGAAGTCGATTTAGACACGCCCCAAAATATGCTGCAACAGGCCATTGTCCAGTGGAATACAGACTTCATTCCACATACAACTGAGCTACAAGGCAGCTATTTATAAAACTCAAATTATCGTTAAGCTAAAAACATCTACACCAGACATGGCAGACTTAAAATGTTTTTTATCTTTGGTATTGGCCCTAAAACCAAAGTGGTCGAGAAAAATCAGTTTCTATGCCCGGTATGCAGAACGCGCAGCGCTTAGGAATTGAAACAACAACGCAGTTTTTTTCTATATTTTTTATCCCACTGATTCCCCTTTCCAAGGCGAAAGGAGAATTTGTGCAATGCTTACATTGTGGAACGGAAATGCCGAGCACCGTGTTAAACCATGCTCAGCCAGAATAATTGTCCGAATCAACACTAGAAGCTTGATTCTTCTTTGCTTGGATTGGCTTTTTGTGTCGTGGCATCAATTTTCAAAATCAGGCTGATCATCACGGCACACATAATTAACGATGAACCACCATAACTGATAAACGGCAAGGTCAAACCTTTGGTCGGTAACATGCCCATATTCATCCCGGCATTCACCAGGATTTGCAGCAAGAAAATAATACTGATGCCATAAGCCAGATAACCTGCACGCAAATATTGATACTGCAAGGCACGGTGCCCAATCTTGATACAGCAGACCACCATCATGAAGGACAGGATCAATACGGTGCTGATACCGAAAAAGCCGAATTCCTCACCTAAAATCGCCAGCATAAAGTCAGTATGCGCTTCAGGCAGATAAGACATTTTCTGGATACTATGACCCAGTCCGACTCCCATCCATTCACCCCGACCAAAGGCCATCAGCGCATTAGACAACTGATAGCCGGTACCCAAGGGGTCAGCCCAAGGATTGGTAAATGATAAGGCACGCTGTAAACGGTAAGGCTCAAAAATAATTGCGGCGGCCAAAGCAAATATAATCGCGATCAGGAAGAAAATAAACTGAATCGGCGGTGCACCAGCCAGGAAGAAAACACCTAAAATCATCAGGACAATCACCGCAGTCGCACCCAGATCGGGTTCCAGCAGGATTAAGCCTACAGTGATGATCATCACGCCGACCAAGCGGTATAGGCCGGATGCACTGCTTCGCACCTCTTTTGCCCGTCGTACCACATAATCCGCAGTAAAGATGGCCATCATGACCTTGGCCACTTCCGAGGCCTGCAAGGTAAAACCGGCTATACGAATCCAGCGGGTGGAACCGTTGACTTCGGTGCCAGCAACCAGCACCACAGCCAGCAGCAGAATGGTCATAATCCACAGGGGAAAGGTATTGTTAAACCAAACATTCAGCGATACTTTATAAGCCAGAAATGCAGCTACACCTGCCACAAAAATGGAAATGCCGTGTCGGATTACATAATGAAATGCATTTTCATGTAAGCGGTCGGCATAGGGCATCGATGCCGATGCCACCATGATTGAACCGATACAAAGCAAGGTAATCACACAAAAAATCAGCACATTACGTGGCGTAACTTCAGCGGGAATTTTCGCTCCCCACTCATTGTAGACCTGATTAATTTTATTTATGGTCGTCTGAGCTAACCCAGCCATACAACTTTCCTTATCGTTCTTCTAAGCAAGTGTGTTCACACATTCAACAAACTGGTGCCCACGTTCACTATAACCTTTAAACATATCAAAACTTGCACATGCAGGTGACAATAACACCACATCATGGGCTTGGGTATGTTGCTGGCATAATTCCACCGCTTCTTTTAAAGATTCGGCATGAAGCAATGTCGTGGTTCCTTCAATGGCGGCTTCAATAATCGGACGATCCTCACCAATTAACACCACGACTTTGGCATATTTGCTTAAAGACTCGCGTAAAGCAGTGAAATCCTGACCTTTACCCTGCCCGCCCAGAATGATCGCCACTTTACCCTGTTGTGGCTCAATTGCTGCACCCAGACCATCAATCGCCGCCAAGGTTGCGCCAATATTGGTGCCTTTAGAGTCGTTATAATAACGAACACCATTGACTTCTTTAACAAATTCACAGCGATGCTCTAGGCCTTTAAAGCTTTTCAGCGTTTCCAGCATGCTGTCCAGCGGCAAACCGATCGCTTCACCCAAAGCCAGGCAAGCCAAGGCATTGGCTACATTATGTGTCCCTTGAATGTACATATCTGTGCTTTTTAACAGGCGTTCACGACCACGTGCCAGCCAGATCGTGCCATTATCTTCTTTTAAAATGCCGTACTGATTTAAATCCGGTGCATTCAGACCAAAGCTCTGCATGGGTGTCGTATCTGGAACCAGTGGACGAGTAAGTGAATCATCACGGTTAAACACGACTTTTTTCACGCCCTGGAAAATACGATGTTTTGCAGTGTGATAACCAAACATATCGCCATGACGATCAAGATGATCTTCACTCATGTTGAGTACCACTGCCACTTCGGCATTTAAATTGGAGGTAGTTTCCAACTGGAAGCTGGACAATTCCAGAATATACAGTTCAGGGTCATCTTTGGTTAAATCCAGTGCAGGACGACCCAGGTTACCGCCTACCGCCACTTTCTTGCCGGCATCTTTAGCCATTAGGCCAATCAGAGTCGTTACGGTACTTTTGGCATTTGAACCGGTAATTGCAACAATCGGTTTATCGGTGGCACGGCGCAAAACCTGAATTTCACTGATTACCGGAATGCCTTGGGCAATCGCTGCCTGAATTTCTGCAATCTTTGGATCAAGCCCCGGACTAATCACAATTTCTTCAGCTTGTAATAACAGATCTTGATCAAGCTGACCAAAACTGGTCTGAACATCGGCAGGAATCTGATCATGTCCGGGAGGTGTCTTTCGAGAATCTGTTACTGCAACGCGGTAGCCATGTTCATGTAAGAAATTGACTGCTGCAACACCTGAAATTCCGAGTCCTGCAACAACTTTTAATCCACCACGCTGTATTAACATTTTTACCCCATTTTATGGTCTGTTTTTAAAACTGACAAAATGTTAGCACTTTGCTGTTTTGAATGCTTTTTCTGTTTTGACTTTATCTCGGCTTTTTTGTGTCAGCGCGTAAAAAAACCGTCATAAAAATGACGGTTTTGCAAAATTCTTATTGAAGATGGAAATATGACCTGAAAGTTATTTCCATTTTACCGCTTGCACTTCAGGTTTTTTCTGAACCGGGTCGGGATTTGCAGCACAGCCACAGCTTCCTCCGCAACCTGAAACCATCGCCGGTTTTAACCACTTTGCCAAAGCTGCCCAGCCTTGCTTTTCACAGTGCTGAGACAATGCCATGAAGACTGAATTTGATGTTCTGGGAAAAACTTTCTTAAACACCACGACAGCACTCCAAAGGACCAAAGCAGCCACAATCAGAATTTCAATCATTTCAGTCTCCTTTCACAGCCTTAAATCACACTATCCAAAGTAATGTGAAGCAATTTGATAGGTCAGGAATGACATCAGATATGCCAGACCAAACAGGTACAGGGTCATTAAAGACATGGTTTTCCACGACCCCGTTTCGCGGCGCACCGTCGCTAGAGTGGCCAGACAGTGCGGTGCATAGATAAACCACACCAGCAATGACAAACCTGTCGCCAATGACCAGCCCAATTCACCTGTGCCACCGATAATAGAAGCCAGACCCTGTGACATGGCATCTTCATCTACCGCAGAAAGTGCATATACGGTACCGAGTGCTGCCACCACCACTTCACGAGCCGCCATTGCAGGAATTAAAGCAATACAGATTTGCCAGTTAAAGCCCAGTGGGGCAAAAATTGGCTGCATCACATGACCCAGCATTCCGGCAAAGGAATAATCAATTGCCGGGGCAGTTGCACCGTCCGGCGCTTGCGGGAATGTACACAGGAACCACAGTAAAATGGACAGGGCGAAGATGATGCCACCGACACGTTTCAGGAAGATTTTGGCGCGATCCAGGAGACCAATCCAAACGCTTTTGACATCAGGAAAACGGTAGCTTGGCAACTCCATTAACAACATATGCTGTGACTTGTCTTTCTGGAAAAATTTCAGCACGGTCGCCACAATCAAGGCACTAACAATCCCGGCCATATATAAGCCAAACAGCACCAAACCCTGTAAATTGAATATACCCCAAACCATTTTTTCCGGAATGAAAGCGGCAATCAGCAAGGCATAGACCGGCAAACGGGCCGAGCAGGTCATCAACGGTGCCACAAAAATCGTGGTTAAACGGTCACGCGGATCACTGATGCTGCGGGTTGCCATAATGCCCGGCACCGCACAGGCAAAGCTGGACAATAGCGGAATAAAAGCACGACCTGAAAGACCGGCTTTAAACATCAGCTTATCCAGCAAAAATGCCGCACGCGGTAGGTAACCCGATTCTTCCAGCACCAAAATGAAAAAGAACAGGATTAAAATCTGGGGCAGAAACACCACCACACCACCGGCACCGGCGATAATGCCATCCACCACCAGACTGTTGAGTAAGGGATGAGAAATCTGTGCACTGACCACTTCACCCAGCCAGCCAAAAAAGCGTTCAATGCCATCCATGAATGGTGCAGCCCAGGCAAATACCGCCTGAAACACAATAAACATCATCACGGCCAGACTGACCAGCCCCCCCACCGGATGTAAAAATATCTTGTCCAGAAAATCAGAGCGTTTGTCTTCATGGTCAACAAAAACCACCACATCTTTTAGCAGCTGAGCAATTTTTTCATGATTTGAACCCGAAATTTTGACATCACTCAGTTCAGCATTGGGCGTTCTAAACGTTTCCGCATCCAGTGCACCCATCAGGTTTTCAATCCCTGCATTACGTACTGCAACGGTTTCTACCATAGGAATGCCTAAACGTTGCGATAGTTTTTGCGTGTTGATCTGCATGCCACGGCGGCGTGCTTCGTCCATCATATTTAAGACCAGTAAAATCGGACGGCCCAGCTCAATCATTTCCAGAACCAAACCGAGATGCAATTTTAGGTTAGTTGCATCGACTACACATAGAAAGGCATCTTGCTGACCTTCTTCTGCAATTTTGCCTTGCACCACATCGCGGGTAATGGCTTCGTCCGGACTAGTGGCATTCAGACTATAGGTCCCAGGTAAATCCAGTACACGAACCGCACGAGCCGAAGGTAAAATAAACTGCCCTACTTTACGTTCAACCGTGACCCCAGCATAGTTACCAACCTTCTGCCGTGTTCCGGTTAAATGGTTGAATAATGATGTTTTACCGCAGTTCGGGTTACCTACAAGGGCAATACGTAGCGCATCACTCATGCAGTGATCCCCTCTTCAATTTCAATTTTTTCAGCTTCAACTTTGCGCAGTGCGAAACGGGTAAACCCCACCTGTATCAGGATAGGATCACCACCAAAAATACCTTTGGTAATGACCTGAACTTTTGTTCCCGGTACAAAGCCCAAAGTTTCCAAACGACTCGCCACCAGATCAGTCTGAGCTGTATCACCATTCAAAGTACGGTTGACTTTGCGAATGATGGCCGTTTGTTTCACTTTCAAATCAGATAATCGCACCGCATCTAACCCTAAAATATTTGCTACAGTATACAAACAAATGAGAATAATTACCAAGTAAGGTTTGATTCCAATTCTCATCTTGTCTGTAGCGTTCGACATTGCAAAAAAATTGGTCTACATTGATCAACACCAAGAAAAACTTGGATTTTTCATTCAATGTAGAAGTGACATGCTCAATAAAAAGCCTCGTATTCCTGCACCGGTAAATATTCCTGAACATTTAAGTTTTTTACAGGGGTTTCGAGATTATTTAATTGCTCAAACCGTCAGTCCGCATACGCGTAATGCTTATCTATCTGATTTAATTCAATGTAGTGAATGTCATGCGGTTTCAATGCCAGACTGGAATAGTGATGACATCTCCGATGTTTTATTGAATTTGACCAAACAGGGCAAAAGTCCGCGCTCGATTGCCCGCTCACTTTCTGCACTGCGATCCTTTTATAAATTTTTACGTGAACAAAAATTACGTAGCGATAATCCTGTTGCAACCCATAAAACACCTAAGATTGGCCGGGCCTTGCCTAAAGATTTATCTGAAGCCGATGTTGAAGCCCTCATTAACGCTCCAGACATTAATACGGCTCTGGGCTTACGCGACCGGGCCATGTTTGAAGTCCTCTATGCCTGCGGCTTGCGGGTATCTGAATTACTCAATTTAAGACTGGAACTGATTAATTTAAAACAAGGTTATTTGCGCATTGTCGGTAAAGGTAACAAGGAACGTCTGGTGCCTTTGGGACAAGTCGCTTGCGAATGGATTGAAAAGTATCTTAATGAAGCGCGTTCCCATTTATATAAAACTGCCACTGACTATGTCTTTTTAACCCAGCATGGCGGCATCATGAGCCGGCAGAATTTCTGGTATGCCATTAAGCGCTATGCCTTGCAAGCAGGTATTCAAACCGAACTTTCGCCGCATACCCTACGCCATGCCTTTGCCACCCATTTGCTCAATCATGGTGCCGACTTGCGTGTGGTGCAGATGCTGCTTGGTCATAGTGATTTATCGACCACACAAATTTATACCCATGTGGCTCAGGTTCGCATGCAGCAATTGCATGCCACTTATCACCCGCGTGCCTAATTTTTGATATCCGATATCTAAGACCAAGAAGTTTAACCAGCAAGACGCTTTTTTGTTATGCTTAGGCACCTGTCTTTATACCTACAAAAAGGGTTATTTATGTCATTTACCCGTTCAAAAGTTTTTCTGGCCTGTACTTTGGCCAGCAGCTTAGCCATTACTGCCTGTTCCAATGCAAATAACGATGAAAAAAAGCAAAATACCTTAACCGCGAGTGCCCCAGCCACCGGCCAGGCCTCGAACCTTTCGGAACGCAATGCACAGCAACGTCTGGTAAACACGCTGCAGCAGCATTTTAAGAAAGCCAATATCAATGCCAAGATTTTAAATATTAAAGCGACTGAAGTTCCCAATCTGTATTGGGTCAACTTGGAAGGCATGCCTTCGGTATATGCAACAGCCGACGGCAAATACATTATTCAGGGTGATGTGCTGCGTTTAGGTGACAGTAAAATTCACAATGTCAGTGAAAACCTGCAATCTGAAGCTAATAAAAAGCTGCTGGCTAACTTAAAAGTCGAAGATTTGCTGGTTTATAAAGCCCAAGGCGAAACCAAACATGTCGTGTATGTGTTTACCGATGCCAGTTGCCCATATTGCCATAAACTGCATGAGCATATGAGCGAAATTAATGCCAAGGGCATCGAAGTACGCTATATCGCTTGGCCACGTGGCGAACAGTTCATGCCAGCCATGGAAAGCGTGTGGTGTAGTGCAGACCGTCAGGCGGCTTTTAATCAGGCGATTGCCGGGGCACCGCTTGCTCCAGCGACCTGTAAGAATCCGGTCAGAGATCAATATCAGCTGGGGCTAAATATGGGCGTCAACGGCACTCCGGCCATTTATAACAGCGAGGGCGTTTATCTGGGTGGATATCTCTCGCCTGAAGAATTGGTAGAGCGTTTAAATAACTAATTTTTATCAGTTCATCTACTAAATTTAATAGGTAGAGATAAAGTGATTTCTGCCCTAGAGTCTGGCCGTTTTTTTAGCTATGATCTAGATTCGCTTAAAGTTGAATACATATTTGGAGTGTGACGTGAAACCAGTTCGTCTGGCAATCCTCGGTCTAGGTACTGTGGGTGGTGGTGCCCTTAAACTACTAAAAGAAAATGCTGCTGAGATTAAGCGTCGCACCGGTCGTGAAATTGAGATTACCCATGTCGGTACTCGTCGCCCTCGTCCTGATCTGGATTTGCCTGCTTCGGTGAAACAAAGTGCTGATCTGCTCGATATTGTTCGTCAACCGGATGTCGATGTCGTGGTAGAAGTCATGGGCGGCATTCACCCTGCTTATGAAGTCATCATGGAAGCGATGAAACACGGCAAGCACATTGTGACAGCTAACAAGGCCCTGCTCGCTGAACATGGCAATGAGCTGTTTAAAGCAGCCGAAGACCATGCCGTGCAAATTGCCTATGAAGCCGCCGTTGCTGGTGGTATTCCAATTATTAAAGTCATTCGTGAAGGTTTGGCTGCCAACAAGATTGAATGGCTAGCGGGCATCATCAACGGTACAGGCAACTTCATTTTAAGTGAAATGCGTGAAAAAGGGCGTGCTTTTGCAGACGTGCTGAAAGAAGCGCAAGAGCTGGGTTATGCCGAAGCAGATCCAACCTTTGACGTTGAAGGTATTGATGCTGCACATAAACTGACGATTCTGGCTTCATGTGCCTTTGGTATTCCGCTACAGTTCGACAAGGTATTTACTGAAGGCATCAGCAAAGTGACTGCCCAAGATGTGAAATATGCCGAAGACCTAGGCTTCCGTATCAAGCACCTGGGAATTGCCCGTCGTGCTGCATCTGGTATTGAATTACGTGTTCATCCTACTTTAATTCCAGATGATCAACTGATTGCCAATGTTAATGGCGTGAAAAATGCAGTCTTGGTTCAAGCCAATGCGGTTGGTCCAACACTGTATTATGGTGCTGGCGCAGGTGCTGGCCCTACTGCTTCTGCGGTAGTCGCAGACATCGTGGATATTGTCCGTGATATTATTTATACCGAAGATGGTGCCGGAACCATTCCACAGCTGGCTTTTGAAGCTTTGACAGATTTGCCAATTCTGCCGCGTGAAGAAATGACCACGGGCTATTACATCCGCATTAATGCCGAAGATCAAACAGGTGTTCTGGCAGATGTCACCACCATTTTAAGCCGTGCCGGTATTAGCATTGACGCGATCATGCAACAGCCGCGCTTAAAAGACCTTATTCCTATCGTGATTCTGACTGATCCAGTCAAGGAATCAAAAATGGATGAAGCCCTTCAGCAAATTCAAGCATTGCCCGTCATTCATGGCGAAATTGTACGAATTCGTTTAGAATCGCTTGATAATTAATCGGGTTGAGGGGAGTATTCCCCTTGCCAAGCTCTACACACAATTGGAACATCATCATGTCTAATGCCAATCGTTATACTGGTTTAGTTGACCGCTATCGCGACCGTTTACCAGTGTCTGCAACTACTCGCGCAATCTCTTTAGGCGAAGGGAATACGCCACTGATCAAGCTTGAGAACATTCCACGCATTATTGGCAAAAATGTTGAAATTTATGTGAAGTACGAGGGCTTAAACCCGACTGGTTCATTTAAAGACCGTGGTATGACCATGGCGGTTACTAAAGCAGTTGAAGAAGGCTCTAAAGCGATTATCTGTGCTTCTACCGGTAACACTTCTGCTGCTGCAGCCGCTTATGCTGCCCGTGCTGGTATCAAAGCATTTGTGCTCATTCCAGAAGGCAAAATTGCCATGGGCAAAATGGCACAAGCGATGATGTATGGTGCTGTCACCATGCAAATCCGCGGTAACTTCGACGACGGTATGCGTCTGGTCAAAGAAGTGGCTGACCAAGCACCTGTGACGATTGTAAACTCAATCAACCCTTACCGTTTGCAAGGTCAAAAAACCATTGCTTATGAAATCGTGGATGAGTTAGGTCGTGCGCCTGATTACCACTGCTTGCCAGTGGGTAATGCAGGTAACATCACGGCTCACTGGATGGGTTATACCGAAGCTGTTGCCAACCAGCCTAAAGAGCAGTTTGAACAGGTGGTTTATGATGCTGCAACTGATCAGTTCACCGGTCCTAAACCTGAAGGCTTGCCAACCATGGTCGGTTACCAGGCATCTGGTGCTGCGCCGTTCCTGCGTGGTGCACCGGTTGAAAACCCTGAAACTGTAGCTACAGCGATTCGTATTGGTAACCCGCAAAGCTGGCATCATGCCAAAGCGGTGGTACGTGATTCAAAAGGCTGGTTCGATGAACTGACTGATACGGAAATTTTAGAAGCGCAACGCTTACTTTCGATGTATGAAGGTGTATTCGTAGAACCTGCTTCTGCAGCGTCTATCGGTGGTGCGATTCGTGACATTAAAGCAGGTAAAATTGCTGAAGGTTCTGTTATCGTATGTACAGTAACCGGTAATGGCCTGAAAGACCCTGATACAGCAATCAAACAATGTTCTGATGCCGTAATGTTGTCTATCGATGCCTCTATGGATCAAGTGAAAGACTCTATTCTTTCTAATATGTAATGCATATTTAGACCGAAGAAAAAAAACCCTGCAATCGCAGGGTTTTTTCATTTAGAAGCATTCAAACGTTGAGTAGATTTGAAGACTTCTCCAAATTCAGCCTTAAATACGCTTGGGTAACTGGCTAACCCAAGTCATTAAACGGGTGGCATCATTGGTACGTGCGGCAGAAGAATCTGCTCCAAGCAGTACAACCACAGCCGGACGGTTATTTAAAGTGGTATGCATGGCTACACAACGTCCTGCTTCATTGATATAACCGGTTTTGGAAATATTGATATTCCAGCCACCATTACGGACTAACGCATTGGTATTATTAGATTTCAATACCCGGTAACCAAGGTTAAAGTCATAGCTTGGAGTGGTCGAGAACTGGCGAATCAAACCATATTGCGATGCAGTATTGACCAAAATACCAAGGTCACGTGCTGAAGACACATTGCCCGGGTTCAAACCTGTTGACTCCAGATAATGGGTTGAATTCATTCCAAGTGCTTTGGCTTTTTTGTTCATCGCTGCGATGAAAGCCGAACGTCCCCCTGGATAAGTACGTGCCAATGCAGAAGCAGCTGGATTCTCAGACTTCATTAAAGCAAACAGTAAAGCTTCAGCACGATTCATGCTATCACCCGCACGGAGCGTTGAGCTTGAACTCTTACAGCCTGAACAAGAAAAGTCAGCCTGTTGTAAGGTAATTGTCTCAGACATGTTTAAACGCGCATCAGCAATGACCACAGCAGTCATCAGCTTGGTTAGAGAGGCAATTGGAAAGGCAGTATTACTATTTTTACTGTATAAAACCTCACCTGTCTGGCCATCCATCACCAAAGCAGCACGGGCATTCACCGAAGGCTGATTGCCATAGCTGGAATTATTTAAAATCTGTACAGCCTTGGGTGCAGAATGAGTAGCTGCAGCATTTGAACTGCGTACAGAAGTGGTTACTTTTGTTGAACCTTGTGGAGAGACTTCTTCAGCTGAAGCATCACCGTTTAATAATTGACTCACATCTTCAGAGGACCAGTTTAACGTCGCTTGTCCCGCCCCTTTAGACGCATCCATCACCAGCTCAGCAAAACTGGTTGAACTTATGCCTAGCAGAATCGATATGCCTAGCACATGCATTAAAGATTTTTTCGAATTTTTCACGGTGATTTACTCAACTCAAGAAGGCAATATACATTTGTATATTCCCTCAAAAATGCTTACATTTAAACACAAATATGAACACTTTTTGTTACTCACAACATTGTGTATAACATTTAATGGAAAGATAAAGAATAGGATTGCTAATTTTGTCATTTCATTGCAAGCTTATTTTGCTTTATGTAACAAAAAAATGCATTTTTTTGAGATGAGGGAGAACTAGGTGATCACAGTTTTAGTGGTAGATGACCATGAATTGGTACGTACCGGAATTTGCCGTATGCTCGAAGACCATGCGGATGTTCAAGTGGTTGGTCAGGCTGAATCTGGTGAAGAAGCGATTAACTTAGTCCGTCATCATCATCCGAATGTCGTTTTGCTGGATGTCAACATGCCGGGCATTGGCGGGGTAGAAACTACCCGACGCCTATTGCAAACAGCCCCTGAAACCAAAGTACTGGCCGTCAGTGGTCTGGCGGAGGAACCCTATCCTTCCTTATTACTGAAAGCCGGGGCGAAAGGCTATATCACCAAAGGTGCACCGGTTTCCGAAATGGTACGTGCCATCAACAAGGTCATGCAAGGCGGAAAATATTTCAGTGCCGACATTGCCGAACAACTGGCCAGTTCTTACCTTTCCGACACACAGCAATCTCCTTTCGATGCCTTGTCGGAACGCGAAATGCAGGTCGCAATGATGGTGGTAAATTGTATTAGTGCCCAGGAAATTGCCGATAAACTTTTTGTCAGTGTCAAAACGGTGAATACTTACCGCTACCGCATCTTCGAAAAGCTGAATCTGGATAGTGATGTCAAATTGACTCATCTGGCCATTCGCTATGGCCTGATTAAACCTTAAGGCCCTTTGGCTTGCTAGAAGACTTGCATGACGCAAAATAGCTATACTTTAGAGTTTAACCAATATCATTTAGGTATTTGGTATAGCACCTATAGACTCATTATTGCGACCAGTCTTCTGCTGATTTTCTTACTCACGTATCAGCGCTTAAGTCTAGATTACCACTATCAGCAACTTTATCTTTACGTGCTAATCGGCTACGTATCGGCAAGTTTTATCCAGTTAATCATACTCAAAAGCATACGCTTTAAAACTGCCCAGCAACTCCCGCTGTTATTTGTTGTCGATGTCATTGCTTTAAGCTTGCTCACCCTCGCGGTAGATGGCCCGAACCTGCAATTGAGTTTGCTGTTTGTGATTACTATCTTCGCGGCCTCGTTATTACTTGATGCCCAAAAGGCTTTGATCATTACCCTGATTGCCGTGATCAGTGTGATTTATCAGCTTTTTTTAGGCAGTATTTTTGATTTTTCTTCACTGAATAATATTGGCAACAGTGCGATATTGGCTTTTCTGTTTTTAGTGGTGTATGGCAGTGGGCAAATTGCAGTAAAACGCTTTCAACTGCTTGAAAATTTAAATTTTTCGCAGTCTTTGGAATTAAACCGGCTGCAAAACCTGAATCGCTATATTCTGGAACAGATCGAACTGGGGTATCTGGTTCTAGATGAAAACTGTCATATTGTGCTGAGCAACCCGGCTGCCTGCCTGCTTTTAGGCATTCCTCCACTCTATGCTTATGACAAATATCCCTTATACAAGGCTCAGCCGGATTTATTTGAATTGCTTAAATTTGATCAACTGCGGGATGGGGAAAAATTTCAGTTTGAGTCACAGCTCAGCCATTATCATATGCATATTGAAGTGCAAAAACTCATGGTGCCACAACAAACCCTGACATTATTGGTATTGCAGGATGCCACCAAGCTCAATCAACGTGTACAACAATTAAAACTCGCGGCACTCGGGCAACTGTCCGCCAGTATTGCTCATGAAATTCGCAATCCTTTAGCCGCGATTGTTCAGGCTAATGAACTTTTGAGTGATAGCGACCCGCATCAACAGGCGGTATTGAGCCGAATGATTGCCAAGCAGACACAGCGTATTGACCGGATTGTACAAGACACGCTGAATATGGTGCGCAATAAAGAAACCCACCCCTCAACCATTGAGTTGAAACAGTTTATTCCCCTACTAATTCTGGAAGATTTGGCTGATATTGCGCCCCAAATTAAATATACTGTTCAAAGTAAAATTTTTGTGCATTTTGACGAGGCACAACTTCGTCAAGTGCTGATTAACCTGATTCGCAATGCCATTCGACATAATGCACCAGAGCATTCACATATCGAGTTGAATGTTTACTTACATGACAACAATGTGCGTATTGATGTTCGTGATTTTGGCGCGGGCGTTGCATCCAAGGATTTGGCTTATTTATTTCAACCTTTTTTTAGTACCGAAATCACAGGAACAGGTTTAGGATTGTACTTATCACATAGTTTTTGTGAAGCCAATCAGGCAAAACTGAACTATGTAAAACAAGAACAGGGAGCATGCTTTCGGATAGAATGCCTGCAAGTTGCTTTATAAATGAAAATTGCTGGGGTGTATTGTGGAACAACAACCACTTGTCTTATTGGTGGATGATGAGGAAGATTTGTGTACCCTCATGCAAATGTCGTTATCTCGTATTGGAATTAAAACCCATATTGCCTATCGTCTGGAACAGGCCAAAAAATTCTTGTCCGAATACCGCTATGATGCCTGTCTAACCGATTTAAATTTACCGGACGGCAATGGACTGCAACTGGTGGAATGGATTAACCAGCACTTTCCATCCGTACCCGTGGCGGTACTGACGGCATATGGTAATATGGAAATCGCCATCGCAGCACTCAAAGCCGGTGCCTTCGATTTTGTCAGCAAACCCGTAAATCAGAAGCATCTGGAACAGCTCCTGCAAAAAGCCTTTAACAAACCACAAGATCATTTGCAGATCAAGGAAGATAGCCTGGAGCAAAAACTGTTAATTGGACAGTCACTGCCAATTCAACAGTTACGGGTGACCTTAAATAAAATTGCCCGCTCTCAGGCACCTGTTTTTATTACCGGTGAATCCGGAACAGGAAAAGAAGTCATTGCCAATCTGGTGCATCGCCTCAGTAACCGTAATGAAGGTCCTTTTATTGCCATTAACTGCGGCGCCATTCCGACTGAATTGATGGAAAGCGAACTGTTCGGGCATAAAAAAGGCAGCTTTACCGGCGCTACACAAGACAAACAGGGTCTAATTCAGTCTGCCCACGGCGGCAGTCTGTTTCTGGATGAAATTGCCGAACTGCCTTTAAACATGCAGGTTAAACTGCTGCGTGCCGTACAGGAAAAACGGATTCGTCCAGTCGGCTCAGATGGTGAAATTGATGTCGATTTCCGGGTGATTAGTGCCAGCCACCAGGATCTGGAAGCCCTGGTTCAGCAAGGCCGCTTTAGACAGGACTTGTTTTTCCGTATCCATGTCATGGATCTGGTCTTGCCTCCACTGCGTGACCGCGGTGACGATATTATTTTATTGGCGCATCACTTTATTCAGAAAATTAGTCAGGAATGGGATATTCCGCAAAAACAGCTGACTGATCGTGCGAAAAGCTTTTTACTGAGTCAGTATTATCCCGGCAATGTCCGCGAACTGCGCAATATTATTGAACGCGCCATTACCTTAAGCGATGATGAAAGAATCGATTTGCAACACCTGCAAAGCGCACCTTTACGCTACCCTACTGTAGCAGTGCCAGAGGTAACGGAAGACCCGCACAGCTTGCGCAGTGACATCGTGATGTCTTCCAAGAAATTACCCGATGAAGGTTTGGAGCTTTATCTGGAAAATATTGAAAAAGATATTTTACTCAATGCATTAAATTTAACCCATTGGAACAGAACACTGGCTGCCAAGAAACTGGGCATGTCTTTCCGTTCCTTGCGTTATCGACTGAAAAAATTTGGTTTAGATACCGACGAGGACTAGACCATTTTTTAAGGATCAGGCCGTTTTATTTATGAGTTAAAATGATCTCTGCAACATGTTCTAGATAGTTTTCTTCTTTCATTTCATGTTGCAGATAGTGTTGATTGGGCTGAATACCTACCCCTTCAATCATCTGCCCTTTAGGAGTGTAGTAATGCGATACCGTCATCTGTAAAGCTGCACCGTTGGAAAGTGGGAACAGTTTTTGTACCACCCCTTTTCCGTAACTCTTATCCCCGATCACCCAGGCACGGCCATGATCTTTCATCGCGGCAGTAAAGACTTCAGCGGCAGAGGCAGAACGGTTATTGATTAAAATACCCAACTTTAAATTCTGAAACTCAAAACTGGGCAGGGCCTGAAACTGCTGGTCGCCTTCGGAACGGCTTTTGGTTGAAACAATGATTCCCTGGTTCAAAAACAGATCAGCCGATTCAACCGCAGCGGACAACAATCCGCCAGGGTTATTTCTTAAATCCAATAACACCGTTTTCAAGCGTGAAGAAGAATACTCTTCAATCAAGCGTTTGATTTCATTGGCTGTATCTTGCTGAAACACCCTGACCTTGATCACCAGCACCTGATTATGCAATAAGGTTGCCTGAATATCGGTTTCTATTTTTTTATTACGAACTAAAATCAACGGCTTGCTATTTTGTGCCAGCTGTAAGCTTAAGGTCGAACCAATCGAACCATTCAGCAAGCTATTCACCTGATCATGATTGAATTTTTTCAGTTCCTGGTCATCAATCTTGAATACACTGACCCCATTGCGCAAACCTTGCTTGGTTGAATCTGCATTTTCCTTTAAGCCTTGAATGACCCATTGATGCAATTGCGGATCATAGGTCAGTTCAAAGTCGACAGAGGCGATATCCCCTTCAGTGTATTGTAATAACTGCTTATATTCTTCTGGACTTAAATAACGGGAATAACGATCGAGTCCACTGACCAGACCTTTAATCGCCTGTTGAAATAAGGCTTCATCATTTTTTTCATCGACATAATTTTCTTTGACAATGCTATAAATCTGCACGAACTGCTGAATCGATTCCACCGGAACTTCAGCATAGTTCTGTTCAGCTTCATCATCAAAATCTAAAACAGGCTGGCCCTTGCCTTTTACCGCAGCAAAAGCGGAATGGCTCACACACATGAATAACGTTGTTAAAATGACAACCTTTTTCCAGCGCTGTAAAGCCATCCATCCACCTGTTTATACGAAATTTTTTATGATTTTAAAGTAATCAAATTACGACCTTTCATTTCTTCAGGTACAGGAATTTGCATGAGGTTCAACAATGTCGGTGCGACATCTGCAAGTACACCACCTTCAGCAATGGTTGCAGAAGTTGGGCCGACATAAATAAACGGAACCAGTTCAGTGGTATGTTGAGTATGGACCTGACCACTTTGGTAGTCCTGCATTTGCTCTACATTACCATGATCGGCCGTGATCAGCATATGACCTTTTTGTGCCATCACCGCTTCATAGACACGACCGAGGCATGTATCTACTGCTTCCACTGCTTTCACTGCGGCATCGAATACACCGGTATGCCCCACCATATCACCATTGGCATAGTTCACAACCAATAAGTCATATTCACCCGAATTAATCGCAGCAACCAGTTCATCAGTCACCTCGAAAGCACTCATTTCCGGTTTCAGGTCATAAGTGGCAACGCTTGGAGATGGAATCAAAATGCGTTTTTCACCTGGATATTCATCTTCACGACCACCACTGAAGAAGAAAGTCACATGGGCATATTTTTCTGTTTCGGCAATACGCAGCTGTGTTTTACCCAGACTTGATAAATACTCGCCAATCGAGTTTTTCAGCGCTTCAGGCATGTAGGCCACAGGTGCATCAATGGTCGCCTGGTAACGGGTCAACATCACAAATTTAGACAGGTTTGGAACCACTTTACGTTCAAAACCAGCAAAATCTTTTTCGACAAAGGCCTTGGTGATTTCACGCGCACGGTCGGCACGGAAGTTCATAAACACTACACTGTCGCCATCCTGAATTTTCGCCACATCACCGATACGGGTGGCTTTGACAAATTCATCGCTTTCTTCAGCTGCATAAGCCTGTTCCAGACCTTCAACGGCTGTTGCAGCGGTACGTACTGCTTCACCTTCAGTCAGCAGACGGTAGGCCTGTTCTACACGATCCCAACGGTTGTCACGGTCCATGGCAAAGTAACGGCCGATCAGGGTGGCGATACGGCCTTGACCCGGATATTGGGCAAACAATGCATCGAGTTTTTCTAGAGATGGCTGTGCACTTTTAGGCGGTGTATCACGACCGTCCAGGAAAGCATGCAGATAAACTTTTGCACCACGTTTCAGTGCCAGTTCAGCCATGGCTACAATATGGTCTTCATGCGAATGCACGCCACCTTGCGACAGCAAGCCCAAAATATGGACTGCTCTATTTGCGGCTTTGGCTTTTTCAACGGCATCGACCAGCACTTCGTGCTCAAAAAAAGCACCGCTACGGATGTCTTTGGTAATGCGAGTGAAATCCTGATACAGCACTCGACCTGCACCCAGGTTCATATGACCCACTTCAGAGTTGCCCATTTGACCATCAGGCAGGCCGACATCTTCACCTGAACCTGAAATCAAACCATGTGGATGCTTTTGTTGCATAGCCGTTAAGTTAGGTCGTTTTGCTGCCAGGAAAGCATTGTCTTCGACCGCTTCGCGATGACCCACACCATCCATAATTACCAATACGTGAGGGATTTTGCCAGCAGTTGCATCCGTCATAATGAACACTCTTTTGTTTACAATTTCATCGTCATATCTTACCGAATTTTCGGTCAAGACTCTATGTGCAGATCATGACTAAAGCTGATCATGCACATTCTTTTTATCACTGTCGGAGCAGTTTAACGTGCACGGCGCAGCAAATAACCACCGACCAGCAGCATCAGCACAATCGGCACAAACACGAACCAGGCTGGTGATGGTGAATAGACCAGACTGGCATAGCCCAGAAAGTCCTGCAGATAGAAGAATCCCAAGCCAATAAACAAGGCAATGACCAGACGGAAACCCATCGACTGTTGACGTAAGGGACCAAAAATAAAGGAACAGGCAATGAGCACCAAGGCAATCAAGGCAAATGGCGAACCGACTTTTTGCCAGAATGCCAGCTGGTAGGTTTTCGGCACCTGGCTATATTCATGCATATAGCTCATAAAACTCACCAGCTGACTTGGAGATAAATCTTCCGGATCAATGGTGACCATATGCACATATTTCGGTTGCAGGGCTAAAGCCAGCGGTAGCTGTGCGCTCTGTAGCAGAGTAGAATTTCCTTGTGGCAAAATATCCATCTGGGTTGCCTGCTGCAGCTTCCAGTCACCATCTTTAATGAACTGGCCCTGTTCTGCATTCAGTACACCTTTCAGATAATAATTGTCATCAAAGTCAACCACCTGAACACGCTGAAGCTGGCCTTGTGCATTGGCATAATCAATATAAATAAAACGCTGACCTTCACGGGTCCAGTAACCCCTCACCTCACCCAATGCACTGGCGCTACGGTGATCTTTGACACTTTTGGCCTGTTCATTAGTATACGGAATCACCCACTCACTTAAGACAAAGGATAACACCACCAGAATCAGCGCTGAACGAATCACCCAGCCCACAATACGCCACAGGCTGATGCCCACCGAGCGCATCACCACCAGCTCACTATTGGAAGCCAGAGTACCTAAACCCAGCACCGCCCCAATCAGGGCAGAGATCGGCAAAATTTCATAGAGATAACGCGGTGCACCCCATAATACATAGAGAAATGCCTGCCAGGCCCCATAGTTTTCGTTCAGCGAACCCAATTCACCCAAATAGGTGAACAGCACCTGTAAAACAGAGAGCACTGCGGTTGCACCCAGCATGGCAAGTGCCGTAGTTTTGGTCACATGTTTGGCGACTATTCGACGTGCTAACATTTTAAGACCTCACCTGCTGAATTCGTTTCTTGATTTTTGGTGCCAGTTTCTGTTTCCGGGAAAACAGTGCTGCGGCAACAGCATAGGCCAGCAACACCAAAGGATAGGCCCAGATGCCCATTTCATCTTTACTAATGCGCGTTTTGACCGCCATCAGGGCCACAATCAGACTGGCAAAAATCAGTAAGGCCGGGAACAGTTTTAAATAACGTCCCTGACGCGGGCTTACTTCACACAGTGCAATCGCCAGCATTAAGGCAACCACAATGGAAAATGGTACGAAGAGACGCCAGCCCAATTCACTCACAACGACAGGATCATTGCGGTTGTTCCAAAGTTTGGCAATTGGTAAGGCTTCCACTTCAGCGCTTTCAAATTTTGCTTCTTGATCACTTTCTAAACGTAAACGATAAGATTGAAACTCTGCTTGTGTATATTTTGGTGTTCCCGGGAAAATTTCATAACGGCGCCCTTCTACCAAATCCACAATACTGGCGGTTTCATTAGCAACATCTACACGGGTGGCTTCCTTCGCCAAAATCATGACATCAGGTTTGCCCGGTTTTTCGGCACGCTGATAGAAAAACACATCTTTTAAATTGTGACGATCTTCCGACAAATCTCCAGCATAAATAGTATAGGGACCAGAGGAAATGAATTCTTTGGGGCGAACCAGATCGAAACCGGTTCTCACCGCCTGATTGGTGATCAGTTCTTCAAAGTGACGCAGTCCCCAAGGGGACATCCACACCATCAATACTGTTTGAACCGCAAGAAAAACCACCGTCAGTGGAATCAGCAAACGTCCCAACTGATTACGGCTGATGCCACTACCATTCATGACTGCCATCTCATGATCGACGTAGAGACGGCCAAACACCAGCATCAGACCAATGAAAAAGCCGAGCGGAAGAATTAATGTTAAAAATTCTGGCAGTCGATAACCAATAATGCTAAACAAAATACTGGTATCTAAACGACCTTGTGCCGCCACACCAAAAAACTTGATCAGCCGACCACCCATCATGATTAAGGTCAATAAAGCAATGACCACCAGGGAGGTAGACAGCACTTGCTTGACCAGATAACGCCGAATAATCAAATTAATTCTTCCCAAAAAAGAAACAAATAAAACTAGCGCTAGTTTACCCGAATGGTGAAAATATAAAACCTATACTGTTGTTGCGCATTGAAACCCTATTCATAGAAATGTTTCAATGGTTTAATGATTTGCAATCTTTCCAAGGCATGAATACAGCACATGAAACTGACCATTAATACGTCATTCCAAGAGAATGCATCTAGCCCATGTTTATTGATATTAGTAGATTCCGAACAGCTGCAACAGGCCTCGACCACTTATCAAATCAATGATTTAAATAGTTTAGTCGAAGCTGCACAATTCAAGGCGAGTCTATGCGAATCTTTAACCCTGATCGGCAAAGTGGCTGCCTGTACCAATACCACGCTGATTGGCCTAGATAAAGCAGCTGAAATTCAGCCGACCAAATTAGCAAAAATCGCACAAAACATTATCAAAGAGTCACAAAAAAAATTCAAACAGATCAGTATTGATATTTCTGCCCTAGCCCCTGAACAGCATTATTTATTTGCACTGGCGCTGACTCAGGCAAATTATGCATTTGATGAGTACAAATCGAAGAAAAATGAATTTGTGCTTGAAGAAATTCATCTGATTGCTGCAAACAGTACATTAAACCCGCAACAATTGTCTCTGATTCATGCCGTGCAATCCGGTCAAAACCTGGCCCGTGATTTAGGCAATCGCCCAGGTAATATCTGTTTCCCAGAATATCTGGCTGAACAGGCTCAAGCTTTGGCAGCACAATATCCGGACCTACTAAAAGTCACTGTGATTAATGAACAGCAAATGGCAGACTTGGGCATGAATGCCTTCCTGGCAGTGAGCAAAGGTTCAGACCGTCCGGGTCGTGTGATTACCCTCGAATATAAAGCCCATACTGAACAGGCCCCTGTGGTACTGGTTGGTAAGGGCGTAACCTTTGATACAGGCGGTATTTCACTTAAGCCGGGTCTGGGCATGGATGAGATGAAATTTGACATGTGCGGCGCAGCATCAGTGCTAGGCACCATCCGTGCGCTATGTGAAGCAAAACTGCCAATTCATGTGGTCGGTGCCATTGCCGCTGCTGAAAATATGCCTTCAGGTCATGCCACCCGTCCAGGTGATATCGTAACCACCATGAGTGGACAAACGGTGGAAATTTTAAATACCGATGCAGAAGGCCGTTTGGTACTATGCGACACTCTGACTTACATCAAGCGTTTCAATCCGGCGCTGGTGATTGATATTGCAACCTTGACCGGTGCCTGCGTGGTGGCCTTGGGTTCAGTGTTGTCAGGTTTATTTACCCCGGATGATGAATTGGCTACTGAAATTACCGCTGCAGGCCAGGCTTCATTTGACCGGGTATGGCGCATGCCGGTGATTGAAGACTATCAGGAACAGTTGGATTCACCATTTGCCGATATTGCCAATATTGGTGGACCGAAAGCCGGTTCTGTGACGGCTGCTTGTTTCTTGCAACGCTTCACACGTGAATACCGCTGGGCACATCTGGATGTTGCCGGTACAGCATGGAACTCAGGTACAGCCAAAAATGCAACCGGTCGTCCTGTGCCATTACTGGTTCAGTTCCTGGCCAATCGTGTGCAGTCGAATGGCTAAAGTCAGCTTTTATCTGTTTGAAAAAAGCAATGAACGGCAAGTGCAAAGCACTTGCCGTTTGTGCCGCAAGATTCTGAAACAGCCGGCACAGATCTGGTTATATTGCGAAAATACTGACTTGCAGCAGCAGCTTGATGAACAGTTGTGGAGTTTTGATCCTGGCAGTTTTATTCCGCATGGTATTGATCAGGAACAGGCCAGCATTTGCATTTCATCCCGCCTGCCGCAAGAGTCTGACTGGATTGTGTTTAATTTTAACAATCAAGCCCTTGAACAGATTGATAAATTTAGTCACATTATAGAAATCATCGAAAATAATGAATCGGCAAAACAACTGGGTCGTGAAAAATTTAAACAATATCGACGCTTAGGTATTGAGCCGCGAACATTCAAGCTTTAGCCGATCAATGGAAATAAGGAGAGATGTGGTGGCATTAAATGTCGGTCAAGATTTTAAACAGCGCTGGTTAAACGTACCTGAGGCTGTTCGTCAGGCATTTATTGATGACCTACACCGCGTCTGCAATGTCCTCAAACCTGAAACCAATATTCAGAAGTGGCTAGAAAAAGACAAAGAAGCCCAGCAGCAATCTTATGAAAAGATTGAACATGCCTATGCCGAACGTAAGGCCCAGCTGATTGAAGAAGCGCGCTTGCGCAAGCAGCGTGCCTTGGAACAGTCGCTGGAAAATAAGCGTGCCGAACAGGCGGCTTATGCACAGGCATTACAGCTAGACGAAGAAAGACAATTTGCCGAGCAGGTTCATACCTTGGCTTTTATACGTCAAAATATAGAGCACGAAATGCAAACCTATACTGCACGTTATCACAAGAACCCTGCGGGCCCGGCCTTGAATTTTGCCAAGGGCATGTTCTCGATTGCTGACCATGAAATATTATCGGAGCTGGAAAGCCTGCGTTTACGTCTGGAATTGGAAGCTGAAACGCTGATTGAGCAAGCGGTGACTGTATTTCGCGCCAAGTTGCATCAAGCCAGTCAGGAAGAAATTGACTATATTTTAAAGAACTCTAATTTATCTTCGGAAAAACCTGGCACTTGAGTTTCAGCATGGCGACTTCAGGTATTTTTTAATTTCGTTGCCATGACAAAAAAAAAGTCCATTTCGGTGGACTTTTTTTTGACTTCAGCATATGGAATGAGGCTGAAATTCAAAGTATTCAAAATTAAAACAGGTCCACCGCTAGACCCAGTATATTCCCTGCACCGTAGCCTATACTCAATAATACCGCAATCCAGATTAAACCACCGGCTACGTTATACAGCATAAAACTCAAGAGATTCATATGCCCTGCCCCTGCAGCAAAGGGAGCAAATGAACGTACAAATGGAACAAAGCGAGCCATCAAAATGGTTTTACCACCATGCTTGGTAAAATAATGGTTGGTTTTTACGATATAGGCCGGTTTTAAGTAACGTGAATGTTCATGGAAAAACTTAAACCCCAAAATCTGCCCGGTATAATAATTGACAATATAACCCAGTACCGCAGCACTAAACAGCAACAGTCCCATGGTATTTAAATGGATCACATCTGTGGTTGAGCAGAGGGCACCAATCGCAATCAGCAGGCTGTCTCCCGGCAAGAAGAACATAAATACGGAACCAGTTTCTGCAAAGATAATCAGAAATAAAATAGCATAGATCCACAGACCATACTGATCCAGCAAAGTAGGCAACCATTGTTCAATATGCATTAGAAAATCAAGCATCTTCAGCTACTCACTTTAACCACATTATTTTCATAACTTATTAAAAATAAAAACTAAAAACAAAAAAAACAGCCTGACTTTTCAATCAGACTGTTTTCTATTCTAAGATGTTTTACTTCAAGAAGCCATTTTCTGCTAAAAATGCCATGCTTAATTTGGATTGCTCTTTGACTTCAGCAGCTTTATCCCCCAGCATTAAACGCTCGATATAACGCGCTAAAACATCGACTTCCAGATTCACTTTCGCCCCGGTTTTCCAGGTGCCAATATTGGTTCGTTCTGCCGTATGCGGAATCAGGTTCAGGCTGATAATATTGCCACGCAGGTGGTTAATGGTCAGACTAATGCCATCTACCGTCACCGAGCCTTTTTCTGCCAGATATTTGGCAATTTCCGCCGGAGCCGTGACCTCATAATAAATGGAACGCGCATCTTCACGTACCAGCGTGATTTCACCGACCGCATCGACATGACCACTGACAATATGTCCACCAAAACGGGTGGTTGGCAACATGGCTTTTTCCACATTGACCGGCTGCCCCACTTTCCAAGTGCCTAAAGTAGTTCGATTCAGACTTTCACGTGAAACATCAGCGGCATACCAGTTTTCGCCCCATTCAATCACAGTCAGGCAGATCCCGTTGGTGGCAATCGAATCGCCCAAATGCACATCAGACATGTCGAGGTCGGTGCCAATACGCAGACGCACATCACCACCCACACTTTGCAAGCTTTCCACTTTACCTAGACTTTCAATAATGCCTGTAAACATAACTTTTTCTCTAATGCTGTCCTTGTTTTACCACAATGCCAGTTGCGTACTTACACCGGTCGTATCTACTCCACCCAGTTCAGCAAAATGATACAGCTGACCCAAGAGCTGGCGCAGTGGCGGACCCGATTTGGCATGGGTATCGGTGATGACAATAAATTCTAGCACACGTGCACGTTCTGACTGGCGCTGCTTGCTCACCCGGTAGCGCGGTACATCTTGGGTCAGCAAGGTGACGCGACCACGCTTCAAGTTAGCCTGCAGCAAATCGCCCGCTTCAATATTCCCATCGGTCGAATAGCTGGTCAGAATATAACGTGCATTAATGGTTGCCAATAATTTTTCATAGGCTTCTTTGGCATGCTTGGAAGAATTGTACTGGCTCGGACGTTCTTTACGCCATGCCCGGTCAATCCCGCTTTTAAAGCCTTTGGTGTCTGGACTCGGCAAATCGACCTGATCCCACAGCGTCAAGGCATTCAATACATGATAGTTACTACTATAGGCATGCTGGTTATACGGCGGATCCAGATAAGCGATATCGACTTCAAAATGACTCATCTGGTTGGCCAGATGCTGTGCATCAACACACCACATTTCCGCGGCCGGTTTTTTCGGGTCGCCGATTTCACAGAAACGGCTTGGGGTCAGCCAGAGTAAGGATTCAATCCGTTCCAGAGCAGTTTGGGTTTTACCGCCCCAGCCATGGTGGAAGCTTTTAAATACCCCTGAGGTATTACTGACGAAACTGGCCGAATACAGCAAGGGTGCCAGCAAAGCCGACATTTCTACATCATCAATCGCACCTTGTGCCTGCCAAGTGGCAATCTGCTGACGGATGGCATCAATACGCATCCCGTTACGACGTTTGAAGAACAGACGGTCGCGAGTCGGATCATAGATTTCGTCATTACGCGGGCACAGGTTATGCGTCACCCAGCCTTTGACTTCCGGCAAACGGTTCAGATAATCAATCGCTTTTTGATAGCCGCCCAACTCTTTAAATGCCGGTGCTTCGACACAGGACAAAATCGCGCTATTTAACGCATGGCTGTAGGGTTCCCAGTCATTGGCAATGACCCGATAGCCATTTTGTCGCGCCAGACGCGAAACCACGCCGGAACCGGCGAAAAAATCAGCAAAAATCGGCGCCCGGCCATTGTGGCTATTTAAGGTTCCCGTACTCTCAAGGGCTTCCAAAATCAGATGCAGTAACCGGCGCTTATTGCCTAAATACGGAACAAGCTGGTTGAAAAGGTATTCATCTGTAGTACGTGCTGAATGACGACGTTTATGATAAACCGAAGACTCTGAATTCATACTGTCTCTTGAGAAGGGATTAACCTTAAGCGCACATCATTCCCGACTTGAACCAGGTCGATGAGCTTAAATCGAAGTTGCTCTGCCATACGGTCGAATTCCGCATTAAACATCGCACGAGCGGTTTGACCTAAAAAGGTCGGTGCAACATAGCTGATCATTTCATCCACCAGTTGCTGCTGCAAAAAGGCTGTGGATAATGTTGCCCCTGCTTCCACTAGCACATCATAAATTTGATATTGGGTAGATAAGGTCTGTAGCAGGTCTTTTAAAGGCTGTACTGGCAATTGTAACACGCCTAAATCGGCCAGTTCCTGACGAAACGGTCCCATCACCATGACTGTTTCAGGCTGCTGTAGTATTTTTGCAGTCAGAGGTAAACGCCCCTGACGGTCCAGTACCAGACGTTTGGGCTGAACAATCGTACTGATATCGGCAATGCCATTCAGCTGACGCACATTCAGCTGGCAGTCATCGGCAAGTACCGTTTCAATGCCAGTAATCACCACACCGGAAATGGCACGCCAGTGCTGTACATCCTGACGGGCCTCGCTTCCGGTAATCCATTTCGATTCACCCGATGCCATGGCAGTTCGACCATCCAGGCTGGAAGCGACTTTTAAACGCACATAAGGCATGCCAGTGGCCATGGTTTTTAAAAAACCCAGATTGAGTTTTTCTGCTTCTTGTTCGCAAATACCAACACTGACGTCAATACCGGCCTCTTTTAAAATCTGCACACCTTTACCCGCCACTAAGGGATTCGGGTCCGGACAGGCCACAATCACTTTTGCAATTCCAGCTTCGACCAGACCTTTGGCACACGGCGGTGTACGGCCATAATGTGCACATGGCTCCAAAGTGACATACGCTGTTGCACCACGTGCCTGTTCACCAGCCTGGCGCATGGCAAACACTTCGGCATGCGGTTGCCCGGCCTTCGGATGAAAGCCCTCACCGACCAGTTGACCATTTTTGACGATGACACAGCCGACATTGGGATTGGGTTTAGTGGAATATTGTCCAAGTCGTGCCAATTCGATTGCACGTTGCATCCAAAGCTGATCTGGCTGAATGGAATCTTCTTTTAACTCGGACATTGCATGACTCTTGGAAAAATAAAATCTTAGTGTTCGATTTAGTGTTCGCGCTGCTGCATCTGTTCAATTTGACGACGGAAGGCTTCAACATCCTGAAAGTCTTGATAGACTGAAGCAAAACGGACATAAGCGACATGATCCAGGGCAAATAAAGCCTGCATCACAATTTCGCCAATGGTGCGGGATTTTACATCGCGCTCACCTAAACGGCGAATCTGTAATTGGATATCGCTGAGTACGGTTTCAATCTGTTCCTGGGTCACCGGCCTTTTTTGCAAAGCATGCATCAGGGAACGACGCATTTTTGCTTCGTCAAACGGTTCACTCTTACCATCAGATTTAATCACCCGGGGCATCACCACTTCATAGGTTTCAAAGGTAGTAAAACGTTCTCCGCAGCTGATACATTCACGACGTCGACGAATCTGGCAGCCTTCGGCAGCCAAACGCGAATCGATCACTTTACTATCTGCAGCGTTGCAAAATGGACAGTGCATAGCGGTTTAATTGAACAAATCAAATCGGATTCAGAGTGTAGCAAAAATTCTGCCCTTTGTAGAGACTTACGCAAGATATGGAAAAAAAACAGCCCTGACGGGCTGTTTTACACAATATATTGATTATTGGTTTTTATATTATTCTACACGTTCGCCATGTTGACTTAGGTCAAGACCCATACGTTCGTCATCACTCGCAACACGGATACCGATGACCAGATCAATCACTTTTAGAATGATAAAGGTCAATACTGCAGAGTAAGCAATAGTTGCCAGTACACCTTCAAGTTGCACCCATAATTGATGCATCATGTCTGTCGGCACTTTATCACCCATAATAAATTCACTGGCAAATACCGCAGTCAGAATTGCACCGACAATACCACCCACACCATGCAGACCAAAAGCATCCAAAGAGTCATCCGCTTTCAGTGCACGTTTAAGTGCAGTAATACCCCAGAAGCACACCACACCACCGATCAAGCCCATAGCTAAAGCACCGCCTACAGTCACGAAACCTGCTGCTGGTGTAATGACCACCAGGCCAGCAACTGCACCAGATGCACCACCCAATACCGAAGCTTTACCACGAATCACTTTTTCAGTAATTAACCAGGAAATTGCAGCAGCGGCAGCAGCAACTTGTGTAGCAATAAGTGCATAACTGGCTGAACCGTTGGCACCGAGTGCAGAACCACCATTGAAACCGAACCAGCCTACCCATACCAGGCTTGCGCCCACCACGGTTAAAGTCAGGTTATGGGGAGCCATTGATTCACGGCCCAAGCCCATACGTTTACCGAGCATGTATGCAGCAACCAGACCTGCAACACCCGAGTTAATATGAACTACCGTGCCGCCAGCAAAGTCTAATGCGCCATCATTCGCTAACCAGCCGCCACCCCATACCCAGTGAGTAATTGGCGCGTACACAATCACACTCCAAAGTGTAATGAATGCAACGAAAGCTCCAAATTTCATACGTTCTGCAATCGAACCAGTAATAATAGCTACAGTAATGATGGCAAAAGTCATTTGGAAAATCACAAACAGAACTTCCGGAATCGTTCCAGTTAAGGCATCTGTGGTAATGCCGGATAGCATGATTTTATCCAGGTTACCAATGAAAGCATTGCCACTGCCAAAGGCCAGGCTATAACCAATCACCACCCAGGTAATACTGACAATGGCTGCTGCAACAAAGCTATGTGCCATGGTACCAAGTACGTTTTTCTTACGAACCATACCGCCGTAAAATAATGCAAGTCCGGGAATGGTCATCAATAGAACCAGTGCTGTAGACACTAAAATCCATGAGGTGTCACCTGTATCTAATTTTGGTTTTTCTTCGACAGGCGCTGCTGTTTGTTCAGCTGGAGTAGGTGCCGCAGCTAATTCAGAATTTGTTGTTAAAGACGAGGCAGCCGTTTCAGTCGCTGCGACATTTTCAGCAGGAGTGGATGCTGCTGTTAGTGCTTCTTCAGCCCATGCAACAGAACCACCTAAAAGTGCGCCAGATAAACTCAGCGCAATAAGCATTTTTTTCATTCGTATCCCCCAACCTAGTTTTGTGAGTTATTAGCTACTCAGCAAACTTCATGCCAAATTAAACAGCATCTGCACCTGTTTCACCGGTACGGATACGGATGACTTGTTCTAAATTAGTAACGAAAATTTTACCGTCACCAATTTTTCCTGTGCTTGCTACACGGGTAATCGATTCAATGACTGAATCAACCATTTCATCGCTAATCGCGATTTCAATTTTTACTTTAGGCAAAAAATCAACAACATATTCTGCACCACGGTAAAGTTCAGTATGACCTTTTTGACGACCAAAGCCTTTGACTTCAGTTACGGTGATCCCTTGAACACCAATGTCAGAGAGTGCTTCACGCACATCATCCAATTTAAAGGGTTTTACAATTGCAGTTACGAGCTTCATGTTTGTTTTCCTTCGGCTTCTTTCACCAGTAAGGTTTTATGTTCAAATTCCGTGCCAAAAATTCTAAGGTTGGGGGAAATAGAAACTTTGACACGAGTTTTCTTTATAACCTATTTTATCCTTTTACATGTAGTCTGAATTCCAGAAACTAGACATTTTTACTATAAAATTAACGATTTTAAACATCGGATAAAGCTATATCCGGTTGAGTGGGACTATGGTCCAGGTAGCAGCAATGTTACACTAGCACCACTTCTCCATCCTTATATGGGTACTGCAATGATTGAAACCTTATTACAAGCCATAATGGAACAGCTCGATCAACCGAAAAAAGATGTTGAGCATAATTTACGTGCCTTACTGAACGAAGCAGTCAGCAAGATGGATCTGGTTTCCAAAGAAGAAATTGAACGTCAACGTACTGCATTAAATAATGCCAACCTACGCTTGAATGAACTGCTTAAACAGGTTGAAGCTTTAGAAATTAAAATCAAGAACAATAAATAAGCACTTGTTTAGTGCATAAAAAGACCAAAAACGATTAAAAATAACGCACCACAATGGAACAATAATAAATGTCTTTTGCTAAAATTTACACTCGAGGTCTGCTTGGACTTCATGCACCTTTAATTGAGGTGGAAGTTCATGTCAGTCAGGGCTTGCCTTCTTTAACCATTGTTGGGTTGCCTGAAGCAGCAGTTCGGGAAAGTAAAGACCGGGTACGTTCTGCCATTATTAATAGTGGTTTCCAATTCCCCACCAAACGTCTCACCATCAATTTAGCGCCTGCAGACTTACCCAAAGATGGCTCGCGTCTGGATTTGCCCATTGCTTTAGGAATTTTAATCGCTTCAGGCCAACTACCTGAAAATGTGACAGATCAGCTGGAATTTATTGGTGAACTGGCCCTGGATGGTCAACTTCGTCCCATCAGCGGTATTTTAAGCATTGCCATTGCCTGCCAGCAGTCTGGACATCAACTGATTTTGCCAGAACAGAATGCCCAAGATGCTTCGCAACTGCCCAATTTTGAAGTGTTTGCTGCCCACCATCTCAAAAATGTCTGTGAACATTTATCCAGACAACATCCGCTTCAGCAATATCAAGCCCCTAGCAGCAATCCAATCAATCAGTACAAATTTGATTTAGCCGATATCAAAGGTCAATTGCGCCCGCGACGGGCTTTGGAAATTGCTGCCGCTGGTGGACATTCACTATTGTTTAAAGGCCCACCAGGTACAGGAAAAACACTGTTGGCTTCACGGCTGGCCAGTATTTTGCCCCCTCTGGACATGCAGGAAAATCTGGAAGTAGCCAGTATTTACTCGGTTGCCAATAGCTCGCATCCTTTTGGGCAGCGCCCTTTTCGTGCACCACATCATACTGCTTCCGCAATTGCCTTGGTGGGTGGGGGTTCACATCCCAAACCGGGGGAAATTACGCTGGCTCATTTGGGCGTATTATTTTTAGATGAGCTGCCTGAATTTGATCGTAAGGTCTTGGAAGTATTAAGACAGCCGCTCGAATCCAAGGAAATAGTGATTTCCCGTGCCTCCAGGCAAATTACCTTCCCGGCCAACTTTCAACTCATTGCAGCAATGAATCCCTGCCCTTGTGGTTATGCTTTTAATCAGGATATCCGCTGCCAATGTTCCCCAGATGCGATTAAACGTTATCAAAACCGGATTTCAGGTCCGCTACTGGACCGGATTGACCTGCATATTGATGTGCCGCCTTTACAAGCCCATGAATTACAGGCGACTACACCAGTTGAAAACTCACACACGGTTCGGGAACGGGTAATTCAAGCCTATAATTTACAAATCCAGCGACAACAATGCCTGAATCATGCTTTAAGTCCCAAACAGCTGGAACAGTTTGCATGCCTTGATGCGCAGGCACAGAAAATTATGGAAATGGCCCAGCAACGCTTAAACCTGTCTGCCCGGGCTTATCATCGGGTATTACGTGTCGCGCGAAGCATTGCCGATTTAACTCAACATACTGACATTAAAAGCCAGCATTTAACTGAAGCGTTGTCCTATCGGGCACAACAGGGTTAATACTAAATGCGAAACTTTATTCGCCATCCTGAAAGTCTTGTCGATGCCATACAGATGGGCCAAATGATTAAACAGACATTTAAAGGTCAGTCCGATTCAAATGATGGCGAATACCTGATTGCCAATACCTTGGCTAGCCTTTTTTTACATGGATCGTCATAACACGGCATCAATTCAGTGCTGATCCGCGCTGCATTTTCTGCAACAGCCTGCACATCAGATCCTGACCTATAAAAAAACCTCCAAAGTCATGCTTTGGAGGTTTTTTAATGCTTTGAAATTACAATTAGAATGTTTTGGTAAGGGTAAATACCGCACCGGTATCCACCGCACGTTCTGCGACATCCGATAAACCATCAGTATCAATATTGGTGCCTACAGCTGCCAGTTCAGCACTAGCACCTGGAATGGATTTAAAGCCATAGCTTAGCCCCACTTTCCAGTCTACATAATTATCATCACCATTAAAGGTATATTTGTCTTCATCTACAACGGTATAGCCTACAGCAGCAACCCCACCAAAACCTGATGAACCAAATGGAACTGAATAACCCACATTCACATTCCAGCTGTCTGCATCTGCACCGGCATAGTCATTGGTATAATTGAGATTGGTTAAAATGCTATCGCCTTCTGCAATCACACTTTTGAAGCCTAATTTGCCATATAATTCTGCCCAGTTCAGATCGCTGGCACTTGGATAATTATAGTACACCACCCCAACATCTACTGTCGGTTTGCTGCTGAAAGCTTCAAGCGTGGTGGCATAGCCAAGCGATGGATCCAGTTCCAGGCTAGGTGTGCCGCTGCCAAAATTCACATTGGAACCCCACAAGCCAAAATATAACCCTGAAGTATGAGCTAGCGTGAATCCTGCTTGTACGGCTGGATCATTTTCCGTTTGAGTCACACCACGGAAACGATAGTCTGTAGTGACGGCTGCACTACCACTAAAAGACAGGCCAAAAGGTAAGGCAGGAGCATCTGCAGCAAATACAGCACCTGACATAGTAGCTAAAGTGGTCACAGCAAATAATTTTTTAAGCATTTTATAGATCCCCGACAGATTTTTATGGATTCAAGAGATATCAGCAATTGCTATGCCAGTTTAAAAAACAACACAGTAATTTTTAGCCCGTAAATCGCCAATAATATATTAATATATTGATATTTATAAATTTATTATTTAAAAATAAAAACAAAACCTAGTCATTTTTCGAGCTTCACAAGATTGACGACTTTCTCTCTTTTAGATGATCTGCATGCTAATACGGCTTAAATATTTATTTACAACCTGCCTTATTTTGAGACTGTTTTTTCAGGTAGAGCTAAAAATGCCTAGAAAAAGTGCACAAAAAATATTCACTGTACGCTTGTTTATGCATCTCACGCCTTCTCTGACTAAAATCGGCCAGTTAAAACCCCAATCCACCGGCTCAAAAATCTGGATCAAAATCAGCTGCTACCTTCTCAAGTTTTAATCAAACAATATTGGCCATGTTTGACTTACTGACATATTAAGCATGCATTACAGTAAATATCGGGAGCATGATCAGCTCCTGCAAAGTTCTGTTTAAAACCTTAATCTTGATCTGCACACGATTATTCAAAAGTCCTGACATAGACTGACCAATAGCTGCGAAACCAAGGATGAATCAGCTTTTATGTACCTATGCCCTACTGAGAGCTAAAAAAGATCATTATTTTTATCTCACTGCCCACATTTTATGCACAAAAGCATCGCATGGACTTTTTTGCTGATGATCAGACCGTATTTTCAACTCATATAAATCAGGAACTTATTGCGCGCAAAAAATAATACAATTTTATCTGGACCTAGCAGAATTTATTCCGACTATGGAATGATTAAGATTTTACCCAATGATAAACTGAACAATAATAATTAAAACTTTATCTATAATTTTTGGTCAATTTTTTGATCATTTTAAAACATATTTCTCAAACAAAAAAAATCGACATGTAAGCCTAATTTTTTAACCAGAATATCTGATTATTTCAGTCAAAAGTCAGCTGATTTTGCTACTTTTTAAAAAATTAAATCATTATAAAGAGGTGTTTCTGCTGATATCACGGGTTAATAAAAGCCATGTTTTGGGCCTGATATCAAAATTTAGGACGCTAAAATAGCATTTTTCAAAACCACAACTCCCTATCAATTTTTAATGAGGCATCGGTATTAGCCCAAAATTTATTTAGAGTTAAAATATCATATTGTTTTGTAAAAAAAATTACATAAATAATAATTTTCTAATATTTTGTTAACCAAAAGGTATAATTTACATTTAAACAGGTTATAACTTTAATTAAATAAAATGTATTAAAAAAAGCTTTTTTTGCGATACATTACGTATACAATTCTGCTAATTTCTTCTCCCATTTTGTATAAGGCTCTCTCCCAATGCAAAAAGCTAAAAAACTTACTTTAGCAGTTTTAATTCAAACTGCCTTAATTTCAACTGCTTATGCCAGTGAACAAAGCGAATCTAAAGGCTTCGTTGAAGATGCTGAAGGTTCTGTATTGTTCCGCACCGGTTATATCAATCGTGATAAAAAAGCACCTGGCAAGAAAGATCAAAGCTCTGCTGCACAATCTGCTATCGTCAAACTCGAGTCTGGTTTCACCCAGGGTGTGGTAGGTTTTGGTGTAAATGCGGTAGGTGATGCTTCATTTAAACTGGGCGAAAACAAAAATGCGAATAATGGCATGATTCCTAAGCATGCACCGACTGCAGAAAATCCAAATGGGGACGCTTATGACCATTGGGCTCGTGGCGGCGCAAGTGTCAAAGCACGTGTTTCCAATACAACTGTTGAATACGGTACGCAAGTTTTAGACTTACCGGTATTGGCCAGCAATACTGCCCGCATGGTTCCTGAATACTTTGAAGGTGTACTTGCAACTAGCCGTGAAATTGATGGCCTGGAATTGACTGCTGGTAAATTCACGAAGAACCAGTATTCAGATCAAATCAATACAGATGGCCGTAAATTAGATCGCGCAGTAGTTTGGGGCGCTAAATACAAAGTTAATGATGCTTTAAATACGGCTTATTATGGCGTGGATATTAAAGACAAACTTGAACGTCATTATGCCAATGTCAATTATAAGCAAACGCTTGCCAATGACAGCTCACTCACTTATGACTTCAGCGGTTATCACACTGAGTTTGATGAACAAGCCGCTACTTATTCTTCAACAATTGGCAATAAAAATGTTTCCGGTCGAAGCAACAATATTTGGGCAATTTCAGGTACTTATAATACTGGTGCGCACAACGTAATGTTGGCTTACCAACAAAATACTGGCAACACTGGTTATGATTACGGCGAAAATGCTGACGGTGGTCAAAGTGTCTACCTTCCAAACTCTTACTTGTCTGACTTCGTCGGCAACCGTGAGAAATCAGCACAAGTTCAATATACCTATGACTTCAGTGCAATGAAGGTTCCAGGCTTAACTTGGACTACTGCTTATGTTTATGGTTGGGACATCAATGTTGCTGGTAAAACAGGCGAAGGTAAAGAAAATGAATTCTTTAACCAGGTGAAATACACTGTTCAAAGCGGTTTTGCCAAAGATGTAAGCTTGCGCCTACGTAATTCTATTTATCGTGCCAACGATGCTTATGAAAATGCTTACATCGGTGATACCAACGAATGGCGTATTTTCTTGGATATTCCTGTGAAATTATTCTAATTCACTCGAATTTCAAGTGATAAAAAAACCTGCACAATGTGCAGGTTTTTTTATTTAAGCTTTAAAATTTTAAAGACTTAAATTGAAAAGCAATTATTTATTTGCTTCTGCATAAGCTGCAATTGAGCTAAGTACTTCTTGTTTCGCAACGTCAGCACCTTCCCAACCACTTAACTTAACCCATTTACCTGGTTCTAAGTCTTTGTAGTGTTGGAAAAAATGTTCAATTTGGCTGATCAAAAGCGGAGGAAGATCAGTATATTCCTGAACATCTTTATAGATCGGTGTTAATTTGTCGTGCGGTACTGCAACCAGTTTCGCATCAACACCACCGTCATCTTCCATGTTCAATTTACCGACTGGACGGCAACGAATGACTGAACCTGGTTCAACCGGGTGTGGAGTCACAACCAATACGTCAAGTGGGTCACCATCAAGTGACAATGTGTTTGGCACATAACCGTAGTTTGCCGGGTAGAACATTGCAGTACCCATGAAACGGTCTACAAATAATGCATCAGAATCTTTGTCGATTTCGTATTTGATTGGTGCTGCATTTGCAGGAATTTCAATAATTACATAGATGTCGTTTGGTGCATCTTTACCCGCTGGGATATTGCTGTAGCTCATAGCATCACTCTTTAACAAGTTAAATCTTTTTTAAACCGCAACGATTATAACGGTTTTTGCGTATTAAATAACTTTTCGATTATACATCTGCTGGGTGAAAATATGTATTTTCACATTTTCAGGCTCAGGTGGTTAATTTAATCACCAGCAGCAACAGACAAATCGGACACAGCAAGGATAAGGTCCAGATAATGGAACGCAAAGTGGCCCAATTAGCTAAATAGCAGATGCCGTAGAAAATACGGAGTACAATATAGGCAACACCAAAAGTCATGATTACGGTTTGAGAAATCACCATATATTCTGCCATTAAAATGGAAGCAATAAATAAAGGTAAACTTTCAAAACTGTTTTGTTGTACCGCATTGGCACGGGCGGCCAAACCTGTGGTTTTAGCCAGAAATTCACGCGGGTTCTGATTATCTCGTGCTTTAAAACCGGCTGTTTTTTTTGCAATTGCAGTAAAAACATAGGGCAATAAACATGCGATTAAGATGAGATAGATTATTCCGCTAATGCTTTGCATCTCACTTTTCTCATTAAAATTTTATGCTGCCTATCATAGCATGGTGTTTTCGCAATATTTTTTGTAAATTATAGCGTTTTTATAAATGAGCAATAAGGATCCATAATGATCAATCCTGATCAAGAAAAAATGTTTGATGTACTCGAAAAGCAGCGCCAGCATCAACTTAAAGTGGATCGGGTACTCAAAATCGTATTGCCTATTACAGGATTTTTACTTGCAGTGGTGTGTGCCAATTTTAATAGGCTTTCCCTTATTTTTACCATTGTTATTTCAATTCTCGCACTTTGGATGGTGGGAATTAAACGTCAGGCCCTTTGGATATGGACTACAGTCGTTGCACTCTACTGTTTGCTCGATAATTTATATAGCTTTGGTGCATTTGATTTACAGCGATACATCTATCAATTTGGTAGCATCACGACCTTTCTATGGATTACTGGGATAGCACGTCCCTATATTGATCGATGGATGTTAAAAGATTAAAGCCTGGCCTATTTCCAAATAAAAAAGCGCCGTGATCGGCGCTTTTTTATTGCAGCATTTATGCAGTTTTACGCAAGTCTTTACGTAAGATTTTACCTACGTTGGACTTTGGTAATTCATCTATAAATTCAACATAACGTGGGCGTTTGTAGCCTGTTAAGTTCTCTTTAGCGAAAGCAAGCACTTCTTCTGTGGTGAGTGACGGATCTTTCTTCACCACAAACAGTTTAGGCACTTCACCTGATTTTTCATCCGGCACACCAATCGCAGCAACTTCCAATACTTTAGGATGCGTAGAAATTACTTCTTCAATTTCTGAAGGATAAACGTTGAAGCCCGACACCAGAATCATGTCTTTCTTACGATCGACAATCTTGATATAACCACGATCATCCATGATCCCAATATCACCGGTACGGAAGAAACCGTTAATCATCACTTTTTCAGTTTCATCTGGACGGTTCCAATAGCCTTTCATGACTTGTGGACCACGAATAGAGATTTCACCCTGTTCGCCAAGCGGCACTTCATTACCATCATCATCCAAAATTGCAACTTCAGTCAACGGTAATGGAATACCAATGGTACCGCTAAATTCAGTGGATTGCGGTGGATTGGCTGTTGCAACAGGTGAAGTTTCAGATAAACCGTAACCTTCAATAATATTGGTGCCAGTAATTTTCTTCCATGCTTCAGCAGTAGAAGGAAGGACTGCCATGCCGCCACCCATCGCCATTTTCAGTTTGCTATGGTCCAGCTGTCTAAATTCTTCATTGTTCACCAATGCATTAAACAGGGTATTCACTGCCGGGAAGAATGATGGCTGGTATTTACGCAGTTCTTTCATTACCGCAGGTAAGTCACGCGGGTTTGGAATAAGCACGTTGGCCTGACCTTTATACATGCCGTACAACGCACAGACCATGAAGGCAAAGATGTGATAGAGTGGCAAAGCACAGAAAATACGGTCATCCGGTTGCCCATCTTGAGCACCAAATTTACTTTGGAAAATACCGTCGCACTGCAACATGTTGGCAACCAGGTTACGGTGAGTCAGTTCAGCACCTTTAGAAACACCGGTAGTACCGCCAGTATATTGAAGTACAGCTGTATCACTGAGCGTAAGGTTTGGACGCTTATAATTGCTTGCGCTGACTTTAGACATTGCTGCATTAAAACGAATATGTCCTGGAATATTCCAAGCCGGAATTTGCTTACGCACTGAACGTAAAACAAAGTTGACTAATGTACCTTTTAAGGCACCCAACATATCACCCACAGAAGCCACTACCACATGCTTCACAGGGGTTTTACCAATAATTGCCTGGTAAACCGTTGCAAAGTTTTCAATAATAACCAGCACTTCAGAACCGGAGTCATTTAACTGATGCTCAAGTTCACGAGAAGTATAAAGCGGGTTGACGTTTACAAGCACTAAACCTGCGCGGAAAATCCCCAATGCGACAACAGGATATTGAAGTACGTTTGGCATCATCACCGCCACACGTGTACCCTTTGCCAAACCTAAACTTTGTAAATATGTTGCAAATTTACGGCTTGCTTCTTCCAGCTCACTAAAAGAGAGAACTTTATCCATAAAAATAAAGGCGTCACGTGAGCCAAATTTTTGGAAGTTGCGCTCAAACACATCAACCAATGAGGTATTTTCAGCCGGTAATTCTACAGTTTCTGGAATCCCTGTCTTTTGGTATTCAGCGAACCAAATCTTTTCCATAATGCCTATCACTCCAATCTTAATCCTTAGTTTTTAAACTATTTTTTTCTTTGCTGAACCTGGTTTTTTCCTTTTGTATTGTTCAACAAAGCATCCATTTGCACGAATTACACCATATATAGCCTATTTCATATCTGGGATGCTAGTTTTATCTTTGAATGAACAGTCTATTTGCTTTTTGATATCCTCGTGGTAAGAGTTGACCTTTAGTGCCTCGCTTACCGATATATTTTTGAAGATCATCACCTTTTAATTTTAATTGTTGCTGTCCAGCAACTACTTGAATTATTTCATCTAAATTCAACATTGTCATAGATACAATTTGATCTTTCGCCTCGAGTTGTATCAATTTATTACCTTTACCTTTGTTCAGGCTTGGTAATTCTGACAAATCGACAACCAGCATACGGCCTGCTGAACTGAGTAAGGCCACATGAGTCGCCTGTTCTATTGCTTGCAGTGGCATCGCCTTGCCATCTTCAGGCACAGTCAGGAAGGACTTCCCTGCCTTGGCATTGGTATCCAGTTGTTTCGCCTGGGTTTTAAAGCCATAACCTTTGGAACTCAAGGCCAAAATTTCAGCTTCATCCTCGGCAATAAACACCTGAATGAAACCTACACCACTGGCGGGTGCAAGTTTAGAACTTAAAGGTTCACCTAAGCCACGTGCCGAAGGTAAAGTGTTAATAGCCAGTGCATAACTACGACCAGTATCGTCCAGTACATAGACCCGTTGATTGGATTTACCTTGGGCATGGCTTAAATATTGGTCACCGGCACGGAAATTCAGATTTTCGGCATCGACCTCATGGCCTTTAGCTGAACGGATCCAGCCCGCCTCAGACAACACCACAGTCACAGGATCGGCTGGCAACATGTCCTGTTCATTAATCGCCAATGCTTCGGCGCGGCGTACAATAGGCGAACGGCGGTCATCACCAAACTTTTTCGCATCTTCTTTAAGTTCATTAATAATCAATGCTTTTAAAGATTCAGGATTGGCCAGCTGCTCGCGGATAATGGCCGCACGCGCTTCCAGTTCTTCCTGTTCGCGGCGCATTTCCATTTCTTCAAGTCTGGCCAAATGACGTAACTTGAGTTCTAAAATGGCTTCAGCCTGAATTTCATCAATATTGAAATGAGACATCAGCACCGGTTTGGGCTGATCTTCCTCACGAATAATCCGAATCACTTCATCAATATTTAAGTAGGCAATAATCAAGCCGACCAGGATATGCAGACGCTTTTCAATTTTATTTAAATGATATTGCAGGCGGCGCGTTACCGTATTTTTACGAATCTCGATCCATTCCAGCAAAATGCGGCGAATCGATTTCACTTGCGGACGGCCATCGGCACCAATCATGTTCATGTTGACGCGATAGCTGGATTCCAGATCGGTCGTTGCAAATAAGTGACTCATCACTGCTTCGGCATCAATCCGGTTAGAACGTAATACAATCACCAGACGGGTCGGATTTTGATGATCCGATTCGTCACGCAGGTCACTAACCAAAGGCAATTTTTTCGCCTGCATCTGATCGGCAATCTGGGTAATCACTTTAGAACCCGACACCTGATACGGTAAGTCGGTAATCACGATTTCATTTTTTTCTATTTTATAAACCGCACGCATACGGTAACTGCCACGTCCTGTGGTCTGCAGTTTGAGCAGTTCTTCAGGGGCAGTAATAATTTCGGCTTTGGTCGGCAAATCCGGGGCTGGAATATATTCCGCCACTTTTTCATCGCTTAAATTTGGATTACGGATCAGCGCGATGGTGCCTTTAATCACTTCACGCAAGTTATGCGGTGGAATATCGGTCGCCATCCCCACAGCAATGCCTGTAGTACCATTTAGTAAGATATTCGGTACACGTGCTGGCAAATTCACCGGTTCTTTCATTGAACCATCAAAGTTGTCCTGCCAATCACAGGTGCCTTGACCCAATTCAGACAACAGCACTTCACTATAAAGCGAAAGTTTGGCTTCGGTATAACGCATTGCTGCAAAAGATTTCGGATCATCGGGTGAACCCCAGTTACCTTGACCTTCAATAAAAGGATAACGGTAACTGAATGGCTGTGCCATCAGTACCATCGCTTCATAACAGGCAGAGTCACCATGCGGATGGTATTTACCCAGCACATCCCCCACGGTACGGGCCGATTTTTTCGGTTTACCGCTATACTTTAAGCCCAATTCACTCATGGCGAAGACAATACGGCGCTGTACTGGTTTTAAACCGTCACTGATATGCGGCAATGCACGATCCATAATCACGTACATGGCATAGTTAAGGTAAGCTTGTTCAGTAAATTCGGCTACGGAACGATTTTCTGTCGCATGATGCACAAGGCTGGTCATAAAAGCGTGAAATCCTAAATAATTCGTTTTTGTATCTACGTTGTTATGCTATGTCGCAGCTGCGGACTACACAAGGGCAGTAACCCACACTCTGCGACAAATTGTGTCTTATGGACTAAAAATATCCATTTTATAAGGGCCAATCAACCCAAAAATCAGCAATTTTATAAACCAATCGACTCTAAAGTTTTACCTTTGGTTTCTTCACCCAGCAGCAGGATAATCAGTGCCACGGCAATTAAAACGGCGGTAAACATCATAAAGACATAGCTGAAACCATGGTCGAGCACCATTATATGGGTGACAGCAAATGGCGCGAAAATACCACCAATACGGCCAATCGCCCCGGCCCAGCCTGAACCGAAGGCACGGATATTGGCTGGATACTGTTCTGGGGTATAAGTGTATAAAACACCCCAAGCCCCCAAATTAAAGAAGGACATCAAACAGCCCCACAGCACAATCTGGGTCACATTGTCGGATTGACCAAAGAAGTAGGCAGAGACCGCACACATGGCAATGAAACCGGCCAATGTTGCCTTACGTCCCAGTTTTTCCACCAGCCATGCCGCGGCAATATAACCCGGCAACTGGGCCAGAATCATCACCAATACATACTCAAAAGACTTCACAATGGTATAGCCTTCTTTGACCAGTAAACTTGGCAGCCAGGTAAAAATACCGTAGTAGGAAAATACAATACCAAACCAGATCAGCCACAGCATCAGGGTACGGCGGGCAAAAATGCCGGACCAGAGTTGAGAGAAGCTAATATCATGCTTTTCGGCCACCGGTTTGACTTCAAAAATTTCAATCACTTCCACGCCACATTGTGCTTCAATTTTTTTCACCAAAGCATGCGCTTCTTTATGTCGACCGCGGTTAATTAAGTAAGGCACCGATTCTGGCACCATTTTCCAGATCACGATGGCATACAGCGCAGGAATCCCCCCAATCAGAAAGGCAGCATGCCAGCCAAAATCTGGAATCACAAACCGCGAAACCAGTGCTGCCACCAGCCAGCCCAAACCCCAAAAACTTTCCAGCAGCACAATAAAGCGGCCACGGACATGGGCAGGAATATACTCACTCACCAGCGTCACCGCCACCGGTAGCTGACCACCCAGTCCAAGCCCGACTATGAAACGGAACACCAGCAGCCAGCTCAGGTTCGGTGCAAAGGCACAAGCCGCGGTTGCCAGACTATAAATCACCAGGGTTGAAGCAAAAACCGTTTTACGCCCCCAGCGATCGGCAAGAGCTCCCGAACACACTGCCCCAATAGCCATTCCAATAAAACCAATGGAAACCACCCAGCTTTTATCATCCGGCGTCATGGCCCAGTCTTCCGCCATTTTGGCCAAAATAAAGGAAATCAATCCGGTATCCATGGCATCAAACATCCAGCCCAGACCAATCACCCATAGCAAGGTATAGTGAAACTTACCAATCGGTAAACGTTGTATACGTGAGACTAAATCCATAACAAGAGCTCTGATTTGGTGAAAGAATGCATGCTGCTTTCCCAACAGGATTTATAATTGTATTAATTTTTATACGCCAATTTGCAGATGATGACCGCTCATTTCGTCGGTCATTCATCATATTAAGGCAATATTCTAGGAAGCATCTTTGGAGGATGCGGACTGGTCGTCGTCATCTTTATAAATAAATTTCGGCATTTCCAGACCAAAATAGATAGCGATGCAGCGTAAAGAGAAACCGAAGATTAAGGTGGAAATGACAGTGATTTCTAGAGAGAAACCAATATCCTGACAAATCCAGTAACAGATCACGGAAACAAAAGAAATACTGGCATACAGTTCACGGCGGAATACCAGTGGCACATCATTACACAGAATATCGCGCAAAATGCCGCCGGAAACTCCGGTTAACACCCCGGCAACCGCGGAAACCACAAAACCATGCCCCATCTGCAAGGCAATCTGGCAGCCAATGATGGTAAAACCGATTAAACCCAGGGCATCGAGAATCAGGAAAATAGAACGTAAATGGCGCATCCATTTGGCTATCAGAATGGTGACAAAGGCTGCGCAGCAGGTCAGGACCAGATATTCCGGATGCTTCACCCAGGTCAGAGGATAGTGCCCAAGCAGTACATCGCGAACCGAGCCACCACCCAGTGCAGTCACACAGGCAATCAGCGTTACCCCAAACCAGTCCATACTGCGCCGACCTGCCGACAGTGCCCCTGTCATGGCTTCAGCCGTAATTGCGATAATATAGATGACCAATAGCAACATTGCCCTGATTCCCCTGAGGGTAATTGATGCGCGCTATTCTAAGGCAAATTTAGCGGAAAATTACAGATATTGTGCACAACATTGCTTAAATTTTTTCCCTGAACCGCAAATACACGGCTGTTTCATCGTAATATTCATTGTGGTTGTCGGATCAAGGAAATACCATGCGCCTTCATGCTTTACAAAATGGGAAATTTCATGATGAACCTGTGCTTGCTGACCATCATGATAATGCGCCTTAAATTCAACCTGGGCATGGTGCTTGTCCAGTTTTTCCTGAGCCTGCACCACCTCCAGCTTGAGCCAATGATTGGCCTTGCTCCAGTCACGAATCGCAGCCACATCCAGCGCCTGTTGCTGGCCTAATGCGGTAGTTTTCACAATATAGTCAATTTCATGCTTGGCAAAGGCACTATAGCGTGAACGCATCAATTGCTCTGCAGTGTGTGCTTTGGCCTGACCCAAATGTAAGGGTTGGCAACAGTGGGCATAATCCCCCTGTCCACATGGACAATTGCTTTCTGACATCAATTTTTTCCAACTTAAATTAATAAATCAAATAGCCCGACAATGCGGGCTATTTTAATTCAATCTCAATAAAGATCATCTGTGCAGGATGAAATTAATCTTCTGTCTGATTTTGATTGAGCGGGATGATATGAACCTTATCAATTTTATGGCCATTCATCGTCACCACTTCAAAAATATGTTTATCTGCCTGCAATTTGGCACCACTTTCCGGCAAACGCCCCAGATGGAACAGGATATAACCGGACAAGGTTGAATACTGTTCAGACTCATCTACCAGATCACGGTTTAACAACAAGGAAACATGACGAATATCGGTAGAACCTTCCAGGATTAAGGTGCCATCTTCCAGACTTTCTGCCGCTGTTTCAAATTCATCTTCATCCGGGAATTCACCGGCAATCGCTTCAAGCACATCAATCGGGGTAGCAAGCCCTTCAATCGAACCGTATTCATTCAATACAATAGCCATTTGCAGCGGTGCCTGACGCAACTGTTCCATTACCATCAACACCTGAGCATTTTCATGCACAATCACCGGCTCGCGTAAATGCGCTTCAAAATTCAGTTTTCCGGTTTCGATATAGTCGTTCATGACTTTATGGGTCAGCACTATACCGGCAATATTGTCCAGTTCACCATGTGCCACAATCAAACGTGAATGGGTCATGCTTAATAACTGTTCTTTGATGGAGGCTTCATCTTCATCCAGATCAATCCATTCCAGTTCCGGACGCGGCGTCATCACCGATTTCACTGGCCGTTCCGACAGCCCCAGCACACCTTGCACCAGCACACTGTGGTAAACCCCGTTCTCTTCATTAAAGACTTCATCGGCAAAGGCACGGGTCGCCAGCACATCTTCAGCTTCATTGTTTTGCGATTCACTTTTACCCCCGAGCATACGCATAACGGCAGAAGCAGTACGGTAACGCAGGTCCGTCGTGGTCACCATGCGCTCCTGATTACGGCGCATGGTCTGGTTGATAAATTCCACCACCACAGAGAAACCAATCGCCGCATATAAATAGCCTTTAGGAATATGAAAACCGAAGCCTTCAACAATCAGTGAAAAGCCGATCATCATCAGGAAGCCGAGGCACAGTATCACCACAGTCGGGTGTCTGTTGACAAAGGTCATCAGAGGTTTAGATGCCCACAGCATGATTCCGACTGCAATCACCACCGCAATCATCATCACCGACAGGTCTTTGACCATGCCGACTGCGGTAATCACGCTATCCAGAGAGAATACGGCATCCAGTACCACAATCTGAACGATCACCATCCAGAATGCGGCATGCACCGGGTTTTCTTCTTTCTGCGGTTGAGCACCTTCTATACGCTCATGTAATTCCATGGTGCCTTTAAACAGCAGGAATACGCCACCAAACAGCAGAATCAGGTCACGGCCGGAAAAAGGATGATCCAGAACATGGAACAGTGGCTGGGTCAAGGTCACCACCCAGGCAATAGATGCAAGTAAAATCAACCGCATACACAAAGCCATAATCAAGCCGACGATACGGCCTGCATTACGCTGTTCTGGGGGCAATTTTTCCGCCAAAATGGCAATAAAAACCAGGTTGTCGATACCCAGTACAATTTCTAGAACCACTAAAGTTGCCAGTCCAATCCATGCTGATGGATCTGACATCCATTCCAAGATCATTGGATATTCTCCTGTGCAGGATGATGAGGGACTGATTTTAGAAGGTTCATATTAAAATCGCTGAATATGCGATGAACAGCATGCTGTATATTTTTTTCAGAAGCATTGAAGTGTTCAGAGCGAGGACAACCACTACCCATGTTAATTCATTTGTTGGAAAACAGATTTTTAGTATAGCAAGATGAAGTAGAAATTCATCCTCTTTTCCTCATTGCGCTGTTTTTAGCTCACCCAATTTCAACAAATCTTTGCAAAGTCAGTATAAGGCTGATCACGACCTGTCATATTTAACAGTTAAGCTAGAGACTGAAAAAATAAAATGCTATGGTAAAAATATAATGATGAACAGTGTATTAAAAATGACTCCCAAACATAACAATCCTACTCCCAAAACAACTCAACCTTTAATTGCACTCTACTGTGGTTCACGTTCAGGCAATAAGCCAATTTATCAGGAAAAAGCCGTAGCTTTGGCTCAGGCACTGGCGGATCTAGGTTTCGGCATGGTCTATGGTGGCGCAAGTATAGGCCTTATGGGGCAAGTGGCTGATGCCGTCAGACAACGTGGCGGTGAAACCGTCGGGGTGATTCCTGAATTTATGCTGGATTATGAAATTGCGCATCATCAGCTGACCGAATTACACATTGTACACAGCATGCATGAACGCAAGGCCATGATGGCTGAGCGTGCCAGTGCTTTTGTCGCTTTACCCGGGGGTTTGGGCACGTTTGAAGAAATTCTGGAAATTGCCACTTGGGGACAGTTAAATCAGCACCAGAAACCGATGATGCTCTATAATGTGAATGGCTTTTATGATGCCCTAGTGAGCCAGCTGGATCATACGGTCAGTGAAGGCTTTTTACCGCCGCAGCATCGGGCCAAACTGATTATCTGCAATCATGCCGATCAGATTCTCAATGCCATTAAAAATCTGGATGCACCACAACACTTTGCCATTTAAGTCCAAGCCAGGACATAAAAAACGAACTCCAGACAGTGCTGTCCCATAATGGATAGCACAACTTTTTCTTACACCACTTTAAACGGATTGCTTTAAACTCTGTAAAAAATCACTTTAATATTTTTATGAACGCCACTCCTTCGCATCAAGCCCTACAACCTGAATTCCGCCTGTTAGTGTTGTTGGTATCGATCGGTTTTTTTATGCAAGGTTTGGATACCACCATTGTCAATACGGCAATTCCAGCCATGGCAGCCAATCTCGCTGAAGATCCGCTACAAATGCATAGCGTGGTGGTGGCCTACGTGCTTTCGGTAGCAGCCTGTATTCCTTTAAGCGGATGGCTGGCCGACCGTTTTGGTGTGCGTAATACCTACTTTACGGCCATTATTATTTTTACCTTGGCATCACTGGGCTGCGGACTGTCCAGCAGTTTAAACCAGCTGCTCTTTTATCGGGTCATTCAGGGCATTGGCGGTGCATTGTTACTTCCTGTAGGCCGGCTGGCGATGCTCAAGGTCATTCCGCGTACACAGTTTTTATCTGCCATGAGCTTGATGAGTTTAGCTGGTCTGATGGGTCCCTTGATTGGTCCGACATTGGGCGGATGGATGGTCGAAGTGACAACATGGCACTGGATTTTTTTAATTAATATTCCGATGGGGCTGTTAGGCGTTCTGATTACCTTGAAGGCCATGCCAAACATCACTGAACCCACTGTCAAATCTTTTGATTTTTCAGGTTTTATCCTGCTGGTCATCGCCATGGTGGGACTTTCACTGGGCATTGAAAATTTTGCCAGCCCACATCAATCGCTATGGTGGAGTATGGGTCTGGTACTTGCGGGTGTCTTGGCAGCGATTGTGTATGCTATACATGCACATACACATCATAATGCGCTGTTCCGTAGCACATTATTCAGCAATAAAATTTATGCAATTGGCATTATCGGTAATTTCTTTGCCCGCTTAGGCGGCAACGCGATACCTTTTTTAATTCCGCTGATGTTGCAGGTTGCCTTTGGCTTTGAGCCATTTATTACCGGTCTGTTGATGATTCCGACCGTACTGGGTTCTCTCGCTTCCAAGCCGATTATTCGCCAGATTATTCAACGCTTTGGTTATCGTAAGGTATTACTGGTCAATACCTTGCTGGTGGGTGCCTGTATCGCCAGTTTTGCCCTCAGCACGGCGGATACCCCGACCTGGTTAAGAGCCTTACATTTCTTTGTTTTCGGCATACTAAATTCTTTGCAGTTTGTCTCCATGAATACCCTGACCCTGAAGGATTTACCTCAGCAAGATGCCAGTAGTGGCAACAGTTTTTTGTCAATGATCATGATGGTATCGATGAGTATCGGCGTGGCTTTGGCCGGAACCATGGTCAACCTGTTTACCGCCTATTTCGGTAGTGAGCAGATCGTTACAGCTTTCCATACCACCTTGATTTTCCTCGGCTGCATTAACCTGATTACCGCAGCCATTTTCTGGCAAATTCCACGCCACACCTAAGTAGAATCAGATGACATCAGAAACAACGTGGTCTGAATGTTCAGATCGCGTTATCATGTGTTTGATAAATCACGCCTAAATTATCTATGTCTAATAAACGATTCGCCAAGCATCATCATCACAAGCTGTATGCCTCTTGCGTCGGCCTGTTGCTGAGCTGTGTTGCAATCGTATTGTATTTTTTTGTCTTGCCTCATCATCCTGCTTCGGCACAGGAATATCCGGTCAAAGGTTTTGATGTATCGCATCATCAGGGCGACATTCAATGGCAACAGATCTCACCCAAAACCTATCGATTTGTTTATCTGAAAGCTACTGAAGGTGGTGATTTTAAAGATCGGAAATTTCAGGATTACTGGCTGCAAGCCCGTGAACATGGTTTCACTGTGGGTGCCTATCATTTTTATCGTTTATGCAGGGATGGCGAAATTCAGGCGCAAAATTTTATTGAAACCGTACCCAATAAAGCCGATGCGTTGCCTCCAGTGATTGATCTCGAATATGACAGCAACTGCATCAATACCTATACCAAGGAACAACTGCTAAAAGAAATTCAGGTCATGCATGACCGGCTGTATCAGCATTATGGCAAACAACCGATTTTCTATATTTCCAAAGCTTTCTATAACATTATTTTAGCGGGAGAGTTTGCAAAAACACCGCTCTGGGTCCGTGAATATCACAGCAAACCCGATTTAAAAGGCAAGCCAAAATGGCTGTTTTGGCAGCATACCAATCAGGGTACCATCAAGGGCATTAACAAAACCGTCGACTTAAATGTGTTTAATGGTGATGCGGATGACTGGACACGATTTTTAGAACGCAATGGAATCTATCCACTGAACAAAGTGGAAACTTTACCGAAAAAATAACAAGATAAACTCAAAATTTCACCACAATAAAAATAAGACTGCATAAAAAATGGGAAAATTATGTCGATTAAAAAAGGATTTTGGCTGTTGGGAGTAGGCATCAACATACTCGTTGGAGTGGCTGCAGTGGTTTTGCTGCCGCAGCCTTCCGGTCAAATGTCTGATTTTCAAAAATGGCAATATCAGTCATCTGCAAAACTATCTCGATCAAAGCTTGAGAACATTAAAACCTAAAGTGGTGGTACCCATTCATTGGGATAATTTTTTCAAGCCGATTGACCAGCCTTTGGAGTTTTTACCGTACCTGGCAGATCACACCGAGCAAAGCCTCAAAATTCTGATTCAAGCAGCAGAACAACAACACACCCGACCGGTTTTACTTAGTCAACCTGTGTCGTATCCACTTGATCCTGCTCTACAATCTGCCCCATGAAGATGAGATACTGAAGCCCAGCGCATACAAGCAGAGTTTGGGACTGCATGAGAAAAATCATTCACATCGATATGGATGCCTTTTTTGCATCTGTGGAACTCAAAGACCGACCGGAGTTAAAGCATTTGCCGGTGGTCGTGTCTTCCCATCATCCAAGGGCCGTGATTTGTGCAGCGTCCTACCCTGCGCGCGAGTTTGGATTGCGCTCTGCCATGTCGATGGCACAAGGCCGAAAGCTTTGTCAACATGTAGTGGCGATTGAGCCCAATTTTGAAAAATACCGTGCCATCTCCGCCCAGATTCATCAGGTGTTCCAGCGTTACACGCCGCTGATTGAACCCTTATCTTTAGATGAAGCTTATCTGGATGTCACAGAAAATCTGCAAAATATTCCAAGTGCTACTGAAGTAGCTATGCGAATAAGGGAAGATATTTTCCAAGCGACTGGTTTAACAGCCTCTGCCGGGGTAGCACCAAATAAATTTTTAGCCAAAATTGCTTCAGACTGGAACAAACCAGATGGCATTTGTGTCATTAAGCCCTCACAGGTGCAGCATTTTATTCAGGATTTACCGCTGAAAAAAATTCCAGGTGTAGGAAAAGTGATGCAAGAAAAGCTCAAGTTGCTGCAATTACAAACGCTGGGAGATTTACAAAAAATTGAGCAAAATGTACTGGTTCAGCATTTTGGCAAATATGGCAAACGACTTTTTCTCTATGCCCAGGGCATCGATGAACGTCCGGTACAGGCGGAGCGTGAACGCCAGCAAATTTCCAAGGAAACCACCTTTGATGATGATCTAACCTTAACACAATGCAAGAACTCTTGGCCTCGACTGATTGATCAGATCTGGAACAGTCTAGAGCGCAAACAACTCTGTGCGCGCGGGGTTTCAGCCAAACTCAAGTTAAAGAATTTTCAGGTCTTGCAACATAGCAAAAGTTTCAAACAGCCTTTGCAAAATCGGCAACAACTGGAACAGGTACTGCAACAGCTACTCATTGAAATGCATATTCCGCAACATTTTCAGTTTCGACTCATTGGTGTTGGACTGTACCAGCTTTCGGAACAACAGGATCAATCACAGCTTTCTCTCTGGTAGAGTTTGCATATTTTTCAACCAAAAGAACGTGATTAGACCAATTGACTACACACAAGTACGATTTTTGGGGTACTCTATGGGCGCGATACATTTATCCATGTAGACGCCGAGATGCTAAAAATCACCTTTACTTTTAGCATACTGTCCTGTGATTGGCGTGACGATCAAATCCGAATGTTACAGGGCAACTCTGTTAAACCGCATGGTCCCTCGCTCGCATTTCTTCTGCATATCTCTCTATAAATTCCTAAAAACAGCAGATTTCATACTGTGCTAAAGCATTTTATACATGCAGCTGCCGATCAGTCCGCTTTGCTACCTTATGTTCTGATTATCCCGGTTCATTTAACAAATCTCTGCTGTGGCAACCATAGTACAGTGATAGATTTTTGACAGGCGATAATGCAATAAAGTCCGCAACTAGGCGGACTTTCTGCTTTAGATAAATCATATACATAGATGAAACAATTTTAAGAAGCTTACTCGTGTTTCAATATGATTCTTTCTTCGTTTATTTTGTCAGGAGTAGAACGCAACTCATTACCAATAGCTCTAGGATCATCCTTATCAACTAATCGAAACTGATATTCAAAACTAGGAAGTCTACCTGGAACAGCAGATTGTGCAGTGGATGCAACAGGGATAGCGATCTTATTTTTACTTTCGGCAAAAGCATTAGCTCTTAAAATTACATCTGACTTAAGTTTGGATGTATTGGTAAATACTCCACCAGCTGACATTTGAGAAATCATATAGGTATCTCTACCAATAGGAACAATATCTGCTGTTGCACAACCAGTTAAAATCAGCACACTAATAACTAGTGCTTTAACTTTCATAAATGTCATTATTGAATTTCTCCAATTAACTGATCAACTAACGGTTCTATTTTGGATTCATTACTTTTGTACTTAGTAGGATTTAATAATCCCCCAGCATGTAATTTGTATTCAGCAACCCCAACTCGTTTTTCATTTTTATAGAGAATTAATTGTGCCTGAGTAAGTACTATTGAAAAATCCCACTTTTGATATGCTACATACCTGAGTGAATATTCACATAGTTCTGGTCTTTCCCCACTATAAACTTGAGTAGCAATATTGTGATATTCCAAACGAGAAGTAATGATGTCCTCTAGATTTTGAACTATCACTTTAGGGTTATGCTTTATACAAACTTTTTGAATCTTTTCCCCTTGGCTTAATTGTACAGGTGTGATTTTAGTTGTAGCGCACCCAGTAAGAAGCATCATAGAGCCGAATAAAATTATTATTTTCATAAAATTCCTATTTTAATTAGTGTCTTATAGCATAATTTTAGTTGAGCATTAAGGCTTAAAGGAAATGACCTAAGCTCTGTACGTAAATAGCTTAGTATAACTACCCTATTACTTTAACTCCATGCACGTACAGCGTTAGCTATAGCCCAACAATAACTGCACGATGAGTGATTTACGCTCACAGCTCATGGCATTATGATGTTGCCATCTACCTGGCTGTAGGCTGTATGATCAAGATATGGCTCGCAGCAATTATGCCGAAAATAAAGGACTTATATTATGACAGTACAACGTCTGCATGTTGAAAAGCGCTTTTCTGAAATTGCCATTTCAGGCAACCTGGTACATCTGGCTGGTCAATTGGCTGCAGATACCACGCTGGATATTAAAGGTCAGACATGGCAAACCCTAGAAATTATTGATCGTTTGCTGGCGGATGCGGGTACAGACAAGAGCCAGATTATGTCTGTAACCATTTATTTAAAAGATATTGAAAATGACTATGCGGCGATGAATCAAATCTGGGATGCCTGGGTCGCTGATATTGAAGCCCTGCCTCGTACCTGTGTCGAGGCCAAGTTGTATGCTCCTGATGTTCTGGTAGAAATGACTGTCACTGCTGTTCGTGCATCGAATTAAAAGCCAAAAAATAAGCATGAACAGTCATTCATGCTTATAGTGATTTAACCTAACAGGCGGATTTTCTTTCGGCCCAAATCTGGATAAAAATTATACTTTTTTATTGAAACTTCTGTTAACTCATCTAGCTGAAAATCAGTAGGGTTTTCAATTAAAAAATCTTGTCTTAACTGAAAATATTCCGGTACATCTTCATAGCGAATCACCCGATACCCGGCCATCGCCAACAGCGCATCCTGATACTGGGCATTTTGCGGATGGCGTAAGGCCATGGGATCATCCAATGCAATAATCGCAAGCACCTGATGATGTTCATCCAGAATCACAAAATCTGCCACCATATTGCGATATTTATGGCGGGTACGGCTGTATTTGGTCGTCAACAAGGCATCAAATGAAACATGAGCCAACACAGTACTGCGCGGCAATATTTCTTTAAGGCGTGTAAATGTGATCTGTTCACTAATATTAAAAATAGCTCTTTGTTTTAAAGCACTATCTTGCTGTTTAGCACTACCTTCCAGACTTTTCCAAGCCTTCAGCAGAATGCCAAACAGAAGTAAACTTCCGACCAAAATATAAATTATCATCCTCTTAATCCTTTAATTTTTTATAGTCTTTCCGGTGTCACACCGATGCTTGTTATCAACCTCAGTATACAACGCTTATTTTTATTAAATATTTCAAGCAAACGAACTGCATTTAATCATGACGAAAACATTATAAATGCTGACAAAAAGTTGCACTGATTTTATTTTTTACATCTATGCCTAGGATTCATCCATTATCTGACACCAAATTACTGTAGCTCAAGGCACAGTAGGGATGCAAGACTACTTTTGAATATTGTCCTACAATTCCGATGAGCTGTTTTCATTAGAGAGCTATTTAATTGAATGGTAAAAAAAGAACGCCTAAGCGTCCTTTTTTTATTTTTAAATCAAGCCTTTGACTTAGGCTTAGATTTAATCTTGGATTTAGAACCCGCAAATGGACGTTTCTCCCCAGTTTCACGTGGTGGTAAGCCAGTATGTTGAGTCAGGATCTGGCCTTTTTTAGGACGATTATTGCCATTTGTATTGGCAACATTACGTGATTGATTACGTGCAGTATTTTCACCTGTTCGTTTTGCAGAATCCCCCGCCAAGGTCGAGTTTTTCTTGCGTGCCGACTGATATTGCCCTTCTGTGCCTTGCGGTTGATAGCTCGGAATCAGATGTTGTTTCGAATTACCAATCAAGTCTGAGCGGCCCATTTCTTTCAAAGCTTCACGTAACATTGGCCAGTTATTTGGATCATGGTAACGCAAGAAAGCCTTGTGCAAGCGGCGACGTTTCTCACCTTTCACAATATCCACATTTTCAGTATAACGCGCCACTTTTGCCAGCGGATTTTTACCGGTGTAATACATGGTGGTTGCTGTGGCCATTGGCGATGGATAGAAGGTTTGTACCTGATCGGCACGGAAACCATTCTTTTTCAACCAGATCGCCAGGTTCATCATATCGTAATCGGTGGTCCCCGGATGCGCCGCGATAAAGTAAGGAATCAGATACTGTTCTTTACCGGCTTCCTTACTAAAGCGATCAAACATCTGTTTGAAACGGTCGTAAGTGCCAATCCCCGGTTTCATCATCTTGGATAATGGACCTTTTTCGGTATGTTCAGGCGCAATTTTGAGATAACCACCCACGTGATGAGTGACCAATTCTTTGACATATTCAGGGTTTAATACCGCCAGGTCATAACGTAAACCTGAACCGATCAGAATTTTCTTGATGCCTTTAAGTGCACGTGCTTTACGGTATAACTGCGTCAATGGCGCATGGTCGGTATGCAAATTCTGACACACACCCGGGAATACGCACGATGGCTTACGACAGTTTTTCTCAATCTCAGGGTCTTTACAGTGCAAACGGTACATATTAGCTGTTGGACCACCTAAATCCGAGATAATGCCGGTAAAGCCCGGTGCGGTATCACGAATCTTCTCCACTTCACGCAGAATTGAGTCTTCCGAACGGTTCTGGATAATACGGCCTTCATGTTCCGTGATGGAACAGAAAGTACAACCACCGAAGCAACCACGCATGATGTTGACCGAAAATTTGATCATGTCAAAAGCCGGGAAACGTGCATTACCATATGCAGGATGTGGCAGACGTGCATAAGGCAGATCAAACACATAATCCATTTCTTCTGTGGTTAATGGAATAGGTGGTGCATTCAACCACACATCACGTTCACCATGCTTTTGTACTAAGGCACGCGCATTCCCCGGATTGGTTTCCAAATGCAGGATACGGTTGGCATGTGCGTATAATACGGGGTCATTGACGACTTCTTCAAAAGCAGGCAAACGAATGACCGCCAGTTCTCGTGGAGGTAATTTGTGTTTAATCGCTTTGGAGGCAGGGTGTAACTGTACAATTTGCGTATCGGCATCCAGATTGTCACCTTCACGGACAATTGGATTTGTCACAGCTTCTTTTTGGAAGCCTTGATACTGGCTTAAACTATTGCCTTTATCTTTTTCGATTTCACAACCATCCAGATCTTCCGTCATCACATAAGGGTTGATGATGGGATCTACACGACCGATGGTGTCCACATCATTCGATGCAATTTCAACGAATTTAGCTTTAGAAGCACGGTTATGTTTATTGACAATAAATGCCGTACCACGGACATCCGTGATATCAGTAATTTTTTCACCTTTAGCCAAACGGTGCATCACTTCGACAATCGAGCGTTCGCCATTACCGTACATCAGAAGATCGGCTTTAGAATCCATCAATACCGAACGACGGACTTTATCTGACCAATAGTCATAATGAGCAATACGACGTAGAGAAGCTTCAATACCCCCTAACAATACCGGCACATCAGGATAGGCTTCACGTACACGCTGGCAATATACGGTTGCCGCGCGGTCAGGACGTTTATTCGGCACATTATCTGGAGAATAGGCATCATCTGAACGGATTTTACGGTCAGCAGTGTAGCGGTTGATCATCGAATCCATATTACCGGCCGTCACACCCCAAGCAATATTCGGTTTACCCAATACGCGGAACGCATCCACGCTGGTCCAGTCCGGCTGGGCAATAATCCCGACACGGAAACCTTGAGCTTCTAAAGTACGGCCAATAATGCCCGAACAGAAAGAGGGATGATCGATATACGCATCACCACAGACTAAAATAAAGTCACAACTATCCCAACCGAGTTGATCCATCTCCTCGCGTGACATCGGCAAAAATGGCGCAGGTTCAAAACAGGACGCCCAATATTTGTCGTAATCAAACAACGCTGTAGGCGCAGTCTGCATGGTATAAGCAGTAGACATGGCTAGCAATTCTCGGCTGGCAGATGATGGAAGATCTAAAAATTAGATCAAAGATGAAAGCCGAGTATTTTAGCATGAATTCGACTCAGCTTGCTTGATTATAATTTATACAAAACCAGTGATTTAATTTATTCTCCCCAAATAATCCTTCAGTTGAAAAAGCTGCTCCAGTAAGTGATCACTTATATAGTTAAACACACGAACAAAGCAGCGAATCAAGCAAACTCTTGAAGAAATAAAAAGCGTAATTTAAGATCCGATACATTCTTGAGCAATAATTCTTTGAAATATGAGCATTGGATAGAATAAGGTTTGAAATATTTTAAAGTAAGCAACCTCCAGACTCTGATGCTGCTGATGATTAGGATATTTGGACTAGAATCTGAGGAGCTAATTAATAAGAATTCCAGGCATAAAAAAAGCCCCTGCTTTATGCAGGGGCTTTTTAAGAATAATGAGCTGGCGATGACTTACTCTCACATGGGTAATCCCACACTACCATCAGCGCTAAGAGGTTTCACTTCTGAGTTCGGGAAGGGATCAGGTGGTTCACTCTTGCTATGGTCGCCAGCACAACTGTTTATGACTTTGCGTTTGGTCTTATTTA
>NZ_NEGD01000019.1:0-46329 GCF_002135245.1 Acinetobacter sp. ANC 4218 | reverse complement strand
CGCCGCTAAGTTATGGTGCAAGCACCAAAACTCCGCTCGACTTGCATGTGTTAAGCCTGCCGCCAGCGTTCAATCTGAGCCATGATCAAACTCTTCAGTTTAAAATCAGTAGTAGCTTATGGCTACCAATCTTGGCTCATCAATTTTCTGACAAATATTTCTCAAATAAACTTCGAGTAATTTCTACCATCAATCAATGAAAATAATTTCGATCAATCAACCAGTAAAAATCCACACAAGTTGTTCTTCATAATCTCTTAATGATCTTTCTAATACTTCGTCAGTATTAGAAGCTGGACTTTAATAAACTTAATAACTTAGCACTTCGTGCTTCGTTCGTTTCCGTCTATCTCGTCGGTATGGGGTGCATTCTAGAGGATTTCAGAATCATTGCAACCCCCAATTCACTATATTTTTCACGTATGTCTCTTTTTTCTACAAAAATTGCCAAAAAATCGCTTTTTTATCTAAATTTTGAGCATTTTTCTTAAAAAAATAGCGGATTCATTGTGATTCAAATAAAAACAATCCATTTTTTTAAGACCTGATAGCGATCAAAAAACTACGGAATTCCAATAAAATCCTAAAATTCCTTTTCGCTACAAAGGATTTTTTAAAGCTTTCTCTGATTACAGACGATATTTTGCTCTTTTCCATCCGACTTATAGATATACAACACTTTATTCAAAGCAGCTTTCTACTTTTAGACAGATTTTTTGCGATTTAAAATGAATCCGTTATCTCTCCATCTCATTTTCAACCACAAAAAATGAAGAGTTCATAAAGATTGAACAGCCTATTCAGATGAATTAAGCCACATAGGGTGAGTCATTACGCCCCAACCAGTAACACATGACTTCTTCAATCATTTCTTTCTTACCCTTATAGTCTTCAGCAGCAAATAATAATTTAGCCCGACGCGGTAAACGTTCTTTGACCAATGAAAATAAAAGATAGTGAGAGGCAATATCTAATCGCTGTAATAAAGCATAGGCTTGCTCAAAAGATTCCTGCTTCTGTTCAGGCGTATCGTATTCAAATAGAAAACGTAAAATAAAATCGATTTCCTGATCAAAAATATCCTGAGTCTGGTAATGATACATAAATAATGCTTACCCTCTTTTTTATGACTTTTATAAATATTTTTGAGATTCCATATCACAAGCATGCTAATGATGGGATTCAATCTCAGCATCCATACTACAGTCTAGCCCGTATTTCAAGTAAATGAAAAATGCAACAGCCCAATAAAAAATCAGTAGGAATCATGGAAATTCAGAAATAAAAAAGGAAGAGATCTCTCCCAAAATCTCTTCCCTGGAGTTGAATCTTTATGCGATCCATCGTGTCATTATTATAGTTATCTACAAAAATTTAAAAAAAGCCTCTTGGGGAAGAGACTTAAAAATTGTGGAGTTATTCTTATATACCCTCTAGATATGTTTCTACACAATGTCTAGATGAATAAATCTTAAACATAAAATATGACAAAATCAAGACAATTGGAAAAATTTAAGTATTGTTTTTATAAGCTTTTTTTTGAATTTCTATATTTATATAATTCATATATAACTAAAAAAATAAAAGCAGGCCGAAGCCTGCTTTTATTTCAACAACTTAGAATAATACTCAGTCTACAAAAGTCACTTTTGCAATTGCTTTTTTGCTGGCTTGAACGATCAAAGTCACATTCTCTTTCACAGAAAAATTAGCATCAACCAGATTCCAATCTACTTTAACAGCGCCACGACCGATCGCATCTTTGGCTTGAGCCGCATTTTTAGTTAAACCCGCAGCACGTAAAATAGAGGTAATAAAGATTTCACCACCAAATTCGCCACGTGAAATGGTCACCTCAGGTGTTCCTTCAGGCAATTCACCTTCGGTAATCAGGTTACCCGCACCTTTATGTGCAGTTGCCACAGCTTCGGCACCATGGAAACGCTCAACCAATTCAAGTGCAAGAATCTTTTTCACTTCTTGCGGATTACGACCTTCAGCCACTTCTTTTAACAGCTGCTGGATTTCTTCAATCGACTTGAAGCTTAACAAATCAAAATAACGCTCGATCAGGGAATCGGGCATTGAAAGGACTTTTTGGTACATCGCACCCGGTGCATCAAACACGGCAATGTAGTTACCTAAAGATTTAGACATTTTATTCACGCCATCTAAACCTTCAAGAATCGGTACCGTAATACAGACTTGTGCTTCCTGGTCATAACGACCTTGCAAAGTACGCCCCATCAACAGGTTAAAGGTTTGGTCTGTCCCCCCCAACTCTACGTCAGCATGTAATGCGACCGAGTCATAACCTTGCACCAATGGATATAAGAATTCATGAATCGCAATCGGTTGGTGGCTGTTATAACGTTTGGTGAAGTCATCACGCTCCAGCATACGTGCCACAGTCTGCTGTGAAGCCAGCTGGATTAAATCAGCTGCAGTTTTTTGAGCAAACCATTCAGAGTTGAATACCACCTTGGTTTTAGCCGGATCAAGAATTTTAAATACTTGTTCTTGATAAGTTTTTGCATTTTCCAGCACTTTTTCACGTGACAATGGCGGACGTGTTGCACTTTTACCTGTTGGATCACCGATCATGGCGGTATAGTCACCAATCAGGAAATAAACTTCATGCCCCAAATCCTGGAACACTTTCAATTTATTAATCAGAACCGTATGGCCCAAGTGCAAGTCAGGTGCAGTTGGGTCAAAACCCGCTTTAATTTTAAGCGGACGATTTTCTTTTAATTTCTTCAGAAGATCTTCTTCAGAAATAATTTCATGCGTGCCTCGTTGAATGAGGGCAAGTTGTTCTTCAGCCGGCAGGAAATTTGACATCACAAAACCCAAACACATCAGTTATTCAATTTGTGCGATATACTAACACTTTTTCAGCACATTGCAGGCTTAAGAATAATCATGACAGCGATCTATATTGGGGTAATGACCGGCACGAGCATGGATGGTGTCGATATTGTTGCTGCTTCTTTTGATCCCTTACAGCTTCATGCGACCCTCACTTTGCCATTTGATCCCGATCTTCGTGACGAACTGATGGCGCTCACCCTACCGGGCGACAATGAAATTGACCGTATGGGCAAAGCTGACGTTGCTTTAGCCAGCATGATTGGTCAAGGCATTAATACGCTCATTGAAAAGAACCATTTAGATCGCAAGCAAATTAAAGCCATCGGTTCGCATGGACAAACCATACGTCACCGTTCTGAACATGGCTTCACCCTGCAAATTGGTGATCCCAACATTATTACCGAAATGACGCAAATTCCGGTCATTTCAGATTTTCGTCGTCGTGATATGGCGGCTGGCGGTCAAGGTGCCCCTCTGGTTCCTGCATTTCATCAAGCTTTGTTTCAGCATGACAGCATTCATCGTGTAATTCTGAATTTAGGCGGGATTGCCAATGTCAGCATGCTGCCTGCCGGCAAACCCGAAGCAGTATTTGGTTTTGACACCGGTCCTGCCAATATTCTTATGGATGCCTGGTGTCAGCGTTATACTGGTCAGCCCTATGATGAAAATGGCAACTGGGCAGCATACGGACAACCCATTCGCAGCCTGCTGGACCGCTTGCAGGCGCATGAATTTTTCTCCAAAGAACCACCGAAAAGTACCGGCCGCGAAGACTTCAACCTGGAATGGCTGGATGAACAGATTCTCGACTGGCGTAATGACCTTGAATATGACGAGTTAGAAGATACCCCTGAAAATGTTCAGGCGACCTTAATGAAACTGACCACCCGCGCCATTAAAAAAGCCATTTACCGTTCCGACATGGATACCGGTGAAGTTTATGTCTGCGGTGGCGGAGCCTATAACTCGAACCTGCTTGAACAATTGCGCTGGCGTTTACGCAAACACGAATGGACAGTACAAACTACAGCAGATTTAGGGCTGAGCCCAACCTGGGTAGAAGCAACTGCTTTTGCCTGGCTGGCTATGCGCTTTGTGAATCAGCAAAGTGGTAACCTGCCTGCAGTCACCGGTGCGGCTGGCTATCGTATTTTGGGAAGCATAACGACCGTCTAAACATTTTTTAATGCAAAGCTTTAGCATAAAAAGGTCTGCTTGATGCAGACCTTTTTATTTTTATACGTTAATGGAGCTATTTATTGCATCATTTTTTTTGCATTTTCACTGCGCAAGGCATTTAAAATTTGTTGTCCGGCACGTCCAGTTGGGCTAAGCCCCAAACGAATCTGCTCCTGACGGATCGCTTGACGGGTTTTATCCCCAATCAGGCCATCTACAGTACCAACGTCATAACCGCGATTGATCAAGAATTGCTGAATTTCACGACGCTCTGCACGTGATGTTCCTGCATCATCGGTGGGCCAGGTTTTACTAAAGCCAGCACTCTGGCCCTGTAAGCGATCAGACAAATGCGCAATCGCCAAAGCATAACTTTCCGCAGTATTATAACTATATATGGCATCGAAGTTTTTAAAGACTAAAAATACCGGGCCATTTGCACCCGCAGGTGTCATTAAACCTGCAGCACTGCTGTCAGATAAATTGCCTTGAATCAAAGGACTGCCATCCGCACGAACTACACCACGACTCATCCAGCTGCTTAAAGCCTTTTTATTGCGACGGCTTTCACCCGCAATAGACATGCCTTCCGGAATTCTGACTTCAAAGCCCCAAGGCATGCCAGTTTGCCAGCCGCGTTTTTTCAGAAAATTGGCGGTTGAAGCCAGAGCATCTGTAGTACTGGACACCAGGTCACGGCGTCCATCGCCATCAAAATCGACAGCCAACTCATCATAAGTAGAAGGCATAAACTGGGTATGGCCAAATGCCCCTGCCCACGAGCCTTTCATTTGCTGTTCGCTTAAATCACCGCGCTGCAAAATTCGCATGGTGGTAAAAAATTCGCCACGGAAATACCCCTGGCGACGCCCTTCACAACTTAAAGTTCCCAAAGCCTGCAATAAAGGATAGCTTCCGGAAATATCGCCAAAGTTACTTTCTACACCCCAAACCGCCACCACGGTTTCAGCCGGCACCCCATAGGTGGCTGCAACACGATTTAACACCTCTCGGTGCTGGGCCAGTTTTTGTTGCCCCAACTGTACCCGCTCTTCATCAACCAGACCGGATAAATAGTCCCAAATCGGGGTCGAAAATTCAGGCTGATAATTCAATTTATCAATCACAGAATAATCAGGCGTTAAATTTTGCGTATAGCGATCATAGGTAGAGCTACTCACACCCGAAGTTATGGCTTGACTACGTAAGTTTGCCAGACATTGCTGAAAATTATTTTGCGAAGTCAAAATTTGATTGGCTGGTGGGGTTGAAGTGACTGTGACAGGTTGACCATTAATAATCAGCTCAGCATTGGCTTGAGTCATGGCAAGGAAAACTGAACCTAAAACGAAAGCTAAGCGCTGCATAGTATCCTTTACGATCTTTGAATTTAAATTATGCTTTTACCATACCACCATCAGCACATCGTTTCTGAATCAAATCGTAAATTTAAATTCATTTTCTTCATTTTAAATTCATATTTTACTTTTAAATTTAAAAATTTTATCCACAGGCTTTATTTTTAGAATTTTTTAAATTCAAAACATAAGGAAATATGAATTTAAATTCATTATTTCAAATTTAAAGCAAAGTTTTAAATTCAAACGGCTTGTGGATAAGTTAATTCTGACCGTTTTTATAATCTTAGAAAGCTCATACTTTAAATTTAAAATCCTACTTTTTAAATTTAAAAGTTTAAATTCATTTTCTGCTCAAATACTTTGAATTCATATTTTTTTAAATTCAAATGCACGAGTTTAAATTTAAATTCATATTTTGAATTTATTTTTATCTTTTGAATTTAAAAATTTCTGCATTGTTTTACGACAATAAAACTAAAATACAGAACCATTCTATTTGTTTGTTTTTTATGCAGTATATTTATAAAGCATTGTATAAATTACACACAATTATTTTTATTCTGTTCCGATAAATGGCGCATTCTTGAAAAGAGGCGCAATCATGCCCGAAGTGCAGGCATAAAAAAAGCGATCATTGGCATGACCGCTTTTTTATCATTCAAACTTGGGTTTAAATGCTCATATCTTCGCTAAGTGCCAGTGGATTCGGCAAAATTTTCGCCAATGCACGGCATAAAGTAGTCAGTTCAGCACTGTCATTTGGCATCAAGGTGATATGGCCAATTTTACGACCTTCACGCTCAGTCTTGTTATAAAGGTGCAAATGAGCGCCATTTAAAGCCAAGACATCTTCAGATTTAGGATGTTGACCAATAATATTGATCATCACCGTTGGACGAACCACTTCAGTTGAACCTAAAGGTAAGCCCGCCACCGCACGAATGTGGTTTTCAAACTGCGAGCAAACAGCACCTTCAATTGACCAGTGCCCCGAGTTATGCACACGTGGTGCCATTTCGTTGGCATACAAGCCCTTGTCAGTGACAAATAGCTCTAGCGTCAACACACCGACATAATTCAAATGATTCAGCAGGCGAGTGATGTAGTCTTGTGCCACAGGCTGTAAATCGGCGCTGTTAGGTGCAGGCACAATTGAGTGCGACAAAATACCATTATGATGGTGGTTTTCTGCCAATGGCCAGGTTTTCACCTCACCGTTTTGACCACGTACCGCAATAATCGATACTTCACGTGAGAAGGTCACAAAACTTTCTGCAATCAGTGAACCAGCCGGACCAAGCTCAGCCCATGCCTGATCAACCTGATCTACAGAACGCAGCACAAACTGACCTTTACCGTCGTAGCCACCTGTTGCCGTTTTCAAGACGATTGGCAAACCCAGTTCAGCAACAGCCACTTGTAAGGTTTCTAGCGAATCGACTGCCTTATAAGGCGCAACTGGAATCTCGAGTTGATCGAATAAAGCTTTTTCCAGCAAACGATTTTGCGCAATAGCCAAAGCCTGACGCGGCGGGTGTAATTGTTTTTGCTGGGTTAAAATATCCACATCTGCAAGCGGGGTATTTTCAAACTCCAGACTAAATACATCTGCACTTTGAATAAACTCATTTAAACCATTTTCAGCTTGGCTTGAGATGACCTGACCCAGCGCTGCAGAAGGGCAATCTGTATTGGCTTCAAAGAAAGTGCATTGAATATTCAGCGGTAGGGCAGCTTGTGCCATCATACGGCCGAGTTGACCACCACCAAAAATACCGATGGTTTTATCCATAACGTGTGTCCCGTTTTAAGCTTGGCTTTAGATTTGACCAGGAATATTTTTGCTCGCCACTTTTTCAGTTTGCGCAGCACGGAATTCAGCAACATTTTTGGCAATTTCAGGACGTGTTAAACCTAAAATTTGTGCTGCCATAATGGCTGCATTGGTTGCACCGGCAGGACCAATTGCCAATGTACCGACTGCAATACCGGCAGGCATTTGCACGATTGAAAGCAATGAGTCTACGCCATTAAGAATAGAAGATTTCACTGGTACACCCAGAACCGGTAAGTCGGTTTTTGCTGCACACATGCCTGGAAGATGCGCTGCACCGCCAGCACCGGCAATAATCACCTGAATACCACGTTCACGTGCTGTTTCAGCATATTCAAATAAACGGTCTGGGGTACGGTGTGCAGAAACAACTTCCGCTTCAAATGGGATGCCAAGCTGTTTCAGCATATTGGCAGTGTGTTCCAGAGTTGCCCAGTCAGATTGGGAACCCATGATAATTCCAACGAGAGGTTGAGTGTCTGCAGCAGCCGCATTCATTGCAAATGTTCCATAAACGAATGTAAGGAAGGATAAATCTCGACAAGAGCCAAGTTTTAAATGAATCACAAGCTCGATATTATAGACTGATTTTTCATCTCACCAAAATTTAACAGATACTTTACTGCTGTATTTCCGCTGCTTTTTAGGTAAATAATAAAGAAATCATCATCAATTCTAAAAAAGTATTAAATTATTATTTCCAACGATGCTATCGCGTAAAGGCGACATGGAGGTCGCCGTTGAGCTGTGATACAAGGAAGTATCATCAGATCAACAAAGGATTTTTGTTACTTTTGATCCCTCAAAAGTAAAACAATGCCTCCACAAATTATTTTGGATCATAACTTGAGAAGAAGGCGATGAAGTAACTCAAATTCCAAATAAAATTATCAAGTTTTACTGACTTCTAAAAACAAAATATACACAACCTAAAAGACACAATCCTGCCCACAAATAATCCAGTTTAAACGGCTGTTTAAACAGAAAAATCATAAAAGGTACAAAGACCAGCAAGGTCACCACTTCCTGGGTTATTTTCATTTGTCCCACAGCCCAGCCCTGTTGTGCAAGCAGGCGAGTGGCGGGAATCATAAAACTGTACTCCAGCAGGGCGATCAGCCAGCCGAATAAAATCGCCTGCCAAATGGGTGCATCATGTAAAAATTTAAGATGACCATACCAGGCCAAAGTCATAAAGCAGTTGGAAATAATTAAAAGCAGCAGGGCAAAGTACATAGTCAATTGATCTGGAATAACTGCAAATATTTTACGTTTTTCCAGTAAAAAAGCATGTGATTTCCGGACGGATTTTAGCGCGGAGAAATCCCGATCCAACAGCCCCCTAAACTACCGGATGCAATGCCGGGAATAGATACAAGAAAGACTATCTTTTCCGCAAAACCCTTGATATCGTTGCTTTCAAATTGAATCAATAATGACAACACCACCAATAACAACGTGATGTGTCTAAAAAGCAGTGGAGTTAAAACGCATGCATCTGCATATTTTGGGTATTTGTGGCACCTTTATGGGTTCGCTCGCACTATTGGCACGTGATTTAGGACATAAAGTGACGGGTTCGGATGCAAATGTCTATCCACCCATGTCAACCCAACTAGAAAATGCAGGCATTGGCTTGATGCAGGGTTATGACCGCAGTCATTTGCAGCCACATCCCGATCTGGTGATTGTCGGGAATGCCATGAAGCGCGGCATTGATGCGGTGGAATACATGCTCAATGAAGGTCTGCCTTATATTTCAGGTCCACAGTTCTTGGCCGATCATGTTTTACAAGGCAGACATGTGCTGGGCGTTGCAGGAACCCATGGTAAAACCACCACAACCACTATGCTGGCTTGGGTACTGGATCAGGCCGGTTTAAATCCGGGCTTTTTGATTGGCGGCGTACCTTTGGGTTTTAGTGAAAGTGCACGTTTAGGCGGCGGCAAATACTTCTGTGTGGAAGCAGATGAATATGATTCTGCCTTCTTCGACAAGCGTTCCAAGTTCGTGCATTACCATCCTAAAACCGCGATTTTGAATAACCTTGAATTTGACCATGCCGATATCTTTGATGATCTGGCTGCGATTCAAAAACAGTTCCATCATTTAGTACGGACCATTCCAAGTGAAGGCCGCATTATTGCGCCAATTACCGAAACCAATATTGATGAAGTTTTGCAGATGGGCTGCTGGACACCTGTGGTTCGCACTTCATTGGATGCCAATGACAAAGCGTTACTTTCTGCCGAACAGTTATTAAATGATGGTTCACATTTTAAAGTACTGGAAAATGGTATCGTTAAAGGTATCGTGAAATGGAACATGACCGGACAGCACAGTGTGGCCAATGCCTTGGCGACCATTGCAGCGGCGGAACATGTGGGCGTTTCGATCGAAACTGCATGTGAAGCACTTTCCAACTTTGGCGGCGTCAAGCGCCGTATGGAATTGCTGGATACGGTAAAAGGCATTGAGGTGTATGATGATTTTGCCCATCACCCAACCGCCATTGAAACCACGCTTGACGGCGCACGCAAACGCCTGGGTGAACGTAAACTGTGGGCCATTATTGAACCGCGCTCCAATACCATGCGTATGGGTAGCCACAAAGATGGTTTGGCGCATTCCGCACGTCTGGCGGATGAAGTAATCTGGTATCAACCGGAAGGGCTGGACTGGGATCTACAGCCGGTAATTGATGCCGCACCAAACAAAGCCGTGGTGGCACGTAGCTTAGATGACATCATTCAAACGGTTGTCTCTGAGGCAGGTGAGGGCGATGCTGTGGTGATTATGTCGAATGGTGGTTTTGGCGGATTACACCAGAAATTGATTAGTGCCTTACAGCAAAACGCTTAAACTTCTTTTCAGCCTGAACTTGATCAGGATCGTAGCCAATCGTTCTGCGGTCCTTCACTAACAAATTAATAAATCATATATTATTTTTTATTCAAATAACTATTTTGCTAATGACCTTGTCATCAAGACTTGTTAATTTAACTGGATAGCATCCCGCCAACATGACTGTTGCTATATAAGCCAGGCGGCTGGATGTCTTTTACAATAATCATTAAGAAGGATGGTCCCCATGTCAAATACAATGAAAGCAATGGTTTACTACGGCGCCAATGATATCCGCTTCGAAGAACGTCCAATCCCTACCATCCTGCATCCCGATGATGCGATTATCAAACTCACAAAAGTCACAATCTGCGGAACCGACCTCGGCATCTGGAAAGGTAAAAACCCCGAAATTGAACAGGTGGAAAAAGAAAAAACCGGCAGCTTTAATGGCCGCATTCTCGGTCATGAAGGCATCGGCATTGTAGAAGAAGTCGGTTCAGCCGTAAAAAACTTCAAGAAAGGCGACCGGGTAATTATTTCCTGTGTCAGCCGCTGTGGTACCTGTGAAAACTGCCAGAAACAGCTGTACGCGCATTGCCGTAATGAAGGGGGCTGGATTATGGGTTACATGATTGATGGCACCCATGCCGAATATGTCCGCACTCCATTTGCCGATACTTCACTCTATCATTTGCCAGAAGGCCTGAATGAAGATGTCGCAGTTTTCCTGTCTGATATTCTACCAACTTCACATGAAATTGGCGTGCAGTATGGTGATGTTAAACCGGGCGATAACGTGGCAATTGTCGGTGCTGGCCCGATTGGAATGAGCTGTCTGCTCACCGCACAATTCTATTCACCTGCCAATATTATTATGGTGGATACAGATGATAACCGACTGGAATTTGCCAAGACTGTAGGGGCTACCCATGTCATCAACTCTGCTAAAGAAGATGCCATTGCAAAGATTTTAGAGCTGACCGGTGGTCGTGGTGTTGACTGTGCCATTGAAGCAGTGGGTGTGGAACCGACCTGGAATATCTGCCAACATGTGGTGAAAGAGGGTGGCCATATTGCCAACGTGGGTGTGCATGGCAAACCCGTCAACTTTGAACTGAACAAGCTCTGGATCAAGAACCTGACCATCACCACCGGTCTGGTCAATGCCAACACCACCGGCATGCTGCTGAAAACCTGCTGTTCCGGCAAACTGCCACTGGAAAAACTGGCGACCCATCACTTTAAATTTAACGAATTTGAAAAGGCCTATGATGTCTTCAAGCATGCCGCTGATGAAAAGGCACTGAAGGTGATGATCGACATGGCTTAAACTTTAAGTCTTCGATAAAAAAGTCCGCATCGCGGACTTTTTTATTTTAACCTGCATCAGAAATAGGAAAGTGGTCCGCTATTGGCCTGAAGGCAGGTTCTGAATTTTATACCCTACTGCAAAGCCTTGATCTGCCAGATTTAAAAGCCAAATGACAGACAATCTCTCTATCGGCCAGCATCTTTAAACTTAGGCTACAACATCTGTAAAACTCTGATCACGTTTAAACATTACCTCCACATAGGAACAGGTGGGAATAATTTTTAACTGTTTTTCACGTGCAAATTCAACTAAAACATCTAACAATTTTCGTGCTACGCCTTGACCACGCAAACAATCATCCACCCAGGTATGATCAGCCACTATGGTATTTTCATTGCGCCAAACATAACTGATTTCTGCAATTCGTTGACCTGCATCATTCAAAGTAAAAAACTCACCTTTTTGGCCATTATCCTTGTGTTGAAACTGCATCGCTAGTCCTCACTTTTTATTTGACTGAAACCAGAATACGTTAAAAGTAGATTATTTTAAAACAGTGTGAATAGATAAAATTTGCACAATTACAATAAATATGCGATTCTTCAGCCATATTTGGATGAAATCCAAAACAAAATTAAGTTGAACAAGGGGAGTAGCCTCCTCCAAGCCTGATCATGATGCCGTTTTAAAATGATCAGGTGTCAGAATATCGTCATTACACTTTGCAAAAAGTCGGTATCTGAGCATCTGAATTTACATAATATGAATATTCAGATGTAGGCAAGACCTTGATCATGTTGACAGAGATGTTTAAATCATCTGGCAACAGGTCAAGGTTTTTTTATGGCCGGTTGTCAGGTGTGGAGATTTTTATGGAATCCATTGGCAATTTATGGCTGTATTTAGCATTCTTCGGTTTAGTTGCCGTTATGCTCATCATCGACTTTTTGGGCTTTAGACAAAAACAGGGCCAAGAAGTCAAAATTAAAACTGCAGCGTACTGGAGTATGGCTTGGGTTTCTGTCGCCGTGCTATTTGGTGGTGGCTTATGGTTTTACCTGCAACAGACAGCTGGGGTAGCCATCGCAAATACCAAAGTCATGGAGTATTTTGCAGGTTACTTATTAGAGAAATCCCTCGCGATTGATAACGTTTTTGTATGGCTGATGATTTTTGCTGCCTTCGCTATTCCTCCGGCATTGCAACGTAAAATATTGCTCTATGGGGTACTCGGCGCCATTGTATTACGTACCATCTTTATTTTTATTGGTGCCTGGTTCGTTCAGGAGTTCTCTTGGGTACTTTATATCTTCGGTGCTTTCCTGGTCTATACCGGCTTTAAATTTCTTAAAGGTCATGACGAAGACCCCAATATTGAAGATATGGCCTTACTCAAGTGGTTACGTAAACATATGCGTATTACTCCGCAGCTGGAAGGAGATAAATTCTTTGTCCGTCAAAACGGTCTGTTATGGGCCACGCCGTTATTCCTGGTCTTGATTTTGGTTGAAGCTTCCGATGTCATTTTTGCAGTAGATTCCATTCCGGCTATTTTCGCGGTCACCAGTGATCCCTTTATCGTATTAACTGCAAACTTAATGGCCATTTTAGGTCTACGTGCCATGTTTTTCTTGCTGGCAGGTGCAGCATCCAAAATGCATTATCTGCCGTATGGTCTGGGTATTATCCTGCTGTTTATTGGTTTCAAAATGTTGATGCTGGATGTGTTCCATATGCCAATCTGGATATCACTCGGCTTTATTGTGATTGTCCTGTCCATTACCGCATGGTTATCGATTCGCTACAACAAGCAACAACAGTCACTTTAATTTTTAAATAAAATGATTCGGCCTTTCATCTCATAAATGGAAGGCTTTTTTATGCCCCCCTATTTCAAGCGACTGGATATTTATCAATGGCGTTTTTCATCCTTTAGCATGCAGCTCAATGCATCGCACAGGGGAGAGGATTAAGCCCATCAGATCGGGTTTAAGGGAAAAAATCAGGTACAATCAATCGAAAAAATTCAAAATCGCAGGTTTTCAATGTCTTCTGTAGTTGCAACGACGGCGGTTCGCGGTCGCTTCCTAGATATTCAGAATACGGTTGCCCAAGCGCGTGATATTCACGACCAAGTGCGATATGTAGAAGATGGTTTACTCATTACTGAAAATGGCAAAATTCGCTGGTTTGGCGACTGGCAAACTGGCCAGCAGCATATTCCGGCTGATGTCGAAGTTCATCATTATCCCGACAAGCTGATTGTACCGGGTTTTATTGATACCCATATCCATTTTCCGCAAACCGAGATGGTCGGGGCCTATGGGGAACAGCTGCTTGAATGGCTGAACACCTATACCTTTCCGACTGAATTGCAGTTTAAAGACCAAGCCTATGCCGACAAAATCGCGCAGTTTTTTATCCAGGAATTATTAAAAAACGGCACCACCACAGCTTTGGTTTTTTGTACAGTCCATGCGGAATCGGTCGATGCCTTATTTGCAGCCGCAGAACAGTATCAAATGCGTTTAATTGCCGGCAAAGTGATGATGGACCGTCATGCACCAGAAGATTTGTGTGACACGCCAGAGACTGCTTATCAGGACTCTAAGGCATTGATTGAAAAATGGCATGGCAAAGGCCGCAACCTGTATGCCATTACCCCACGTTTTGCACCGACCTCGACGCCAGAGCAACTGGCCAAAGCAGGGCAGCTGAAAGCCGAATATCCCGATGTGTATGTGCATACCCATTTAAGTGAAAACAAGAATGAAATTGCCTGGGTCAAAGACTTATTTCCTGAGCAAAAAGGCTATCTGGATGTCTATCACCATTATGGTTTAACCGGGCAACGTTCGGTATTTGCCCACTGTGTACATTTAGAAGATACCGAGTGGGACTGTATGCATGCCACCCACTCAGCCATCGCCTTTTGTCCAACCTCAAATCTATTTTTGGGCAGTGGTTTATTTCCCTTAAAAAGAACCTGGGAAAAACAGGTCAAAGTCGGTTTGGGCACAGACATTGGGGCAGGGACGTCCTTCAGTCAGCTGCAAACCTTGAATGAAGCCTATAAAGTACAGCAGCTTCAGGGCGATAAACTCTCGGCATTTGAGTCTCTGTATCACGCGACCTTGGGCGGCGCCAAAGCGCTGGATCTGGAGGATAAACTGGGTAACTTTAACCTAGGCAAAGAAGCCGATTTTATTGTGCTGGATTTAAAAGCCACTGCACTGCAGGCACTGCGTCAGGAACATGCCAAAAGCATTGAAGATGCTTTGTTTGCCCTGATGACCATGGGCGATGACCGTAATATCCATGCCACCTATATTTATGGAGCAGCAGCCTATGTCAAAAAGTGAAGTGAGAAAAAAATCTGCTAAAAAGATCATTGTGTGGGCTGGAATTGCCCTGGTGTGTGCATTTTTACTGAAACGCGATACGGTGCAGCACAAGGTCTGATTAGATTTACGAGCGCAAAAAAGATGCATCTCTTAAACAGATGTATTAAAATTAAAACAACTTTAGAGGTGTTGCTGGTCAACACCTTTTTTATTTTTTGATTTGCTTTTAGGTATCTCCCCATGACCGTTCATATGAGTGTGATGATCTCAACTGAAGAAATTCAAGCCAAAGTCAAACAGCTTGGTGCAAAAATTAATGCTCACTATGCCCATAGTGACAAAGAATTGGTGCTGATTGGTTTACTTCGCGGTTCTGTCATTTTTATGGCGGATTTATGTCGTGCAATCAGCAAACCACATGAACTCGACTTTATGACGGTATCCAGTTACGGTGGGGGGACGGTTTCAAGCCGTGATGTCAAAATTCTAAAAGATCTGGATGGTGAAATTCGCGGTAAAGATGTACTGATTGTGGAAGATATTATCGACTCTGGTAATACCCTGAGCAAAGTTCTAGAAATCTTGAGCACTCGCGGTCCCAACTCTATTGAACTGTGTACGCTCATCAGCAAACCTTCACGCCGTGAAATTGAACTTGAAGTGAAATTCCTGGGCTTTGAAGTGGAAGATAAATTTATTGTCGGTTATGGCTTGGACTATGATCAAAAATATCGCCATATTCCATTTATTGGTGAAATTGGTCTATAAGACAGACTGAAGATACTTAAAGTGGCCGAAGGCCACTTTTTTATGCTTTAAATTGCAACAGGCACAAAAAAACAACAGTTATTAGCAGGATTCATCTGTTTCATGTTCGATAAATGATTAATTATAAAAATGAAAGCGAATTGAAAGTAAATAAATGATAACAAAAGGAGAAGACTGATGTGGTCACTGATCGTTGCAATCGTGGTCGGTTTTATTGCAGGTTTAATTGCACGCGCTATTCATCCAGGTAATGATAAAGCAGGATTTTTTATTACTGCCTTGCTCGGTATTGCAGGTTCTTTATTGGCCACTTATGGTGGACGCTTACTCGGACTGTATGGTGAAAACTCTGCAGCAGGTTTTATTGCTTCGGTGATTGGGGCCATCATTATTCTGTTTCTTTATAACCTGGTGACCAAGAATTCCAGGGGTTAAATGTCCTGTCGAATCATAGAATAAGTCATAAAAAAGCACCGTACACGGTGCTTTTTTATAGTTACTTTTTTATAGTTCCTCGCATCAGCGCAGATCTATTTTATAAACCCGGTTCTTTCCAGATTTTTTCAATTTCCTGGGCAGGGTAGGCCCCCATGACCTTAAAGCCATTGGAGAAAACAATGGCTGGTGTCCCGGTTAAACCTAAAGTTTTACCTAAACTTAAATTACGCTCAATCGGATTGGCACAGCTTTTATTAGCATTGGGTTGAATGCCTTTAGCGATCAAATTTGACCAGGCCAAAGCTGGATCTTTCTCACAAAATACCTGTTTTGAAACCGCCACAGATTGAGTTTTAATAGGGTAAATAAAGGTGTAAATAGTCACATCCTTTAATTTGCTTAGTTCAGTCTCAAGCTGTTTACAATACGGGCAATTTGGGTCAGAAAAGATCGCAATCTGGCGTTTACCATTACCTCGCACGGTTTTGACTGCATCCTGTAACGGCAATTTTTTCCAGTCAACACTGTTCTGCTTCAGTATTAAATCTTTGGTCAGGTTTTTCTGATCACTTAATCGGAACATGGAACCGACCAGAATATGTTGAGCATCTTCCCCCAAATATACCACTTGGCCATCCATTGAGCCGCTATAAATCCCTTTCATTTCGGTGGTTTGAATATTTTCAATGTTTAGTTTGGGATGTTGCTTACTCAGGTTGGTTTTCACTGTATCGACATTTGCCAAAGTTAAAGTGGAAATAAAACTCACCAAGGCACATACCAATGTTTTTTTAATCATCTATTTTGCTCATCGCTTTAAAATCCTTCCCGCTGATTCTACTCAAAAACCAGCCAGGTAATCTTAAAATTTTAGCTCGCCTTACTGAAAATACACATATTTACCCAGCAAGGTTTCACGTGGAACATGGATTTAGCGTGGATTAATTTCTACCGAAACATGTACGATTTCCTCATGAATGGACAAGGCTGCACGAATCTGGTCTGCATTCAAATTGAAATCGGTGGCTAAAGCTAAAATGCAGGAGAATTTACCTTTGCCGACTTTCCAGACATGCAGGTCAGTAATTTCTACTAGAGGAAATTCTGCAATCACCTCGCGAATTTCTTCTACGACCGGATGATCCATTTCTGCATCCAGTAAGGTTTTTCCAGTTTCTTGAATGAGGCCCCAAGCCCATTTCGCCACCAGAATGGATCCGATGATGCCCAGTGCAGCATCCAGAAAAGTCCAATTCAAATACTTGGCAGCAAACAGGGCAATAATGGCAAAAACTGAAGTCACCGCATCGGCAACCACATGCATAAAAGCGGCTTTCTGGTTTAAGTCATGCTCGGTATGAGTATGCTCATTTTCATGATCATGATCATGATCATGGTGATGGTGATGGTGATGGTGATGGTGATGGTGATCATCATGCAGTAACCATGCGCAGATTAAATTAATCACCAGGCCCAATATTGCAATCGGAATGGCTTGATTATAAAGAATATCAACCGGGTTGAGCAGTCGTTCAATCGATTGAAAGGCCATAAACACCGCCACCACCATCAACAAGATGGCGCTGCTATAGCCTGCCAAAATTTCAATTTTCCAGGTGCCAAAACTAAAACGATGATCCTGCGCATAACGACGTGCAGAACGGTAAGCAAAATAAGCCAGTCCCAGCGCCAGCATATGCGAACTCATGTGCCAGCCATCGGCCAGCAAGGCCATAGAGTTGTAAATCCAGCCACCAATCACTTCTAATAACATCATCACTGCCGTTAGAATGGTCGCCAATAAAATGCGTTTTTGTGCGAGCGGGTTGCCTTCATCAAACTGATGACTATGGGTTCGGGTCAATGGGGCGTCTTGCATAATCTAGATTTTCAATATACTCCCCCATAGTATATTTATTTTTGGAGAATAATGTTGGGTCATTTATATCAGGACAAGAAAATTCAGAATCGGGTCAAACGTTTACAAGGTCAGATTAATGCAGTGGATCTGGCTTTAAATACACCTGATGCTTCATGTATTCAAATATTGCAGCAGGCTGCCGCGATTAAAGGTGCGGTGAATGGTCTGATAAATGAGCTTATTGAAGCACATTTGCGTCATCACGTGATTGGAGAACAGACAGCAATTAATGAAACAGAACTGGAAGAATTTCTTAAATTATTAAAGCGTTATAGCTAAACTTCTTACATTTTATCCATTGACGCTATAGATCGATAACCAGTACGCTAAATTCTCCTTTTCTCCCCCCCTATTTGCCATTTTGAACGCTGTGGCAAATATTTTTGCGACACTCTATGACAAATCAACAATCCTGGCGCCCGTTTTTGATGGTGAGCCTGGCTCTTTGTATTGGAACGATGGGGACGGCACTGGCCAGCCCTTTATATCCCATCTATCAGCAACTTTGGCATCTGTTGCCGAGTCATATCACCTATATTTTTGTCACCTATATGTTGGGCTGTTTAGCCACGCTCCTGTTTTTAGGCCGTACCAGTAACAGCATTGGCTTTTTAAAAACCTTAGAACTTGGTTTGGTCATCATCACACTTGGGCTTCTACTGTCCATGTTTGCGAATAATGTGCTATGGCTGTCTTTGGGGCGTTTTATTATCGGAATTGCCTCGGGATTGATGACTACATCAGCATTGATTGGTCTGATGTGGAGCATTCCTGAATCACATAAAAGCCATGCACCCCAGCTCAGTTCAGTAATTACCGCAGTTGGTTTTGGTTTAGGCCCGTTGGTCGGTGGACTGATTGCCCAGTTTTCTGCTACACCGCTATTTACCCCGTATATTCCTATCATTGTTGGGGCAATGTTGTGCTTCGTAGGCTTGTTACGTCTGCCACAGCCTGAGTTTAGCGCACAGGCGTTCTCGATTGCACCGCATTTAGAACGTCCTGAAGCACAATTTCATGCTGAATTTTATATTACCGGTTTGACTGCCTTTTGTGCCTTTGCAGCGTTTAGCCTATTCGCTTCACTTTCTCCCTCATTTGTACAATTCATCATTCCCTGGCATGGTCCTTTGGTCAGTGGATTAGCCATTACCTGTATTTTGCTAATTTCTGCCATGGTACAGTATTTTTCAAGATCGATTCCTGCAAGAAAATGCCTGAATTATGGGCTGTATACGCTGTTGTTCAGTTTATTGATTCTGGGTTTATGTATCTATCTACACTGGAGCTTTCTGTTTTTTATCAGTGATGTACTGGTTGGCGTTGGGCATGGATTAGCCCTGATCGGGGCATTTGGTTTAATTCATGCCATGACCAACCTGCACAACCGGGCTGCGGTGATGTCGACTTATTTATTTGTAGCCTATTTAGGCACCATTTTACCCATTCTTGCAGTGGGTTATCTTGCCGATCATTTTGGTTTAACCGCAAGCGTACTCAGTTTTTGTGCTGCGTTCTGTTTACTGTGTCTGTATTTGTTAATTTGGCATAAAAAAATAAATGATAAATAATCATCCTCAGCTTTAATGATCTTGCCCAGAAAGAAGTTTAGGCTATACGCTCATTCTCAATAATATTGAATCCATTTTATTCCTCATCGACAGAATGGAAATGCTCAAATTCTAATTCAGCTTTTCTCTCTAATTCAGCTTTTCTCATATCTGGTGACTAATAACAGAATAAAATATCATGCCATCAGATGGATTTTGAGCATACCCTGAATCATTCAGTGATATAAAAAAAGCATTAAGTTATTAAAACTTAATGCTTTTTAATTATCCTTAGAACTTACTGGAATATAAAGGTAAATTGAAATTACTTTCCGATACAGAACGACCCAAAGATCTTGCCCAACAAGTCATCTGCACTGAAGTCCCCGGTAATTTCACCCAAGGCATTCTGGGCAAGTCGCAATGACTCCGCCACCAGTTCACCGGCATGGAACACCACCAGTTGTTCACGCGCTTCTGCCAGATAGTGCTGAGTGCGCTTCATTGCGTCTAAATGGCGGGTACGGGCAATAAAGGTATCTTCTTCCGGCTGGAAGCCTGCATGCGCTGTAATCGCATCTATGAGCGACTGCACCCCGGTTTCCTGCTTGGCAGAAACGGTAATATGACGGAAACCTTGATAATCACCAATTGCAGCAGTTGCACCGGTTAAATCACACTTGTTGGCGATCAGCATTAAACGGCGTGGTTCCAAATGTTCGGCAAAATAGTTTTGTGCCAATTGCAGCGGATCTTCCCCTTGGCTTAAGTCATAGACCAGTAGCAACAAATCGGCTTGTTCAATTTCTTTAATCGCACGGCGAATGCCTTCTTTTTCCACCACATCACCGGTTTCACGTAAACCAGCGGTATCGGTCAGCGTAATTGGCAAGCCATTCAAGGTGATTTTTTCATGCAACACATCACGGGTGGTGCCGGCAATATCAGTCACAATGGCGCGTTCATTGCCCGCAAGGGTATTCAGCAAGGAAGATTTACCTGCATTCGGTTTACCCGCAATCACTACTTGTAAGCCCTCACGCAATAGCTGACCTTGGCGTGCCGAGGTCTGAACAGCAGCCACCGAACTTTGCACATCTTCCAGCAAGGCTAAAATTTTGCCATCAGCCAAAAAATCGATTTCTTCTTCCGGGAAATCAATCGCAGCTTCCACATGCAGACGCAGGTGAATCAATTTCTCTAGCACCGTATTAACCCGGGTAGAAAAAGCCCCTTGCAGTGAACGGACTGCAGAACGTGCCGCGGCCTGAGAGGTGGCATCAATCAGGTCGGCAATCGCTTCGGCCTGGACCAAATCCAACTTGCCATTTTCAAAGGCACGCATGGAAAATTCACCGGCTTTGGCAGCGGTTGCACCCAACTCCAGTAGTCGGCCGAGCAGGGCATTTTGAATCACCGGGCCCCCATGCCCCTGTAACTCCACCACATCTTCACCAGTAAACGAGTGTGGGTTAGGGAAGCAAATGGCCAGGCCTTCATCCATGACTTCACCAGATGCATCATAAAACTGACGAAAACCGGCGAAACGGGCTTTAGGCAAAGCTTTTCGGGTTAAAGCTTCAGCAATAGCATAAGATTTTGGACCCGACAGACGAATTACCCCCACGCCACCGCGCCCAGGCGGAGTTGCAATCGCAGCAATCGTAGTAAGGTTTTGCATAAAATTCACCTAAAAAATCCCAAATCACAGCCAAAGAAAAATCCGCCTAAGATTACCATCTTAAGCGGATTTATTCAGCTATTCGCAATCAGTCGTTACTTAAACCACGTCGCGTTTTTCGCGTTCTTTCGCAACACCTTTGTTGATCAGGCTTTGCTGCAAGATGGTAATACTGTTGTTGACAATCCAGTACAACACCAAGCCCGCAGGGAAGAACAACATAAATACGGTGAAGACAATCGGCATAATCTTGAAGACTTTTGCCTGCATCGGATCAGCCGGTTGCGGATTTAAAGACTGCTGAATAAACATGGTCGCGCCCATCAGTAACGGCAGGATAAACCACGGATCCATTGCAGATAAATCTTGAATCCAAGCCAACCAGGGTGCATGACGCAGTTCTACTGATTCCATCAAGACCCAGTACAAGGCCAGGAAAATCGGCATTTGTAACAGCAATGGCAAGCAACCCGATAATGGATTGACCTGTTCACGTTTATACAGCGCCATCATTTCTTGCGAGAAGCGCATACGGTCTTCACCGAATTCTTCTTTCATGCGTTGCATTTCAGGTGCAATGACACGCATTTTCGCCATCGAGCGGTAGCTCTTGGACGACAATGGCCAAAGAATCAGTTTGACCAATACGGTCAACAGGATAATTGACCAGCCCCAGTTGCCGACAATGTTATGGAAGAATTGAAGGCCCAAGAACAATAATTTGGCAATTGGCCATAACCAGCCATAATCGACCGTTTGATTCAAGCCGACAGCCAAGTCTTTTAATTCAGCCTGTACTTTAGGACCTGAATAGAATGTCGCGTCCACTTCCGCAGTCGTACCGGCAGGTACATTCATGGTCGGTGAAGTAAAACCGATAATGTTCATATTATCGGTAGATTGGCGAGATTCCAGTTTGGCACTATAAGGCTGACCATTGGCTTGAGTCAGTTTAAGATCACCCGGAATCCAGGCACTGACAAAATAATGCTGCACGACAGCAACCCAGCCACCTTTGGCTTCAACATTCAACTTTTCATCGTTGAAGTTGGCAAATTTCAGCTTGTTATAATGTTCATCTGGCGTTCCCCACGCACCACCCAGGAATGTGCCAAGTGTGAAAATACCTTGGGAAGATTTACCCGGGTCATCCGAATTGTCACGTTTGATCTGACCAAACATCTGGCCTTGCCAGTTCTGGTTACTACGGTTGAGCACTTTGTGGCTGACCATAACCGGATATTCACCTTGCTTGAAGGTAAAAGTCTTAATGATCTCTACACCGTCAGCAGTTTTGTAGACCATCGGTACCGATAAAACCTTAACCGCTTGACCATCTTTGTTTTTTTCCGCTTTGGCATCTGCCAGTGTATAAGATGCTTTTTCAATCTCATATACAGGACGACCATTGCGGTTACTGTCTGGTCCATTTAAACCAATCAATCCAGATTGAGCAACATAAGTCCGTTGTGCATCGCTTTCCAGCATCACGAACGGAGCATTACTGTCTTTGTCTTTATCGTGGTTCAATAATTCAATACGAACAATGTCACCCCCTTTAGGATTAATCCAAAGATGATAAAGGTCAGTTTGTACTGAAATAAGCTGTTGACTTACAGGTGCAGTGGCATCTGTTGTAGTTTGCTGAGTCGCAATATTCGCTTGAGGCATGTCAGACGCAGTAGCAGCGGTTTGACCATTTGGCAAATCTGCAGATACTTCATGTGAAACCACGGCAGCTTCTTGCTGCGGTTTAGTTTCTGCATGACCATAATCCTTTTGCCAAGCCAAAATAAGCAAATATGCGACGACAAACATGGCCCCTAGAATTGCAAACCTGGCCCATTGTTGCATATCTATTATCCCAAGTAGTTAGAGTGATTTCGGTTCAATAAACGATCACGAAAGGGTACAACAACGTGAAGCGTTTGAGAATCTATTTGCTGAAATGAAATAAAACGAATTGCCTTTGGCGGAACCGGATCATATCCCGAGCCCCCCCAAGGATGACAACGACAAATACGCTTAGTAGCTAACCACGCACCACGCACAGCACCATAGGTATGCACTGCTTCCAAAGAATATTGAGAACATGTGGGAATATAACGACAGCGGGGTCCCAATAAAGGACTAATCGCGATCTGATAGAATCGAATCAACCAATGCAGTAAACGTACCATTGGCCTTCTCTACTTTTGTGGGGAGGGAGCTATCTTTTTATGCTTTTTGGCAAGGCGTTGCAATTTCTGCCAAGCAAATTGTAATTGCTGCTGCAATTCCGCATTAGGGATTGCTTCAATACCCATTTTAGGCATGACCACAATATCTAATAAATCTAATTGCTGCTGATGCAGGCGAAAACTTTCACGAGCAAGACGCTTTACTCTATTTCTTTCATGTGCGCGACGCACTTTTTTCTTGGCAACAACAATACCCAAACGGCTTTTCGGCTGCTCGGAATTTTTAGCAAGAAATAAGAAATGGGGTTGATGCACTTTAAAAAGCGCACCATCAAACACACTTTTATAATCGGCAGCACAGTGTATGCGTACATCTGTGCTGAAGCCATAAAGTGTCATAACACCCAAAATCGTAATAGCGTTAACAGATTAAACAGTTAAGCTATGACGACCTTTTGCACGACGGCGAGCTAATACTTGACGACCAGCTTTAGTAGCCATACGAGCACGGAAACCATGAACACGCTTACGCTTTAATTCTGATGGTTGGAATGTACGTTTCATATTGAAACTCCAAAAATGATCTTTCTATGAAGGTTCGCGATTTTAGTGTTCATTCAATGAGCTGTCAATCAAAAACAAACTTTCTTTCAAAATAAACCGGTTTTTAGAAGATTGATATGTTGAACATGCATTTAGATAATTAAAAGTTGTATCTATTTTATACACAGTGTAAATTATTGATTAATAAAATAACATAAGTTATAAACAGAAATATTCACAATCTTATCCACAATTTATTGTGAATAAAATGATTGTGTTGTGAAATGAATTTAAATTTATAACTTTTCCGAGTTATCCCCAAAGAATGGCGTTCTTATAAATAAATTCAAATTTATAAATTTAAATTTATTACTATTAGGACGGTGTTTTTCTGTGGAAAAGGCTATTTTATTTTTAATAAACATAAATTTAAATTGTGGATATCTGTGTTTTTATAATTTTATTAAATTGTGGATAACTTTATGTTATATTTTATCCACAACTTGCGGATAAACTTATCCACATCGCGATTTAAATTTAAATTTAATCGGAAATTTGCTTTTTTGAGTGATATTTCCTGAATTTTGCCATGACAGATGTGGATAACTTCGATAGAATGGCGACCCGCTCGGTCGGGCTCGCATGATTTTTTTACTAACAATGGAATGAATAGGGGTTTCACATGCTTTGGACAGACTGTCTAACTCGTTTGCGACAAGAGCTTTCGGGAAATGTCTTTACCATGTGGATTCGCCCCTTGGTTGCTGAAGAGCTGAACGATACTTTAAGACTCTATGCACCCAATCCGTATTGGACCCGCTATATTCAGGAGCATCATCTGGAGCTGATTACGATTTTGGCTGAACAGATGTCTGAAGGCCGGGTACGTAAAGTCGAGATTCTGGTGGATTCACGTCCGGGTGCAATCTTGTCAGCCAATGAACAGCCAGCAACCACCACGGCTGCATTGCAATCTGTTCCGGCAGTTGTTTCCAAACCGAAAAAAGAAAAAGATGAAACGGGCAGTAAAAACAGCCGTAAACGTTTACTCAATCCCTTATTTACTTTTTCACTATTCGTTGAAGGCCGTTCCAACCAGATGGCAGCTGAAACCTGCCGTAAAGTGTTAACCCAGTTGGGGGCTTCACAGCATAACCCGCTATTTTTATACGGACCGACCGGTTTGGGTAAAACCCATCTCATGCAAGCTGTCGGTAATGCCCTGTTACAGGCCAAACCCAATGCACGGGTGATGTATATGACGGCCGAGAGTTTTGTACAAGATTTTGTCAGTTCTTTACAGCAAGGCAAAGTGGAAGAGTTTAAAAAGAATTGCCGCTCGCTCGATCTGTTGTTGGTGGATGATATTCATTTGCTGGCCGGTAAAGAAGCCAGTCTGGTGGAGTTTTTTTATACCTTTAACGCGCTATTGGATGAATCAAAACAGATTATTCTGACTTCCGACCGTTATCCCAAAGAATTGACGGAACTGGATGCACGTCTGGTTTCACGTTTTTCCTGGGGCTTATCAGTCGGGGTGGAACCACCGGATATTGAAACCCGAATTGAAATTTTGTTGAAAAAAGCCGAAAGCAGTGGGGTGGAGTTGCCGCGTAACTGTGCCCTGTTTATTGCCCAGCAAGTGGTGGCCAATGTTCGTGAGCTGGAAGGCGCGCTGAACAAAGTGGTGGCGATTTCCCGTTTTAAAGGCACACCGATTGATCTGGATGTAGTGCGTGAATCGTTAAAAGACGTGCTGGCCATTCGTGCCCGTACCATCAGTACTGAAAATATCCAGCGGGTGGTGAGTGAATATTTCCGTATTCCTTTAAAGGAAATTGTCGGTCCCAAACGTACCCGGATTTATGCCCGTCCACGTCAGTTGGCCATGGGCTTGGCACGTGAACTGACCGGGGACAGTTTCCCCGAAATCGGCATGGCCTTTGGTGGTCGTGACCACAGTACCGTGATGCATGCCTGTGAAAAAGTCATCAGTCTGCGTGAACAAGATCCGATCTTTAATGAAGACTATAAAAACCTGCAACGGCTGTTGCAAAGCTGATCTGATTTGATCAAATTCTATTCTTGCAATGCGGCATATTCTGCCGCATAGTACACTGCTAAAAAACACATTTATTTATTTTCATCTTCAGTTGTTAGAGGAATGTACCGTGCGTTTGAAAATCGCGAAAGAAAGCTTACTTAATGTTCTGTCACATGTCGTAGGAGCGGTTGAACGTCGCCATACTTTAAACATTCTCTCTAACGTAAAAATTCAGGTCAATAATGAATCCTTGACCATTACCGGTTCTGATCTGGAAGTGGAACTGGTGGCCAGTACCACACTGGCTGAAGGGGCTTGCTTGCAGGCGGGTGAAACCACTGTACCTGCACGTAAACTGGTGGATATCTGTAAATCCTTGCCTGCCGCGGCATTGATTGACCTGCAAATTACTGAAGATCGCTGTATTTTAAAATCGGGCAATAGCCGCTTTGTACTGGGTACTTTGCCGGCTGAAGATTATCCATTGTTAAGTACTGAAAATGCCCAAGGTACGCAAGTCACCGTGACTCAGCGCGAGTTAAAACGCCTGTTTGAAAAAACGGCTTTTGCAATGGCGGTACAGGATGTCCGTTTCTATTTAACCGGTACATTGCTTGAAATTGACCAAAATCAATTGCGTGCTGTAACGACTGATGGTCACCGTTTAGCGCTGTGTGAAACGGTTGCACAATCTACTGCAACCCAGCCTATTCAGGCGATTGTGCCTCGTAAAGCGGTAGCTGAGTTGCAACGTCTGCTCAGCATTGAAGATGAGCAATTGTCTTTATTGATTGGCCGTGAACTGTTAAATGTGACCATCAGTACCCCAAGTCGTGATAAAGAGCAGGGCGATATTACTGTTCGTTTCACCACTAAACTAATTGATGGAAAATTCCCGGATTACCGTCGCGTGATTCCACGTGGTGGAGATAAAAATGTACTGATCGCGCATGATGTATTCAAGCAATCCTTGCAACGTGTGGCCATTCTCAGTAATGAAAAATTACGTGGCGTGTTCCTGAATTTTGGTGCCGATTCTTTGCAGCTGCGTGCCAATAACCCGGAGCAAGATGAAGCGATTGAAGATTTAGCCATTCAGTATGCAGATGCACCGATGGAAATGTCTTTCAATGCCCAATACCTGCTTGATGTGCTGAGTGTATTAGATGGTGAAGATGTATCGATGACCATGACTGAAGCGAATCAGTCGGTATTGGTGCATGATCCGGCACAACAGGATCAGACCTATGTTGTAATGCCAATGCGTGTTTAATTTGCCGATATTGAATTAGATTTAACCATGCATATTACGCGTTTAAATATAGAACGTGTTCGAAACTTAAAGACGGTTGCACTCCATGAGTTGCAGCCGTTTAATGTCTTTTACGGGCAAAACGGTTCAGGCAAAACCTCGATTTTGGAAGCCATTCATTTGCTGGCGACCGGGCGTTCTTTTCGTACCCATATCCCGAAAAATTATATTCAGAATGAAACCGGCGATGCGATTGTGTTTGCACAATCGGCAACGGAAAAAATTGGCATGCAAAAGCTGCTCTCCGGTGAACAGCTGATTAAGGTCAATGGCGATCATATCGCGACCCAAGGTCAACTGGCCAAAATACTGCCTTTACAGCATATTGATCCGCAAAGTACCGACATTATCGATTATGGTGCCAAACCGCGCCGGCAGTTGCTGGATTGGCTGATGTTCCACGTGGAACCGGATTTTTATCATGCCTGGCAGTACTATGCACGTGCCTTAAAGCAACGTAACAGCTTGTTGAAATCGAGCAGAAATCTCGGTTTGCATGATCTGGAACCATGGAACAAAATGTTGGCTGAATATGGCGAAATGCTGAATTCGCAGCGTAGCGGCATTGTCGAGCAGTGGAAAGTTTATTTTGAGCAGGATTTGCAGCACTTGCTACCCAATCTTGCGGTTGAACTGGAATATATGCCTGGCTTTCATACCGAACAGGGCTTGCTGCATGACCTGACTGTGCATCATCAGAAAGATGTGGATCGCCGTTATACTGAATACGGTCCACATCGTGCCGATTTACGTTTAAAAACAACGTTGGGTGATGCTGATGTGGTGCTTTCACGCGGTCAGAAAAAGCTCTTGATTATGGCTCTAAAACTGTCACAGATTGCAATGCTACATGCCTGTAATAAGGAAACTGTGGTATTATTAGATGATCTGACAGCAGAATTAGATTTAACTGCACAACGACGATTAATTGAGCGATTAAGCCAGCTGGGTAGTCAAGTTTTTATTACCACTTTAGAGCATGAATCGGTCAAAAAACATTTACATGATTTGTCTATTTCATATCAATTATTCAAAGTTGAAAATGGTCAAGTTCAGGTTGTTGTGCAATAACTTTTTAAATTTTACCCATCTTTGGATAGACCTATATTTCACTAGGGAGAAACCATGAGTTCAGAAGATCAAGCTGCTTCTCAAACAGAACCAACCCATGAAAAAGCTTATGATTCCTCTAGTATCAAGGTATTACGTGGCCTCGATGCTGTGCGTAAGCGTCCAGGTATGTATATTGGCGATACAGACGATGGCTCAGGCTTGCATCACATGGTGTTTGAGGTGGTCGATAACGCCATTGATGAAGCTTTGGCAGGTCACTGTGACGAAATCCTGGTCACCATCCATGAAGATGAGTCAGTCAGCGTATCCGATAATGGTCGTGGTATTCCGACAGATATTCATCCTGAAGAAGGCGTATCTGCAGCTGAAGTGATTTTAACCATTCTGCATGCCGGCGGTAAGTTTGACGATAATAGCTACAAAGTTTCTGGTGGTTTGCATGGTGTAGGTGTTTCGGTCGTCAATGCCTTATCGAGCAAACTGGAATTAACCATTTACAGAGCCGGTCATATTCACCAACAAGAATATAAACATGGTGATCCTGTCTATCCACTCAAAGTCGTGGGTGATACCGACAAAACCGGGACTACTGTTCGTTTCTGGCCAAGTGCCGAGACCTTTAGTCAAACTATTTTCAATGTTGATATTTTGGCGCGCCGTTTGCGTGAGCTTTCATTCCTGAATGCCGGTGTGCGTATTGTGCTACGTGATGAACGTATCAATGCAGAACATGTGTTTGATTATGAAGGTGGTTTGTCTGAATTCGTAAAATATATCAACCAGGGCAAAACCCATCTGAATGATATCTTTCATTTTACTGTGCAAGCAGACAATGGCATTGGTGTAGAAGTTGCCTTGCAATGGAATGACACGTATCAAGAAAACGTGCGTTGTTTTACCAATAACATTCCACAAAAAGATGGTGGTACACATTTAGCTGGTTTCCGTGCTGCTTTAACCCGTGGCTTAAACAGCTATATGGAAAGCGAAAACTTGCTCAAAAAAGAGAAAGTTGCTGTATCGGGTGATGATGCACGTGAAGGTTTAACCGCGATTGTTTCGGTAAAAGTGCCTGATCCTAAATTCTCTTCACAAACCAAGGAAAAACTGGTTTCAAGTGAAGTGAAACCTGCTGTAGAGCAGGCGATGAACAAGTCATTCTCGGAATACCTGCTGGAAAATCCGCAAGCAGCAAAATCGATTGCCGGAAAAATTATCGATGCTGCACGTGCGCGGGATGCTGCACGTAAAGCGCGTGAAATGACCCGTCGTAAGAGTGCGCTGGATATTGCCGGTTTGCCAGGTAAACTGGCGGACTGTCAGGAAAAAGATCCGGCATTGTCTGAATTGTACCTGGTCGAAGGTGACTCTGCGGGTGGTTCTGCCAAACAGGGCCGTAACCGTAAGATGCAAGCCATTCTGCCACTGAAAGGTAAAATCCTGAACGTAGAACGTGCACGTTTCGACAAGATGATCTCGAGTCAGGAAGTCGGTACGCTGATTACAGCGTTGGGCTGTGGTATTGGTCGTGAAGAGTACAACCCGGACAAATTACGTTATCACAAAATCATCATCATGACCGATGCTGACGTTGATGGTTCGCACATCCGTACGCTACTGTTGACCTTCTTCTTCCGTCAAATGCCTGAACTGGTAGAACGCGGTTATATCTATATTGCACAGCCACCGTTATATAAACTGAAAAAAGGCAAGCAAGAGCAGTACATTAAAGATAATGATGCGCTTGAGACTTACCTGATTTCTAACGCAATTGATGAGTTGGAACTGCATGTCAGCGCCGATGCACCTGCGATTCGTGGTGAGTCTTTAGCAAAAGTCATTGCTGACTATCAGACTTCACAAAAGAGCTTGCAGCGTTTAACGCTACGTTATCCAGCAAGCTTGCTGGATGGTTTACTGGGCCTAGATGCGTTCAAGTTAGACCATAGTCATGATGAAGACTATGTGAAACAGTGGTCTGAACAGTTGCGTGCTGCTATTGAAACGTATCAACCAAGTTTACGTCCTGAAATCACGCTTGAAGTGTTTGAGAAAGAACATGCAGACGGTAGCAAAGTGGTGCATTACTGGCCACGTGTAACGGTGTATGTGCACAACTTGCCGCATCATTATTTACTGGATACCGGATTGCTCGGTTCAAGTGAATACAAGCGTTTACTGCAAAATTCGAAGAGCTGGTTTACCTTGCTTGAAGAAGGCGCTTATTTGCAGAAAGGTGATCGCAAGATTCAGGTGTCGACCTTCCATCAGGTTTGGCAGCACATTTTATCTGACTCACGTCGCGGCATGATGATCCAGCGCTATAAAGGTTTGGGTGAGATGAATGCGGAACAGCTGTGGGAAACGACTATGGATCCTGAAAACCGTAACATGCTGCAGGTGACCATTGACGATGCCATTGAGGCAGACCGCATGTTCTCCTGTTTGATGGGCGATGATGTGGAACCGCGTCGTGCCTTTATTGAGGAAAATGCCTTAAATGCGGATATTGACGCTTGATGCATTGATGAGTGAAATTGTAAAAAAGCATCCTTCGGGATGCTTTTTTTATGCTGTTTTTATTTTAATTCGATTAATTTTTAGCCATTTTTGTTTTTATTAAAATGACGTATTCCTCTGTCATGATGATTCCAAATAAAGAGGAAATCATCATGCAATATGACGAGGTGAGCACTATGGACCAAGAACTGGAACAGATCCGCGATATCTGGACTCAGGCCTTTTTTAGCGGAAATTATGAGGTGCTGGCTCAGTATGAACATGAACAGTTCAAAGTGGTCTACGAGCAGGAAGGTCGCGTGGAAAGCAATTTTGTTCGCTATGACCGCATTGCTCATGCCGTGAAAAATGGTGTCTGGAAGCCGCAAAAACTCGCAGTTGAGTTTGAAGAATTTGATTATGATGAAGATTTAAAGCATTGCCAGGTCTGGATTGGCTTGCAGAATCATAAACAAATTCGGGAATTATGGGTCAATGAGAGCGCCTGGAAAATCATTGAACTCAGGTTTTTAAAACGCAAAAAACAGCTCAGGATAAGTCAAAAAACTAATTTAAAATGACGAGTATAGTGTGGATAAGTTTTTAAGCTGCCATTTCAGCTCAATAAAAGAGTAAAAATTAACTTATCCATAGCATAAGGCGATATTTTATTTTAAATTTAAACTTGAATTTTAAGTGGTTGTGGATAAATTTTTTAAATTTAAAAGCAGATTTTGAATTTAAATTTATTTTAAGAGGGTTTTTGAATTTAAAACCTGATCATGTTGTTTGATTTAAAATAGCTTGTCATAGCTGGGTAGAATGGCTATATAGAGTGGTTGTGTAGAATAGAATGGTTGTGTAGAAAAATTAAAAAATCGCAGCACACCTTAAATATTGTGCTGCGATCATAAAATAAACGTCACTTTAGCTTTACTTAAGAATGGAAAAATGCCTTATTCAAAAGAACTTTCCAGCTCTTCCAATTCCATCATTAACTCTAACATCTGTTCTTCCGCCGTTTCCAGCTGGCTTTTTAACTGAGTTTGCTCATTCATCAGCTTGAGTAAATCATCTTTACGACTGGCTTCATATATTGCCGCATCACCCAGTAATACTTCAATTTCAGCTAAACGGGGTTGCAGCTTGCTGATCTGTGCTTCATTTTTTTCAATATTTTTACGAATCGGTCGGCTCAGTTCACGGCGGCGCGCAGTTTCTTTACGTTGAGCTTCTTTATCGAGTTTTGAAATTGCCGGTTTTACTTCTACTTGTGACTTCACGGGTTCAGCAGGTTTCTGACCATTTTTCATGAGGTCAATCCGTGCCTGACGTAACCAGTCTGCATAAGCAACCAAATCACCATCAAATTCACGGCATTGACCATTGTGGACTAATAACAATTCATCACAGACGCTGGCAATCAATTGACGCTCATGCGATACCAACACCACAGCACCTTCAAAGTCCTGTAAAGCCATGGTCAGGGCATGACGCATATCAAGGTCCAAATGGTTGGTCGGTTCATCCAGAATCAATACGTTTGGACGTTGCCATACAATTAAAGCCAAAGCTAGGCGCGCACGTTCACCACCAGAGAAGCCTTCACTTGGGGTGTCCATACGTTCGCCACTAAAACCAAAGCTACCGAGGAATGAACGTAAAGTTGCTTCACTGATTTTTTTGTCCGCGATTCGTGATAATTGCAGCATTGGACTGGCACTACCATCTAGGGCATCCATTTGATGCTGGGCAAAATAACCAATATTCAGTAATTCGGAATCTTTGCGTGTTCCTTTGAGCAGTTTCAGGTCACCGACCAAAGATTTGATTAATGTCGATTTACCGGCGCCATTCATCCCGAGTAAACCAATCCGGCTGCTTGGTGTTATTTGCAAATTGACATTGGTTACAATCAGCTTGTCACCATAACCAATATCTGCATGTTCCAGTTGCAGCAGAGGTGAGCTCATTTTAGTCGGTTCACGGAAACTGAAGGTAAATGGTGTATCTACATGTGCAGCAGAAAGTTCCTGCATACGTTCTAATTGTTTAATCCGGCTCTGTGCCTGTTTGGCTTTGGTGGCTTTGGCCTTAAAGCGATCAATAAATTTTTGTAAATGTGCCCGTGTTTCAAGCTGCTTTTCATACGCTTGTTGTTGTTGTGCCAGACGTTCACTACGTGTACGTTCAAAGGTAGAATAATTTCCGGTATAGAGCATCAGTTCCTGATTTTCGATATGTAAAATATGATCGGTAACGGCATCAAGAAAATCACGGTCATGCGAAATTAAAATCAGGGTGCCTTCATAGGCTTTTAGCCAGTCTTCCAGCCATAAAATTGCATCCAAATCGAGATGGTTTGTCGGTTCATCCAGTAACAGCAAGTCTGAACGGCTCATCAGGGTGCGGGCCAGATTTAAACGCATGCGCCAGCCACCCGAGAAACTGGAAACATCCAGTTGTGACTGATGTTCAAAGAAGCCCAAACCGGCCATCAATTGTGATGCTTTTGATGGAGCAGAGTAGCCATTAATTTCGTCAAAGCGGCCATATAAATGTGCTAACTCATCGTTATTAAGGGCTTCAGGATGTTCCAGTTTATGCTGGATGTCCCAATATTCTTCATCTCCAGACAGGACAAAATCGATGGCCTTCATCTCCAGCGCTTTAATTTCCTGAGCCATATGAGCCACCGTCCAGGCAGCAGGACGGGTCAAAGAACCGCCATCTGATTCCATGCCACCCAATAATGCGGCGAACAGGGTCGATTTTCCTGCACCATTGACACCGGTTAGGCCAATTTTCCATCCTGGATGTAGCTGCATAGACGCTTTTTGAAATAAAACACGCCCACCGCGACGTATAGAAAGTTGATCTAACTGAATCATTGAAATATCTAAATGAGAAGAATAATGTGCGTATTCTAAAGGAAGCCACTCAGAAAAGAAAAAGGCAGTGCATGATTCTTTTTTATAAAAGCATGATTTTAAGTAGATGAATAAAAATGTGACAAATTGTGCAAAAAAACAGCCTTTCGTCAGAAAGGCCTCAGCAGCTCTATTTTTAGTATAAAAACAAAATTATAGTAATTTTCTAAGATAAGTAAGCGAAAAAGAATAAGGCACATCATGAAAAAAAAGACTTTTATTTTATCTATGCTCACACTTTTGAGTTTTTCCAGCTTAGCGCAGGCAAAACAGAATATCTGTGTATTTGATTTACTTGGGAAAGCAGGTGAGTCTTATAAATTAATTGAAGAATGGGCCTTAACCAGTAAAAACTGGGGAGCCGAGGTCAATCTAATGCCCTATCAAGACGAAGCCAAAATTGAAAAAGATTTTAAGGTCGGTGTCTGTGATGCTTTTTACATGACCTCAATGCGTGCCCGCGCCTATAACAAATTTGCCGGTTCAATTGATGCACTTGGTGGCGTTCCAAGTAATCAGATTGCACAAAAAGCCATTGCTTTTGTGTTGGACAAACGTAATAAAAAGCGGCTGACCAGTAGCATTGCCAATGAGAAATATGAGGTGGCAGGAATTGGGCAAATTGGTACTGCCTATCTTTTTGTACGTGATAAATCAATTAATTCTATAGAGAAGGCACAAGGTAAAAAATTTGCCATTCTGCACTATGATCAGGCGCAAAAAATTGTTGTCCAGCGTATTGGTGCAGTGCCGGTGATGGCTGATATTTCTAATTTTGTGAAGAAATTCAACAATGGTGAAGTCGATATGATTGCGGCACCCGCTTATGCCTTTAAGCCGCTAGAAATTTACAAAGGTTTAGGCTCTAGCGGGGCAATGATTAATTTTCCGGTCGTCAATGTGACTGCCGATCTGGTGATTCGCCCGGAGAAATTTCCTGAAGGTTTTGCAGATCAGTCACGGAGTTGGTTCGTAAAACTTTTACCGAAAAGCTTTGCTATGGTGAAACGCCTGGAAGCGGAAATTCCCGCCAGATATAAAGTCAATTTAACTAAGGAAGATCATGATAAATATCAAAAATTATTACGAGATGGACGTTTAGACCTGACTAGGCAAGGAATTTATGAACCGACCATGATGACGGTGCTGAAAAAAGCCCGTTGTACGGTAGAGAGAACCAACTTTGAGTGTTCATTAAGCGGTGAATAAATCCATCATTATTGTATTCATTTGTAAAATAGCGCAAATTTCATAAATTATACCTAAAAATCGCTGTTACATAAGTTTATGATTTTTATTGCTAACTTAAAAAAATGAAAAACGATTGGCATTTTAAGCCTGATTAATTGGAGTAAATACTCTATTTTTTTAGAATGAACTTGCTTAATATTTGTGGCGTGAACGGATACTCGTCAAACAACAAGATTCTAAAAGGACCGAAATAATGAAAAAAATGATTTTCACATTAACAACATTTGCTGCTGTAGGCTTAGCGAGTACAGCACAAGCTGCTAAAGTCGATGTCTGTGTATTTGATTTACTGGGTAAATCGGGTGAATCTTTTCAAATGGCTCAGGAATGGGCATTGGCTGCCAAAGGATGGGGGGCAGAAATTAATCTTATTCCACGTCAAGACGAAGCGGTTGCTGATAATGACTTTAAAGCCGGTAAATGTGACGGCGTGTTTATGACCGCGATGCGTGCTCGTCAATACAATAAATTCGTAGGCTCTATTGATGCTCTCGGTGGTGCACCAAGTAATGCGATTGCTCAGCGTGCCATCACTTTTGCTTTGGATAAACGTAATGCGCCGAAAATGGTCAGTAATTTAGGCGGCAAAAAATATGAAGTGGCGGGTATTTCACCTTTAGGTTCTGCTTTTATTTTTGTACGCGATAAAAAAATTGACTCGATTGAAAAAGCAGCAGGTAAAAAATTTGCGGTATTAGGTTATGACGATGCACAAAAAATTATGGTGCAACGTGTAGGTGCGCAAGCGGTGATCTCTGATGTATCTAACTTTGTCGCAAAATTCAATAATGGACAGGTCGATATGGTAGGTGCACCTGCCTATGCCTATAAACCTTTAGAAATTTATAAAGGTTTAGGTTCTAATGGTGCGATGTTTAATTTCCCTGTACTCCAGGTGACCGCAGATTTTGTGATCCGTCCAGACCAATTCCCGGCAGGCTTTGGTCAAAAATCACGTGACTGGTTTGTGAAAAACTTACCAAAAAGTTTTGCCCTAATTAATCGTCTGGAAGCCAATATTCCGGCCAAGTTTAAATTGAACCTGACTGCAGAAGATAAAACCAAATATCAAAAATTATTGCGTGAAGGCCGTATGGATATGACCAACCGCGGTATTTATGATCCAGGCATGATGGGGGTTTTGAAAAAGGCTCGCTGCTCTGTCGATAAAGCCAATTTTGAATGTTCACTTGGTGGTGAATAGTATTGATTTTTAAAAAGAAAGCCTAGATTAAATCTAGGCTTTTTTGTTACTAGTATTTTGTCATTTTTGCCATTGTGGTGAGTAAAAAAAGGCGTAATCTTAAAATAATAGTAAAATTTTATCAGCCACAAAAACAATTCTTCAAGTCGGCTGCTGGCTGATGAATAAAAAAAGCAAAAACGATTCAATTCAAGATTGAATAAAATAATAAAACAAGGAAGAAAAAAATCATGATGCCATGCTCTAAAACACTGCTGCTTGGTCTGGGTTTGTGTGCTGTCACCAGTATGACTCAGGCCAAACAGGTTATTTGCGTATTTGATTTGGTGGGTAAAAGTGGGGATGTTTTTGCCCTGATGAAAGATTATCAATTGGCAGCCAAAAATTGGGGTGCCGATATTGAATTACGTGTAGGCCAAAATGAAGCAGTCATCGCTGAAGATTTTAAAGCTGGAAAGTGTGACGGGATCAGTGTGACCGGTATGCGCGGTCGTCAGTTTAACCATTTTACCGGTTCACTGGATGCTATTGGTGCGATTCCCGATTTAAAATTGGCAGTAAAAGTGATGCAGGGTTTAGCCAATCCAACTTTTGCCAAACATATGCTGAATAGCAAATATGAAGTGGTGGGTGTGATTCCAGTCGGCGATGCCTTTTTAATGGTTAATGATCGTAATATCAATACCGTGGCGAAAGCTGCAGGCAAAAAAATTGCCGTGCTTGATTATGATGAAGCGCAAAAAATTATGGTTCAGCAAGTGGGTGCACAGGCGATTAGTGCAGATGTCACCAATTTTGGCGCTAAATTTAACAATGGTCAGGTGGATATTATTGGTGCACCTGCTGCCGTATTTAAACCTTTAGAACTGTATAAGGGTTTAGGCAATAAGGGCGCAATTGTGAATTATCCTATTTTACAAGTCACCGGTAATGTGATTATCCGTCCAGATAAATTTCCGGCAGGATATGGGCAAAAGTCACGTGAATGGGTGAAAAGCCAGTTACCTCGTGCCTTCGGGATTTTAGGCAAAATGAAAGCCGATATTCCGCAAAAATACTGGATGCAAATTCCTGAAGCAGATAAAGTGGGCTATCAAAAATTGATGCGCGAGTCGCGGGTCGATTTAACCAAACGCGGCGTTTATGATAAACGTATGATGAAATTACTGTGGCAATTCCGTTGTAAGCAAGATCCGAAGAATTTTGAATGTAGTCTGCAGGATGAAAATTATAAAAAATCTTGAGAAAAATAGTCTGATTTAACTTTAAATCTGTAAATACTGACCATATATTGGGTATGCTATACTTAATATATGGTCTTTTATATTTCAAGACAGCTGAATTGAACAGAGGAATCCCACATGAATGCCCAAGCTCTGGTGTTGACCGACAATGCTGCGAATAAAGTACGCCAATTGCGTGATAGCGAAGGCAACCAAGAATTAATGTTACGCGTTTATGTTACAGGTGGCGGTTGTTCCGGTTTCTCTTATGGCTTTAACTTTGCTGAAAGCATGAATGAAGATGATGCTGAATTTGTTAATGGCGATGTGAAAATGCTGGTCGATTCACTGAGCTATCAATATCTTGTCGGTTCAGAAGTGGATTATGTAGAAGGTCTGGAAGGTTCACGTTTTATCGTGCACAACCCCAATGCAACAACCACCTGTGGTTGTGGTTCATCTTTTTCAATTTAATCGAATAATCAAATATAAAAAGCCCTCCAAAAATGGGGGCTTTTTTTATTGCAGTTCAGCCTGCTAAATTGCTGTTGCAAGCTATTTAAATTATTAGGCTTGCAGTTTTGCCGCTTCTAGAATATCAAAAATAACCGTAGTCACATCTTGGCTTAAATCGCGATTGTTAAAAATTTCATAAGCACTAATGGTGATATCGGTATCGCTTGGCAGTAAACGTTGTTCTTCTTCAATCAAATCTTGAATAGGCAACAGGGTCTGTTTGACTTGCAAATGCAGAATATCTTTATATTCTATATTTTCATCTTCAAGTTCAATCAGTTGCTCATTGAAATACGGCAAAAGAATGGAATGGAGATAAGGTTGAATCTCAATAATATCAAAAATTTCAATATCACGAGTCTGTTCAATCGTACTGATGTGATCATTTACTTCAATAAGAATATGGTAGTAACTCACATGCATCTCCAGAGGTTTCTGTTGTCATTTCTGGTTATTACCATAACACGAAATTTGCCTGATTGCCGATATCTTACTATTCATAGACTTATAAAAAGTAAGGTTTTTTTGCATTGTATCTCAAGTTGAGTCTAACGCACCTGTAACAGGGCAAGATCAGCAGCGGACAAGCGGAAATTTTGCAGGTTCTGCTCTTTCATGACTGGATACATTAGCGCTTGTGGATCCTGATTATGTTTCAAGCCCAATGCATGGCCAAATTCATGTGCCAGCGTCAAGCGTAAATCCTCAACGGATTCAAATTCATAAATGTTGATTTGCTTGCCATTAAATGAACCTTTATCAAATAATCGTGGCTGAAAACGCTGATTAAAGCTTTTTACAGAGCTATCAATCTGTTGATTAAGCTGATTCAGGTCATCAACCTGAAGATTGAGTTGCTGAATTTTCTGGTTATAAAGATTGATCTCCTGCTGCAGTACAAAAATGTGCTGTTGTAACTGGTTTTGCTGCTGCATGAGCTGATTACGTTGTGAAGCCGGGATTCCGCCACTTTGATTAATAATTGCAATATATTGATTATGTTGATTTATTTGTATATTGAGTTGGGCTTTTTTCGCATCGAGTAGAGTATTGGTACGGTCTAGTTCATCTTTAAATTGCTGCAGTTGTTGATTTTTATTGACCCACACTTGCTGGTTGTTTTGAATCTGGCCTAATTGCTGCCGACGTTGCACCGATTCGTCTTGACGTTGATCATAAATTAAATGGATGGTGAGCCGGGCATCGGGATCATAAACAAAATAGTCTTTGCCTGTACCCGCTTTCCAGATGTCAGTGGCTTGCTGGCTAATCTGTTTCAGTTCATTTTCAGTAACACCAAAACGTGAATCAACCTCAGCAATACGGTAACGTAAGCGGGTATCGAAAGGATGTTGAATACGATCCAACAGGGTATTGTGGCGAACTTGGGGATGATTTCGGGTTTGATAGGTCATGCCGAACAGAAATATGACCAACAGGCTGAGTAGCACTAAGCGCATAAAAGCTTAAAATCATTATTTTTCTATACTGTATAACAATTAAGCTGAAATAAAAATAAAAAAACCGCGCTTGCGCGCGGTCTTTTTTCTGTTAATTCGACAAATTATTTTTTGTCATCTTTAACTTCAGTGAACTCAGCATCTACAACGCCGTCATCTGCTTTTTGTTGTTGACCCGCATCACCTTGGAATGCATTTGGATCAAAACCTTGCGCACCGCCTTGAGCACCTTGCGCAGCTTCATAAGCGCGTTGAGTGATCGGCATGATGATGTTTTGAAGTGCTTCAGTTTTCGCTTTGATGTCTTCAACATCATTTTCTTTGGTTGCAGCTTCAAGTTCAGAAACCGCAGTTTCAACCGCAGTTTTTTCGTCAGCAGTCACTTGTTCGCCCAGATCTTTTACTGCTTTTTGCGCGCTAGAAACTAAAGCATCAGCTTCGTTACGAGCTTTAGCCAGTTCTTCGAACTTACGGTCTTCTTCCGCATTTGCTTCCGCATCTTTGATCATCGCTTCAATTTCAGCATCGCTCAAACCAGAGTTTGCTTTAATTTGAATTGATTGTTCTTTACCAGTGCTCTTGTCTTTTGCAGACACTTTTAAGATACCGTCAGCATTGATATCGAACGATACTTCAATTTGTGGTACACCACGTGGAGCAGGTGGGATGTCGCCTAACTGGAAGTTACCCAACAATTTGTTTTGCTGCGCCATTTTACGTTCACCTTGGTAAACCGAAATGTCTACAGCAGGCTGGTTGTCTGCAGCAGTTGAGAACACTTGAGATTTCTTAGCAGGAATCGTGGTGTTTTTCTCGATAATTGCAGTTAACACGCCGCCCATAGTCTCAATACCAAGCGTCAATGGAGTTACGTCAAGAAGCAATACGTCAGTTTTGTCACCAGACAATACCGCACCTTGAATTGCAGCACCAATCGCTACAGCTTCGTCAGGGTTTACGTCTTTACGTGGCTCTTTGCCGAAGAATTCTTGTACTTTTTGTTGTACAAGTGGCATACGAGACTGACCACCAACCAGAATCACGTCAGAGATGTCTGAAGTTGAAAGACCGGCATCTTTAAGTGCAATCTTACATGGTTCAATAGTACGAGCGACCAGATCAGCAACCAAACCTTCAAGTTTTGCACGCGTTACATTGATCACTAAATGTTTAGGACCAGTCGCATCTGCAGTGATGTATGGAAGGTTAATTTCAGTTGCATTAGAAGAAGAAAGCTCGATTTTTGCTTTTTCAGCGGCTTCTTTCAAACGTTGTAATGCAAGAGGATCTTGTTTCAAGTTCACGCTTTGTTCTTTCTTGAATTCTTCAACCAGGAATTCAATTAAAGCGTTATCGAAGTCTTCACCACCTAGGAAAGTATCACCGTTTGTAGATAATACTTCGATTTGCTGGTCGCCATCCAAGTCAGCAATTTCAATGATGGATACGTCGAAAGTACCACCACCCAAGTCATAAACCGCGATTTTACGGTCGCCTTCTTTCTTGTCCATACCGAACGCAAGAGCTGCAGCAGTTGGTTCGTTGATGATACGTTTAACGTCCAAACCGGCAATTTTACCTGCATCTTTAGTGGCTTGACGTTGTGCATCGTTGAAGTAAGCAGGAACAGTAATTACCGCTTCAGTAACTGTTTCACCTAAATAGTCTTCTGCAGTTTTTTTCATCTTTTTCAAGATTTCAGCAGAGATTTGTTGTGGTGCAAGTTTCTTGTCATTCACATCAACCCAAGCATCGCCATTGTCTGCCTGGATAATTTTGTAAGGCACTAAACCGATGTCTTTTTGTACTGCTTGGTCTTGGTACTTACGGCCGATCAAACGCTTGATCGCGAATAATGTGTTTTTAGGGTTAGTCACTGCCTGACGTTTCGCAGATTGACCAACCAGAATTTCGCCATCTTTATAGGCAATAATAGATGGAGTTGTACGCGCGCCTTCAGCGTTGTCGATGACTTTAACTTTGTCGCCTTCAAGTACGGCAACACAAGAGTTTGTTGTACCTAAGTCAATACCAATGATTTTAGCCATTTGGATGTTTCCTCAAAATTATTTTTTGCAATGTTTTTGCTTGTTATCCGATATGAGAGCCATTCAAAATTTTTCAAGTTGTTTGCATGAAAAAAATAGAAAAACTCTCGAATTTCTATACCTTATTGACCTACGAGGACCATTGCTGGACGCAGTAAACGGCCTGAAAGGGCATAACCTTTTTGTAATACGGTACCGATTTCACCAGCTTTGACGTCAGGTGCAATACCGACGGCCTGATGTAAATCAGCATTGAAACCGTTGTTCATGTTGACTTCTACAACGTTAAATTTTTCCAGCGTACTGAGTAATGATTTATGGGTCAGTTGAACGCCTTCAAGTAATGGCGATTCAATATCCCCAGCCGCTTGAATGGCACGCTCTAAATTATCGACAGTGTCGAGCAGCTCTTTAGCAAACTTCTCAATCACGGTCTCTTTATGCTTTTCAGCTTCACGTTGAATACGTTCTACGCTTTTTTGTGCTTCATAAACTGCATTGGCTGTACGGGCTTTTTCTAACTTCAAGTCACCTTCAAGCTGTGCAATCTGCTCTTGTAAAGATTCAACGGTAACTTCTGACTGTTCAGGTTCAGCTTGAGATTCTACTGTTTGTTGCTCAGCTTGCTCTTGCCCTAGATCTTGAGCGTCTTGATTCTGCTCAGTTGCCATAGATTTACTCCGTTTGAATGGGTTTTTAAACATGTCAGTCCTTTTGGCCTCAGTGCTAACTGCGTTAATCCTGAACTGCCATGAGTGATAAAATTCATGATTAATACAGAGTTCGGGGCAGACGCTAAAAATTCAAGCGAGATAAGCGATTAAATCTGTTTAATTTGATTAAAATTATTAAAAAGCATTATTTTTCTAAAATAGAACACAAAATGATGGAGAGATGGCGGGTGAATATCTGAATTTAAGCCAGCTACCAGTTTCACTCTTTTGAACAGCCGATCATGATACAAATACACATTATGATCTATAATGGATGGACTAACCGCAACAGCAGTTATAATAGGCTGTTCCGAAGTAAAGAATTGATATCCATGTATCTAAGAAGCTTGATTGCATGCAGAGGAATGAACTTCGCAATGATTTTATTAGACTTAAAAACGATTAATATTAAATAAATTATATATTTCACAAAAATGCTTTATATGCTTACTATTTAACCCAGATTCTATCGCTGTAGTTTCTTCTTGGTATTTAGAAATGTGTTTTCTAGGCTTATCCAACCTCTGGATAAGCTTTTTTTTTGCCTAAAGTTAAGTAAATGCAGAATAAATAGAATTTATGTATCTGTTTAGCAAAATTTTATCAGGATTCTGAGCGGACCCCCCCTCTAAATTAGGATCTAAATAATAGGCGAAGGAATCATATTTCCAACGTTGAGGAATTACTCCCCTTTATATTGCTAGTCATAACCTGAACCCTAGGCTTGGTTATAATGACAGTCCTAGCAAGTATAAGAATCATTTTAATAAGTGCCATCTTCAGGAAAGGGGATAATCATGCAGCCAAAAATAGCCTTGCTAATGATAGCAGAAGGCATCTTTTAACCATAACGTTCATTCTTTTTGTGGGCGGGAGTGGCAAAAAAACGCCGAAATATACATGGAAATTGTCAATGACAAGGTATGAAAAGAAGATTAGCGTATGAATGTTTTTACTGTGTATACCGATAATTAGACTGATATAAGCGTATGGTCACGCATTGGCTGATCATGTAGAAAATATCAAGATTAAAATAAAAGGAAGGTGCCATGATGGTTGCTTTTAGCCGAACTTTACAGACCATGTTAGAAAAAGGTCAAGGTACAGCGGCACGTACTTTAGATCGATTGCCCAGTTTTGCACAAAAATTTCTAGTTAAAATTTTAAGATATCCGCATCAATATCCTGAACTTGATCCCTTGGTGCAATGCATGATGGCAGCCCAGTTAAAACGGGGCAGTAGTGGTTTGGTCAGTGAAGATATTATTCATGCCCGTAAAAGCTTTGATTTGCAAATGCAGTCCATCAAAGCCAAGCCTACACCGGTGAAACAGGTGGAAGATCTACGTTTACCTTTACACAGCGGCACCATCTTTGCGCGACATTATCATCCTGCACCCACTAAAAAATTGCCCATGGTGGTGTATTTTCATGGTGGCGGCTTTGTTGTAGGCAGTCTGGATTCGCATGATGAGGTCTGCCGTTTACTTGCCGTCCATGCCAAAGTGCAGGTTTTAAGTATTGACTATCCTTTAGCACCTGAAGCGAGTCCGAATCAACTGATTCAAAGCTGTGAAGATGCCTTGGCATGGGTTTATCAAAACAGAAAGCAGCTGAAAATCTTAAAAAATAGAATTTCAGTGGCGGGGGATAGCGCTGGAGGGAATATCAGCACGGTAGTTGCACAACGTACAGCTCATAAAGTGTATGCACCGCAAGCGCAATTACTGCTTTATCCGGCAGTCGATTTTAAAAGCCGTCATCCTTCATTTTATGCCTACAATGAAGGACTGGTTTTAACCGGTAAAGATGTGGATTTTGTCACCCATTATTATGCAGATACGCATCAGGTTGAACTCGATGATCCGCTGATTTCACCGACCTATGGTCAGCATGACAAATTACCGCCTACGTTTGTGGTGACTGCAGGTCATGATGTATTACATGATGAAGGGGAAATTTATGCACATAAATTACGTCATCGTGGCGTAAAGGTGCATTATCAGGAATATAGCGATCAAGCGCATGGTTTTGTCAATCTCACACCCGTTTCTTATCGTGCTAAAAAGTATTTTATTGAAATCAGTAAAAACTATAGAAAGTTTTGGGATAAACACGCTTAAATTTTTTGAGCTGGGTATTCATTTATAATAAAGGTGTTTCACGTGAAACACCTTTATTTTTTCTCGATTTTAGCTTTAGGTAAGATGAGACTAAATTCTGGCACATAAAAGCTCTGTAAATAGCGGGCGTGAGAAAAATCGGGAAAAATGTTCTGGGTGTTTTTCCAGCTCGCCTGTTTTAATTTACTCAGTTTACCGCGAAATTGTAGTGTGAACTGATAGCGTAAACCTTGCCAGGCTTGATTGATCTTGAGCAGCCGTGCAGGTAAATGATGACTATTCACATAAAAAATCTGGCTATGTTTATATTTCTGCAAGCACAAACTCATTTCTTGTTGCTCAAAGCAGATATTGCAATACACCACATCATCATGGATGAGCCATTCAAATTGGGCCAGCTGTTTTGGTATTCCCCAAAAATGTTGACCATTTAGCATAGAGGCTTTGGTAGAAACATAAATTTTCGGAATGGAAGACAAACGTCTTTTACTGATTAAAGGATGATCCAAGATCAGCAATTCATCATATGGGCCTACAGGAGAATCATGATAACGAACCAATATGACCTGTACCACGCGTCCAATTGGAGAAGGAGCAATATAAAAAGTCCGATGCTGCGCAATAAATTTGGGCGTTAACCAGTAATTCAAAATAAAAGCATCACCCTGTAAATGCCAAGGTGGGTAAAGGGAAAAAGTAGTTGTATTTAATTCTTCGCTCATTGTAATGCTCATTTTATATCAAAAAGAGAAGCTGTTATATTTATATTGAAAGATTAATATATAGATATTCACAATGACAACTTAACGTAGAAGAGTAAAGAAATGTTAAAAAAGGCCTTATTTGCTATTGGTACTGCATGTATGAGTTTGCAGGTGATGGCTGCAAATACCCTGGTAGAAATGAAAACCTCAATGGGAAATATTGAAATAGAGCTATTTAATGATAAAGCGCCTATTTCAGCAAAGAACTTTGAAAGCTATGTAAAAGATAACTTTTATAACGGCACCATTTTTCACCGGGTGATTCCTGGCTTCATGATTCAGGGGGGAGGAATGGATGCCAACATGGTCGAGAAGAAGACCAAAGCCCCTATTCAAAATGAATCCTATAATGGCTTAAAGAACCTACGTGGCACATTGGCCATGGCACGAACCAATATGCCTAATTCAGCAACCAGCCAATTCTTTATTAATACAGTAGACAATGACTTTTTAAACAGAAGTCAGATGAATGCAGGTTATGCCGTGTTTGGTAAGGTTACGAAAGGCATGGATGTGGTCGATAAAATCACTCAAGTACCGACTGCAAACTTTGGAATGCATCAAAATGTACCAAAACAAGTGGTGAAAATTATCAGCGTGAACATTAAAGCAGCAGAGGTGAAAAATTAAGAAAAAATAAAGCAGAAATATTTTATTCATATTTTTGCTTTAAAATTATATGTTTATATTGGAATTAGAATAAAAATGAACCAACTTAGTGCATAAAAATACAACACTCAATAAAACAATCAGTTAAAAGCACTTGCATGGGTAAGAAATTGCCCTATAATGGGCTCATCCCGACGCGATACAGCAAACGAACTTAGCTGAACAGGTTAAGTTGTTAAATGTTTATTGCGTTATATTTTCTACTGACGAGGTAGGGAATAGATCATTAAGAGATTATGAAGAACAACTTGTGTGGATTTTTACTGGTTGATTGATCGAAATTATTTTCATTGATTGATGGTAGAAATTACTCGAAGTTTATTTGAGAAATATTTGTCAGAAAATTGATGAGCCAAGATTGGTAGCCATAAGCTACTACTGATTTTAAACTGAAGAGTTTGATCATGGCTCAGATTGAACGCTGGCGGCAGGCTTAACACATGCAAGTCGAGCGGAGTTTTGGTGCTTGCACCATAACTTAGCGGCGGACGGGTGAGTAATGCTTAGGAATCTGCCTATTAGTGGGGGACAACATCTCGAAAGGGATGCTAATACCGCATACGCCCTACGGGGGAAAGCAGGGGATCTTCGGACCTTGCGCTAATAGATGAGCCTAAGTCGGATTAGCTAGTTGGTGGGGTAAAGGCCTACCAAGGCGACGAT